>DATJHN010000296.1:0-7022 GCA_035493915.1 Bordetella sp.
ATGGCGCGATAACGCCGTCCGCACGTAGTCACTTTCGAAACTATCGACCACGCGCGACTTGGCGATACGGAAGGGTTCATCCGGGTGAACGCGTGGCGCCGCCTGGATCGCGAGCAAGCTGCTGCCGATGGCTTCGCGCGACAGGCGCGGCCGGGCATCGCCATGCAGCAGGGCCATTCTTGCGGTTGCCGCGGCGGAAGCGATGGCCATGGCGCCGCGGCCGGTATCGTGTCCGGCATAGGAGACGGTAGGCTCCTGCAGGCCCGCGCTCACGGCGGCTGAGGCAGACGTGTCGCCCCGCGGGTGAAACAAGCGCTTATCCTCCATGTCGGCATACATGCGTCCGTTGCCCGACATCGGATCGGCGCCCGCACCCATGGCGCCGGGCGGATCGCCGCCGACGGCCCTGTGCCCGCCTGCCACACGGTCGACACGCACCCGCAGCTCTTCGGGGCATAAAGGGTCGCGCACGAAATCGGACATGCCCAGTGCCAGCAAATCCACGACAGCGGCGGCCTTCAGTCCCCGCGCCAGACCGATCAGTGGCGTGCGCAGGGCATCTCGCGCGCAGGACAGCGCGGTGCGCGTCCAGCCGAGCGTATCCGGCGCGACCGGCAGCAGGCAGGCATCGAAACGGCGCAAGGACAGCGCCAGCCGCGCCAGCGATTGGGCGGCTGCCGGCGCCCCCGTGTAAGCCGTGGCCACGCCGTTGGCGGCGACCAGCAGAGCACCATCATCGTCCAGCGGCACGGCATGCAGTCGCACACGCGCCATATTCGCCGCATGGCGGTCCATCCAGGCATCCATCCAGCCGGCGTGGGCCGGCACCATGAGTACGCCGCAATCTAGCGTCTCGCGCATCGCTACTCCTTCGTATCCGTCGAGGGAACAAGCCTAGATAGACCGCCCGGCAGTGGCTATTCGCAACTTCCACACTGTGGCTTGTACGTAGGGGTAAGCGCGCAGGAACTGTCTTCGACGCAGGGTATATGAGGCCTGCGGGAACTGTCTCAGGCCTTGGCCCCCTGTGCCACCGCCTTGTGCCGGGCCTCCAGTTCCGCGATGCGCGCGGCGGCCGACTTGCGGCGCGCGATCCACAAATACAACCCGCTGCACAGCACGATGATGGTGACCAGGTCCAGCACGGCCCAGATGATCTTCAGCGGTGTGCCTCCGTAGTCGCCGAAATGCAGCGGCCGGGATACCTCCAGCGCGCGCAGGTACCACGGCATTTCCAGCCGGGCGCTCAGGACTCCCGTACGCGCATCCAGCAGGACAGGGCTGAACAGTCGTGAGGTCAGCGCGGTATCGCCGTTGAGCCATATAAGGTAATGCTGCGGACTGCCAAATGGGTTACCCGGATAGCTGACGACGTTTACTTTCATGCCCGGCAAAGCCCTGACGGCGGTTGCATAGGCCGCATCCAGGGAGCTCAACTCGCTCAACTGGGGTAACGACTGGCCCTTGTACGGCGCCAGCAACGTCCGCATGGCCGTGCCCTGCCAGTACTTGAACATGGGCGTGGACAATTCATTGATCACACCGGTGAACCCGACCACGAATGCCCATGCCAGCGTCACGACACCCAGCAGGTTATGCAGGTCCAGCCACTTGATACGTGTCGACCGCTCGCCGCGGACGCTGCCGAACGGGATCTTCTTCATATATGGACCGTACAGCACGACGCCCGATACCACGGCGACGCAGAACAGCAGTCCCATGAAGCCAAGGAACAGCTCGCCCGGCAGGCCGGCGAACATGTCCACATGCAGATGCAGCATGATTTCCATGAAGCCGTGCCCTTCCTGCGCGGCCGGCGGAAATTGCTTTAACAGCTCGCCCGTATGGGCGTCGAAACGCAGGCGATGCGCCAGATCGTCGTTGCCCGGTTCCGGATTCATTCCAATCAGGATCTGCGGATCGTCGTCGTCGATGAAGACGAATTGGATGGCGTCCTTGGGATACAGCCGCTTGCTTTCGGCCACCATGGCGTCCATGCTGGCGCGCGGCGCATCCGCCGCGACATCGGCATATGGCCTGGCATCGTCCAGCCAGTCGTCGATTTCGTGCGAGAAGATCAGCGGCAGGCCGGTCAGGCACAAAAGCAGCAGAAAGACCGTGCAGACCAGGCTGCTCCATTTGTGTATTTCGAACCAGGTCTTAAGGGGCAGTTTGCCCATGCTGTCGATCTCCAGTCCTTGGGTCGCGCTCTGTTTCTCGCGTTGTTTCGTGTTTATGTAATGCGAATCTATCTCACTATTATATCCATTAGATTCAAATACGGCCGAATGGTCCATCGCGGATCAACATTCTTGGGGCTTCACGACCCATTTCTCATGGACCATCATGTGTTCATACCCAGGGGTATCCGCCCCAGGTCCTGCGCGGAAACCCACCCCGCGACCGGACGATTACTCCAAGACGATCACCCCACATCGAGGAAACACCATGAGCCAGCGCCTGAACTATTACCAGCTAAGCCCGGAGCTCGCCCGGAAATTCACAGAATTCCAGCTCGCCGTGAACAAACGCCCTGTTGTGGAAGAGCTGGGCCACCTGGTCGTATTGCGGGCGTCGCAAATGAACGGCTGCATCTTCTGCGTGGACATGCACGTCAAGGAAGGCAAAATCCATGGCGAACGCGAGCTGCGTCAGCATCACGTGGCCGTCTGGTGGGAATCGCCCTTGTTCACGGACCGCGAAAAGGCCGCCTTGGCCTGGACGGAAGTCGTCACCCAGCTGCCTCCGCACGGAGTTTCCGAGGAAGCCTACGAGAACGTGCGCAAGCATTTCAGCGATGAAGAAGTCTCCGATCTGACCTTTCTGCTGGCCGCGATCAATGGCTGGAATCGCTTTGGCGTGGCATTCCGCCCGGTCCCAGGTTCGGCCGACGAAATGTACGGTCTGACGAAAGCCGGCCTGAAGTAAGCCGTCTCTTTCGCGAAAATAAAAATGCCAGGCATAAGCCTGGCATTTTTATTAAGGCGACTCGCCGCCGCATACCATCCGATCGATAACCGGCCAGTCGTCAAACGCCCGGCCGGCCAGGCTACGGATTTCTAGTGGCGGTTGGTGGTGCCACGCAGACGGCGCGCGGCAACAGCCTGCGCCGCCAGCATGGCGAGCTCGGCTTCGACCACGGCGATATCCGCCTTGTCCTTGGCGTTGCGCAAGGCTTCTTCCGCCTTCTGGCGGGCGGCCTCGGCCTTGGCCTCGTCCAGGTCGGCGGCACGGATGGCCGTATCGGCCAGGACCGTGACGCTGCCCGGCTGGACTTCCAGAATACCGCCGGCGACAAAGACGTTTTCTTCGCTGTTGTCCTCGCGGACGATCTTCAACGTACCCGGACGGATTCGCGAGATCAGCGGGGTGTGCCCGGGCAGGATGCCCAGTTCGCCCGCTTCGCCAGGCAGAACCACGAACTTCGCCTCGCCGGTGAAGATCGCGGCTTCCGCGCTGACCACGTCGACATGCAGGGTAGCCATAGCGAATCCTTATTGCAGTTTCTTGGCCTTCTCGAAGGCCTCGTCGATAGAACCGACCATGTAGAACGCCTGCTCGGGCAGGGCGTCGCATTCGCCGTTCACGATCATCTTGAAGCCGCGGATGGTTTCGGCCAGCGGCACGTACTTGCCGGGCGAACCGGTGAACACTTCCGCCACGTGGAAGGGCTGCGACAGGAAACGCTGGATCTTCCGGGCACGCGCCACGGCCACCTTGTCTTCGGGCGACAGTTCGTCCATGCCCAGAATCGCGATGATGTCGCGCAGTTCCTTGTAGCGCTGCAGCGTCTGCTGCACGCCACGGGCAACGGCGTAGTGCTCTTCGCCCACGACCTGCGGATCCAGCTGGCGGCTGGTCGAATCCAGCGGGTCCACGGCGGGGTAGATACCCAGCGCGGCGATGTCACGCGACAGCACGACGGTGGAGTCCAGATGCTGGAAGGTCGTGGCGGGCGACGGATCGGTCAAGTCATCCGCCGGCACGTACACGGCCTGGATGGACGTGATGGAACCGGTCTTGGTCGACGTGATGCGTTCCTGCAGCTTGCCCATTTCCTCGGCCAGCGTGGGCTGGTAGCCCACCGCCGAAGGCATACGGCCCAGCAGTGCGGAGACTTCGGTACCGGCCAGCGTGTAGCGGTAGATGTTGTCGACGAAGAACAGGATATCGCGGCCTTCGTCGCGGAACTTCTCGGCCATCGTCAGGCCGGTCAGCGCCACGCGCAGGCGGTTGCCCGGGGGCTCGTTCATCTGACCGAACACCATCGCGACCTTGTCCAGCACGTTCGACTCTTCCATTTCATGGTAGAAGTCGTTGCCTTCGCGGGTACGCTCGCCGACGCCGGCAAACACCGACAGACCGCTGTGCTGCTTGGCGATGTTGTTGATGAGTTCCATCATGTTCACGGTCTTGCCCACGCCGGCGCCACCGAACAGGCCCACCTTGCCGCCCTTGGCGAACGGGCAGACCAGGTCGATAACCTTGATGCCGGTTTCGAGCAGTTCCACGGACGGCGACAGTTCGTCGAACCGGGGAGCCGCCTGGTGGATGCCGCGCTTTTCTTCGTGCTGGATGGGGCCCGCGTCGTCGATCGGACGACCCAGGACGTCCATGATGCGGCCCAGCGTACCGGTGCCGACCGGCACCGAGATCGGGCCGCCGGTGGCGGCGACGTTCATGCCGCGGCGCAGGCCGTCGCTGGAACCCAGCGCGATCGTGCGCACAACGCCGTCGCCCAGCTGTTGCTGGACTTCGAAGGTCAGGCCTTTCTCGGCGAAGGAATTGTCTTCCTCGGCCAGGGAAAGTGCTTCATAGATCTTGGGCATGTGATCGCGGGGGAACTGAATGTCCACCACGGCGCCGATGCACTGAACGATGGTTCCGTTGCTCATGTCGATTCCTTTGATAACTCTATGTGCTGTCAGGATGCTGCGTCCGCGGACGCCGGTGACAATGTCGAACCCGGCGTCAAACGGCGGCGGCGCCCCCCACGATTTCCGAAATTTCCTTGGTGATCGCGGCCTGGCGGGTCTTGTTGTAGACCAGCTGCAGATCCCCGATCACCTTCTTGGCGTTGTCCGAGGCGGCCTTCATGGCCACCATACGGGCGGATTGTTCCGAGGCCATGTTTTCCGCGACCGCCTGGAACAGCATGCCTTCGACATAACGTTGCAGCAGATCGTCGATGACCGTGCGGGCGTCCGGCTCGTAGATGTAGTCCCAGCTGTGCTCGGTCTTCAGCGCCTCGGTAGCCCCGCCGCCACGGAAGGGATCTTCCAGGTCGCCGCTGGGTAGCGGCAGCAGGCGCAGGAACACCGGTTCCTGCTTCATCGTGTTGACGAAGCGGGTGGTGGCGACGTACAGCTCGTCGATGCGGCCATCCAGGTAGGCATCCAGCTGCACCTTGATGGCACCCAGCAGGCGGTCCAGGTGCGGCTGATCACCCAACCCGGCTTCTTGCGACACCAGGTTCGCGCTGATACGGGTGAGCATGCCCAGGCCTTTGTTGCCCAGGGCGGTGAACTGCACCTGTACGCCGCGTTCCTGGAATTCCTTCAGCCTGGTCAGCGTGATACGCGAGATATTGGTGTTCAGGCCGCCGCACAGACCCTTGTCGGTGGTGATCAGAACCACACCCACCGCCTTGACCTGTTCGCGCTCGTCCAGAAAGGGGTGGCGGTATTCCGGATTGGCCTGCATCAGGTGCGACGCGATAGCGCGCACCCTGGTGGCATAGGGACGGCCCGCGCGCATCCGTTCCTGCGCCTTGCGCATCTTGGACGCGGCGACCATCTCCATCGCCTTGGTGATCTTGCGCGTGTTCTGCACGCTCTTGATCTTGGTACGGATTTCCTTGATTCCGGGCATTGCGCTTTCCTGGTGAGCCGGCCGGCGGCGGGGTATTCACCCCGCCCGCCTGACAGGCCGGATGCGCCACATGGCGCCAGCCGGCCTCTTCACAGTCAAAATGTCTTAAAAAGCACCGTGCTTTTTGAACTCCTGGATTTCCGAAGCCAGCACGGCATCGTCGTCCTTGGAAAGTTCCTTGGTGTCTTCGATGCGCTGGATCAGGTCGGGCATCTTGGACTTGATGTGGTCCTTCAGCGCCTTTTCGAAAGCCAGCACCTGCGGCACGTCGACGTCGTCCAGGTAGCCGTTGTTGACGGCATACAGGCTGACGGCCAGTTCCCAGACCTGCAGCGGCTGGTACTGCGGCTGCTTGAGCAGTTCCACCACGCGCTTGCCGCGCTCCAGCTGGCGACGGGTCGCATCGTCCAGGTCGGAGGCGAACTGCGCGAAGGCAGCCAGTTCACGATACTGCGCCAGGTCGGTACGGATACCGCCGGACAGCTTCTTGATGACCTTGGTCTGGGCGGCGCCGCCGACGCGGGACACCGAGATACCGGCGTTGATGGCGGGACGGACACCGGCGTTGAACAGGTCGGTTTCCAGGAAGATCTGGCCGTCGGTGATCGAAATCACGTTGGTCGGCACGAACGCTGAGACGTCGCCGGCCTGCGTTTCGATGATGGGCAGCGCGGTCAGCGAACCGGTCTTGCCCTTGACAGCGCCGTTGGTGAACTTTTCAACGTAGTCTTCGTTGACGCGCGCGGCGCGTTCCAGCAGGCGCGAGTGCAGGTAGAACACGTCGCCCGGGTAGGCTTCGCGGCCCGGCGGGCGGCGCAGCAGCAGCGACACCTGGCGATATGCCCAGGCCTGCTTGGTCAGATCGTCATAAATGATCAGGGCGTCTTCGCCGCGGTCGCGGAAGTATTCGCCCATGGTGCATCCGGCATAGGGGGCCAGATACTGCATGGCCGCGGAATCCGATGCCGACGCGGCGACGACGATGGTGTATTCCATCGCGCCGTGCTCTTCCAGCTTGCGCACCACGTTGTTGATCGTGGACGCCTTTTGCCCGATGGCGACGTACACGCAGATTACGCCCTTGCCCTTCTGGCTGATGATCGTGTCCACCGCGACGGCGGTCTTGCCGGTCTGGCGGTCGCCGATGATCA
>DATJHN010000297.1:0-15415 GCA_035493915.1 Bordetella sp.
CGGATGTCCTCGGTAACGACCTTGATGCCGATTTCCATGGACGTCCTGCCCGTGTAATTCACCGAAGCAAGGAATGTCACCAGTTCGCCGACATGGATGGGCTCGCGGAACACCACCTGGTCCACCGACAGGGTCACCACATATTGGCCCGCGTAGCGGCTGGCGCAGGCGTAGGCGACCTGGTCCAGATACTTCAGGATGTGGCCGCCATGGACGTTGCCGGAAAAGTTGGACATATCCGGCGTCATCAGGATGGTCATCGACAACTGGTGGCTGAAAGCTTCATCCATAGAGGATCCTGTCTGGGTCTGTCGAAATGTTGTGGCCCGCCCGCGGCGGATGTCGCGTCCGGTGCTGAAACGCGCATAACGCCGTCACGCCGCGATCTTAGCAACGCGCGGCGCGAAGGAAACTGTCAAGCAACAAGGATTTTGACGGGTGTTCAGGCGATGAGCCTGGCCAGCTCCGCGCCCGGATCCGCGGCACGCATGAACGCCTCGCCCACCAGGAAGGCGTCGACCTTGTGCTCGCGCATCATGCGGATGTCTTCCGGACCCAGGATGCCGCTTTCGGTAACGATACGACGCCCGGGGGGCACCTGCGAAAGCAGGTCCAGCGTGGTCTGCAAGGTGGTCTCGAAGGTGCGCAGATTACGGTTGTTGATGCCGATCAGCGGGGTGCGCAGCTGAGTCGCGATTTCCAGTTCGGCGGCGTCGTGGACCTCTACCAGCACATCCATGCCCAGGCTCATGGCGCAGGCTTCCAGTTCCTTCAACTGGGCCGGCGCCAGCGCGGCGGCGATCAGTAGCACGCAGTCGGCGCCCAGGGCGCGCGAGAACACCACCTGATAGGGATCGACGATGAAATCCTTGCGCAGCACCGGCAGCGGGCAGGCCGCGCGGGCCTGGCGCAGATGATCGTGCGATCCTTGGAAAAACTGCACGTCGGTCAGGACCGAGAGGCAGGCCGCGCCATGAGCCGCATACGAAGCGGCGATCTCGGCGGGGCTGAAATTTTCCCGCAATATCCCGCGCGACGGCGAGGCCTTTTTGATTTCCGCAATGACGCCGGGCTTGCCGGCGGCGATTTTGTCTTCGATCGCCTGCACGAAACCGCGTACGTCCTGGCGGGCCTGCGCTTCGCGCAGCAATTCGGCTTCGCTGCGCATCTGGCGCGCCGTGGCGACTTCCTCGGCCTTGACGGCGAGGATCTTCGCAAGAATGTCGTTCATTTCAAAAACTTCCGGGTGTAAGCGCAAAATTCTTCCAGCTTGCCACGAGCGGCACCGGTCGCAATCGTATCAGCCGCCAGTTTCAGTCCGGCTTCAATCGACGGAGCGATGTTACCCGCATAAATTGCAAGTCCGGCGTTCAGCGCGACGATATCGCGCGCAGGGCCCGGTTTGTCGTTCAGCGCTTCCAGGATAAGGTCGCGCGATTCTTCACGATTGGACACCTTGATGCCCCGATTGGACATCATGGATAGCCCGTAGTCCTCGGGGTGGATTTCATATTCCAGAATCTTGCCGTCCTTCAGCTCGCCGATCAAGGTCGCCGCGCCCAGGGACGCCTCGTCCATACCGTCCCGTCCATGCACCACCAGGACATGGCGGGAGCCCAGCCGTTCGAGCACGCGGACCTGGATGCCGACCAGGTCGGGATGGAAAACGCCCATCAATTGATTCTGCGCGCCGGCCGGATTGGTCAGTGGGCCCAGGATGTTGAAAATGGTGCGTACGCCCATTTCCTTGCGCACCGCGGCCACGTTTTTCATGGCGCCGTGGTGGGCGGGCGCGAACATAAAGCCGATGCCCACGTTGGCGATGCATTCGGCGACCTGTTCGGGGTCGATCTGCAGATTGGCGCCCAGGGCTTCCAGTACGTCGGCGCTGCCTGATGACGATGATGCGCTGCGGCCGCCGTGCTTGGCGATCTTGGCGCCCGCCGCCGCGGCGACGAACATCGCCGCGGTAGAGATATTGAAGGTCTGGCTGCCGTCGCCACCAGTTCCGCACATGTCGAGCAGCTGCTCGGGATAAGGCGTCTTGACCGGCGTGGCGAATTCGCGCATGACCTGCGCCGCCGCGGTGATCTCGCCTATGGTTTCCTTCTTGACGCGCAAACCCATCAGTAAAGCCGTTGCCATTTGCGGCGACAACTCGCCGCGCATCAGCATACGCATCAGATGCAGCATCTCGTCATGAAAAATCTCGCGATGCTCGATGCAGCGGGTCAACGCTTCGGTCGCCGTGATCGTCATGATGGACTCCCTCTTTGTATGGTCTTTTATCGGATATTCAGAAAATTGCGCATCAGGGCATGGCCATGTTCGCTCAGGACCGATTCGGGGTGGAACTGTACCCCGTATATGGGCAGCGTTTTATGACGCACGCCCATGATGTCGCCATCTTCCGCGGTGGCGGTCGTCTCCAGGCAGTCGGGCAGCGTGGCGGGATCGATGGTCAGCGAGTTGTAGCGGATGACGGTATACGGCGTGGGCAGGCCGGCGAAGATGTCGGTGCCGGTATGTGAAATACGCACCGTCTTGCCGTGCATGATGCGCGGGGCGCGCACGATGTCGCCGCCGAAGGCCGTGCCTATGGCCTGGTGGCCCAGGCAGACGCCCAGGATGGGCACTTTGCCGCCGAATTCCTGTATCAGCGAAACAGAGATGCCCGCTTCAGTCGGCGAGCACGGTCCCGGCGATACGCAGATGCGGTCCGGCTTCATGGCGGCGATCTCTTCCAGCGTGATCTGGTCGTTGCGCGCCACGCGCACATCCTCGCCCAGTTCGCCGAAATATTGCACCAGGTTGTAGGTGAAGGAATCGTAGTTGTCGATCATCAAGAGGCTCATGGATTCAACCCTTGGTTTCTGTTCGGGGGAAGCCCGGATGCCGCTTGCGATGGACGGCGCCGGGACAAAATGCGTGGACGTGCGTCTGTCAGATGGGTTGGTCCAGCCCGTTCTGCACCTGTTCCGCGGCGCGCAGTACCGCGCGCGCCTTGGCTTCGGTTTCCGCCCATTCCGCTTCCGGATTGGAGTCGGCGACGATGCCGGCCGCAGCCTGGACATACAGTGTGCCGTCCTTGATTACACCGGTGCGGATGGCGATGGCCACATCCATTTCTCCGCCATAGCTCAGGTAGCCGGCGGCGCCGCCATAGATGCCGCGCCGCACGGGTTCCAGTTCGTCGATGATTTCCATGGCCCGCACCTTGGGCGCACCGGTCAGCGTGCCGGCCGGGAAGGCAGCACGCAGCACGTCCATGCTGGTCATCCTGGGGTCGAGGTCGCCGGCGACGTTGGATACCAGGTGCATGACGTGCGAATAACGTTCGATGGCCATGGTGTCCGTGACTTTTACCGAGCCGGTTTCGGCGACCCTGCCCACATCATTGCGCGCCAGGTCGATCAGCATGACGTGCTCGGCGATTTCCTTGGGATCGGCCCGCAGTTCGCGGGCCAGCGCCGCATCGTCTTCCGGCGTGCTGCCGCGCTTGCGCGTACCGGCCAGCGGACGGATGGTGATGCGCGACTTGGGCTGGCCGTTTTCCTCGACACGTTCCTGGCGCACCAGGATTTCGGGTGAGGAACCCACGACGTGGAAGTCGCCGAAGTTCCAGAAGTACATGTACGGCGAAGGGTTCAGCGAGCGCAGCGACCGGTACAGCGACAGCGGCGAGTCGCGGAACGGCTTGGTGATGACCTGGCCGACCTGCACCTGCATCAGGTCGCCGGCGGCGATGTATTCCTTGGCGCGCAGTACGGCGGCCAGATAGTCTTCTTTCTTGAAATCGCGCCGTTCTTCCGTTTGCATGCTGGCGTGGCTGTACGGAATTTCGACGGGTTTGCGCAGCTTCTGGCGCAGTTCGCGCAAGCGCTGCTGGCCGCGCGCATAGGCTTCCGGCTGGGACGGATCGGCATACACCATCAGGTAGATGCGTCCCGCCAGGTTGTCGACGATCACGAGTTCATCCACGTGCAGCAGCATGATGTCGGGGGTGCCTTCGTCCATGCCGGGGGGGAAGGGCTTGACCGCCGGGCCCAGGCGCGGTTCGATGTGGCGCACGGTGTCGTAGCCGAAGTAACCCGCCAAGCCGCCGGCGAAGCGCGGCATGCCGGGCCGCAGCGCGACCTTGAAGCGCGCCTGGTACTGTTCGATGAAAGCCAGCGGATCGCCCTGATGCGTTTCCACTACCTTGCCGTCGTGCACGACCTGCGTGACGGTGCCGCGCGCCTGGATCACGGTACGCGCGGGCAGGCCGATGAAGGAATAGCGGCCGAAGCGCTCGCCGCCCACCACGGATTCCAGCAGGCAGCTCATGCGCCCGTTTTCCGGCCCGGAATGGGCCAGCTTCAGGTAGATGGCAAGCGGGGTGTCCAGGTCGGCATAGGTATCGGCCACCAGCGGGATGCGGTTGTACCCTTGATTGGCCAGGGCTTTGAATTCCAGTTCGGTCATATCGGTCTCGGTCGGTCGTTTGCTGTCGAGCCGGGCGGAAAGCAAAAAGCCCGGCCAGTGTTCTGGTTCCGGGCTTGGGGATCTTTGCTGAAGTCGGCGCCTTATTCGTGAACGTTGGACGCCGGGAAGTGCTTTATCGCCACCCGGAAGACAAACGCCACCAGCGCCACGAGGCGCCAGGGATTTGCGTAAGGGCAGAAGCGATCATTTGTGCGGTTTGTGTGCGTGGTGTCAGTCGGCCGCGCCGGCCGGAAGGAGACTGTCGTCCCGGGCGATCCATTGCGCGGCTTCAATCAGCGACGACACTATACCATCGACGTCCAGGGTGCGTATATCCACGCCTTCGTTGTACCCGTAGGGCACCACCAGCACGCGGGTGCCGGCATCCCGTCCGGCCTGGGAGTCATTCAGGGAATCGCCGATCGTTACCGCACGGTCCGGTTGCACGCCCAGCAGCGAGCAGGCGTGCAAGACGGGCTGGGGGTCGGGTTTCTTGCGGGCGCAGGTGTCGCCGCATACCACCGCCGCGAAGAACCCGGCCAGGCCGGTACGCTGCAGCAGCGGTATCGTGAATTCGGTCGGCTTGTTCGTGACGACCGCCAGCTTCAGGCCCTGGTCGCGCATGGCCTTCAGTCCGTCGATCACGCCGTCGAATATCACGGCCTTGTCGCCGTTCACCAGGTGATAGTGCCGGTAGAAGGACGCGCGTCCCTGGGCGAACAGGGCTGGGTCCAGCTCGCCGTGTTCCTGCGCACCGGCCAGCGCGCGCTGCACCAGGCGGTCCACGCCCTTGCCCACGAATGTGGCGATGACGGCTTCCCGCAGCGGCGGCATGCCCAGCTCCACGCGCATCGCGTTGGCGGCCGTGGCCAGGTCCGGGATGGAGTCCAGGAGCGTGCCGTCCAGATCCAGCAGCGCGGCTTGAAAAAACTTCATGTGGGATTTCCTTCAGGCCGCCAGTGTGCCGGCCTTGGCGATCTGCTGGCGCATCGCGCCGATGATCTCGGCATAGTCGGGATGGCCGAAGATGGCCGAGCCGGCCACGAAGGTATCCGCGCCGGCCGCGCGGATTTCCGCGATATTGTCCACCTTGACGCCGCCATCGACTTCCAGGGCGATGTGCTGGCCGCCTTCCTGCGTCCAGCGATCGATGCGCGCGCGCGCATCGCGCAGTTTGCGCAGCGCCGAGTGCAGGAAGCTCTGGCCGCCGAAGCCCGGGTTGACCGACATGACCAGTACGACGTCCAGCTTGTCCATCACGTAGTCCATGTAGTCCAGCGGCGTGGCTGGATTGAACACCAGCCCGGCCTTGCAGCCATGGTCGTGGATCAGGGCCAGCGTGCGATCGACGTGGCGCGTGGCTTCCGGATGGAAGGAAATAATGTTGGCGCCGGCCTTGGCGAACTGCGGGACCAGTTCGTCGACCGGTTCGACCATGAGGTGCACGTCGATGGGGACTTGCACATGCGGACGGATGGCGGCACAGACCATGGGGCCGATGGTCAGGTTCGGCACGTAATGATTGTCCATTACGTCGAAGTGGATCCAGTCGGCGCCCGCCGCGACTACATTGCGGACTTCCTCGCCCAGGCGGGCGAAGTCGGCGGAAAGGATGCTGGGCGCGATGCGGGTGGCCGGAGATAAGGAGGACATGGTCGGCGGCATTCAAGGGATAATGTGCCAATATTGTAGTTTGCCGGGAACAAGCCCAGTCGCCATCGCCGCATTCGGGGTGCGGCCGCCGTTTCCGACGCGAGCTGCCGACGACTCAGACTTAAAAGGCCGGAAAGCCAGTGAAACCATACGATCTCACCGTTGCTGTTGAGCCGCGTTACGTGCCTGAACAGTCCAATCCCGGGGAACAGGAATACGTTTTCGCCTATACGGTGCGCATTACCAATACCGGTGAACATCCCGCGCAGGTAATCAGCCGGCATTGGGTCATCACCGACGGCAACCAGCGCGTGCGCGAAGTACGGGGCCTGGGCGTGGTGGGCCAGCAGCCATTGCTTGCCCCGGGTGAAACGTTCGAATACACCAGCGGCTGTCCGCTGCCCACGCCTGTGGGTACGATGCGCGGCAGCTATCACTGCGTTGGTGAAAACGGCATCCCCTTCGAAGTCGAAATCGCCGAATTCCTGCTGGCCATGCCGCGCACCCTGCATTGACCCATATGCCGGCGCCCGATACGCGGGCGCCGTGTCTTATCAGTCCCCGTTTATCAATGACGCATCCCTTGTCCCGCCTGTTTCCGCTGGTACTGCTGAGTATTGTCCTGGCCGGCTGTTCGACGGTCGAAAACGAGATTCCTCCGGAGGAGGCCGCCGGCACGCCGGGCGGCGCCTCCGCGCCGCCCGCCGCGGAAACCCCGCTGGTGGTTCCGTCCCTGTCCAGCCTGCCGGATACCGCGGCCCGGGCGCTGGCGGGCCGTTTCCAGCGCGTGAACTACAGCGATATTCCGGCCTGGCGCGATGACGACCTGGCGCAGTTCTGGCAGGTATTCCTGCGCAATTGCAAGGGCTTGATGCGGCCGACCTCCGGCAACCTGACCCTGCCGGCGCGTGCCGCCCCGCGCGCCTGGCAGCCCGTTTGCGCAGCCGCCATCGATCCCGCGCGCCGCCCCGTCGCCACCGATGCGGAAAGCGTCCGGCGCTTTCTGCAGACTTATCTGCAGCCCTGGCGCCTGCTGGCGCCGGACGGCAAGCCGGCATCCAATATGGTCACCGGATACTACGAGCCCCTGGTGCGCGGATCGCGCGTGCAGGGTGGCCTGAACCAATGGCCGCTGTACCAGCCGCCCAATGACCTGCTGACCATAGACCTGGGCGCGATTTATCCCGAACTGGCCGGCAAGCGGGTGCGCGGCAAGCTGGAGGGCAAGCGCGTCGTGCCCTATGACACCCGGGCCGACCTGGAAAACAATCCGTCGCGCCGGCCGCCCGTGCTGGTCTACGTGGACGACCCGGTCGACAACTTTTTCCTGCAGGTCCAGGGATCCGGCCGCGTGCTGCTGACCGACGGGCCCGATGCCGGGAAGACGATCCGTGTCGCTTATGCCGATCACAACGGCCAGCCTTATGTCTCGATCGGGCGCTGGCTGGTGGACAAGGGCGAACTTACCGCGGACCAGGCGTCCATGCAGAACATCCGCGCGTGGGCGCAGCGCAATCCGCAGCGGGTGCGGGAAATGCTGAACGCGAATCCGGCGGTGGTGTTTTTCAAGGAAGAAGCGGTGACCGATCCCGAAGCGGGGCCGCGTGGCGCTTACGGGCTGCCCCTGGCGGCGCGCCGGTCCATCGCGGTCGATACGTCCTTCGTTCCGCTGGGTACGCCGGTTTTCCTGGGGACGACCTGGCCCGGGGCGGACCGTCCCATGGACAGGCTGGTGTTCGCGCAGGACACCGGAACCGCCATTCGCGGCGCGGCGCGGGCCGACTTCTATTGGGGCTACGGCGACGCGGCGGGGCAGATGGCCGGCCGCATGAAGCAGCGTGGCCAGATGTGGGTGTTATGGCCGAAACAGGCTGGGGAGCCCAGCGCGAGATGAGCCACGGAATACTCGTTTGCGGTGCTGGCATAGTCGGCCTGGCGACCGCGCTGGCCCTGGCCCGCCAGAAACAACCGGTAACGGTGCTGGCGCCGGCCGCGGCCGTGCCGCCCTCGGCGGCGGAGCACTATCACCCTCGCGTCTATGCATTGTCGCCAGCCAGCCAGCGTTTTCTGGCCGGCCTGGGCATCTGGGACGCGCTGCCGGCCTCCCGTATCACGCCGGTCGACGCCATGGAAATCCACGGCGACGCGGATGGGACGGTCACGCTGAACGCCTGGCAGGCGGCCAAGCCGCACCTGGCCTGGATTGTCGAGGCGGCGGAAATCGAAAGGGTATTGACGCAGGCGGTGCGCCTGTCAGGCATCCCATGGATCGCCGACCGTTGCGTCGGTTACCAGCGCGGCGCCGTGCTGACCGAAAATGGTGCCCAATTGCGGACCGACCTGGCGGTCGGCGCCGACGGCGCCGGATCGCCCCTGCGGGCGGCGGCCGGACTGGTCCAGCATTCCGCCCCGTACGACGCCGTCGGCCTGGTCACCCATCTGGATGCGGCCTTGCCGCATCACGGTATGGCGGTGCAGTGGTTCCACGACGATGGCGTGCTGGCCTTGCTGCCTTTGCCGGATACCGCGCGCGGACCGCAGGTTTCCATGGTGTGGTCGGCTCCCTCGGCGCAGGCAAAGGCGTTGCAGGCGCTGCCGGCCGAGGCCCAGGCGGATGCCTTGCGTGCCCATCTTGCCGTCGTGACGCAGGGCCGCCTGGGCGACCTGCGCATGAATATCGGTCTGCACGGATTCCCGCTTTTCCTGGAGCATGCCCAGATGACCGCCCCGGGCGTGGCCCTGGCGGGCGATGCGGCGCATCGCGTGCATCCGCTGGCGGGACAAGGCTTGAATCTGGGGCTGGGCGACGCCGAAACACTGGCTACAATCGTCGCGCGGCGTGAACCCTACCGCGGCGCGGGCGATCCCCGCGTGCTGCGGCGCTATCAGCGCGCCCGGGCCGAGCCGGTGCTGGCCATGCGCCTGGCTACCGATGGGTTGCAGCGGCTGTTCGCCAGCCGCTCAGCGCCCGCGGCCTGGGCACGCAACGCCGGTATGCGCTGGGTGGATGCCATGCCTCTTTTCAAAAGGCTGTTGATCGAGCAAGCTTCCGGGGGATGAACCCGCCGGTTTCGCGGTAGTCCAAGCCCTGGTGTACGGTAGCGCGGTCCACAACGTATCGCGCCCGCAAGCTTCAAGGAGTTGTTCATGATTATCCGCGCCTGGCTTTCCGCCCTCTGCGTCGCGGCCGCCGCGATGGCAGCACCCGCCCACGCGGCGGATAAAGTCATTTCCACCCAGTCGGCCGGGCAGCCCGCCCCTGGCGAAACAGTGACCGGCACCTCCGGCAGCACCACATCGGCCAAGGTGACGAGCACCAGCGGGCCCAACGTTGGTGAAAAAGTGATCAGCACCAATGGGCCCAACGCCGGTGAAAAGGTGATCAGCACCAGCGGATCCAATCCCGGTGAAAAAGTGATCAGTACCGCGCCGGCCCAGGGCACTTCCGTGGACACCGACCGGGTCGCGACGCTGTTCAGCCAGCGCTTTCCGGACATGACCGTCTCCGCCGTGCGCCGCACGCCGTACGGGCTGTACGAGGTGCAGGTCGGGATGGACCTGATCTATACCGATGCCAATGTGGGCTGGGTCATGGAAGGCCCGCTGATCGACGCCGCCACCCGCCGCGACGTGACCCGTGAAAGGCAGGAGCAGATCGGCGCCGTGTCTTTCGACCAGTTGCCACTGCAACTGGCCGTCAAGCGGGTGACCGGCGACGGATCGCGCGTCCTGGCCATCTTCGAGGATCCGAATTGCGGCTACTGCAAGCAGCTGCGCCATACGCTTGAAGACCTGCCCAACCTGACCGTCTACACCTTTATCTATCCCATCCTGGCGCCCGATTCGCGCACCAAGGCGCGCGACATCTGGTGCTCGAAACAGCCCGGGCAGGCCTGGGACGACTGGATGGTGCGCGGAAAAATGCCGCCCAGCGCCAATTGCAACGCACCGATCGAGCAGGTACTGGCGCTGGGCCAGCGCCTGATGGTGCAGGGCACGCCGACGCTGTTTTTCGCGGACGGTACCCGCGTCAGCGGCGCGCTGCCGCGCGACGAGCTGGTGGCGCGCTTGAACAAGATTTCGCAGAAGGGCGGCTGAACGGGCACGCTGCCTCCAACATTCCCATCCATCACCACCAGGAGAAGGCATTGAAGATTGCCATTCTTGACGATTACCATGGCGTGGCCAAGGATTATGCCGACTGGGCCTCGCTCGGGCCGCAGGCCAGCGTGCAGGTCTTCCGTGAATATCTGCCCGAAGGCCCCCAGCGCGCGTCCGCGCTGCAGCCGTTCGATGTCATCGTGATCATGCGCGAACGCACGCCGTTCCCCGCGGATCTCATCAATGCCCTGCCCAACCTGCGCCTGCTGGTCACCACGGGGCTGCGCAACAACTCCGTCGATCTGCCCGCCTGCAAGGCGCGCGGCATCGTGGTTTGCGGCGCGCCCGGCTCCGAAAATGGCTTGAGCGCCACCGCCGAACTCGCCTGGACGTTGATCCTGGCACTGTTCAAGAATGTCTGCTCGGAAGACGCCAATATGCGCAAAGGCCTGTGGCAGACCGGCATGCCGGTCTCGCTGAAGGGCAAGCGTCTGGGCGTGCTCGGTCTGGGCAAGCTTGGCGGTGCCCTGGCCCGTGTGGGCCACGCCTTCGACATGGACGTCGTGGCGTGGAGCCCCAATCTGACGCCCGAGCGGGCGGAGCAGGGCGGCGCCCGCTACGTCGACAAGCACGAACTGTTCGCGACCTCCGACGTTATCAGCGTGCACCTGATCCTGTCGGCGTCCACGCGCCAGGTAGTGGACGCGGCCAGCATCGCCGCCATGAAGCCGACGGCCTTTCTGGTGAATACTTCGCGCGCCGGCCTGGTGGACCAGAACGCACTCATGGAGGCGCTGCGCAATCAGCGTATCGGTGGCGCGGGCCTGGACGTTTTCCCGGTCGAGCCACTACCCGCCGACGATCCCGTGCGTCAGCTGAAGAATGTCGTCCTGACGCCGCATCTGGGTTACGTCAGTGCCGACAACTTCCAGGCTTTCTACGAGAACGTCGTGGAAGACATCAAGGCCTGGGCGGCGGGATCGCCGATCCGGACCATGTAAAGCCTGTCTGGTTTCGACGCTGAAAAAAATCGCCCGGCATCATGCCGGGCGATTTTTTTTATCCGCCATAGCCGTCCCGGGCCATGACCAAAGTCGCGTCGATGCGCCGGGCGCATGCCGACATGCCGTTGCTAGAGCGCGGCGGTAGCCTCGGCGGTCTGCGCGGCCTCGATGGCTTCCTGCGCTTCCAGGCGTGCTGCCGTGCGTTCGCGCAGTTGCACCGCGTGCTCCTCGCGGCTGCGCCACATTGCTTCGTGTACGTGGCTTAGCACGACGGGATCGTCCAGCAGCTTGATCTTCTGCGGTTCGGACAAGGCATCCACGCCATGTTCCATGATGCGGTCGACTTGCTCGCGGCGATGGGCTTCGTTCAGCGCATTGGGCTTGTGCCGCCCCGTCGCCATCGCGCATGCCAGTGCATTGACGCTGGGATCGACCACGGCGTCCTCGAAGACCGGGATATGCGCTACGCCACGGTTCTGCGCGGTGTAGCGCCGCGTCGCCTGCAACTCCGTCGGCGGCTGGGTTTCTTCCGGGATGCGGAACAGGCGCGACAGGTAGGCACGCCGGCCCAGGTCGACCCGGCTGGAGTAGACCGAAAGCGGAATGATCAGCAGCAAGGCGGCCAGGATGGGCGTCATCCAGAACAGGAAGACGGGATTCAGCCACGCCACCAGGGCCGCCCAGCATATTCCCAGCAGTGTCTGTGAACCATGGCGCTTGAACGCATCGCCCCAGGTGGTCTGGTCGTTATCGCGCGCCGGGGAAATCCATTTCGCCGACAGGCCCAGGAACGCAGCCACCACGAAACGCGTGTGAAACAGCATGCGCACCGGTGCCAGCAGCATGGAAAACAGTACTTCCATCAGCATGCTGGACAGGGCCTTGCGCCGGCCGCCGAACAGGCGTGCGCCACGCGCCCACACCAGCAGCACGCCTAGTACCTTGGGCAGGAACAGCAGCACGGCGGTGGTGGAGAACAGCGCGATAGCCTTGTCGGGGTGCCACTGCGGCCAGATGGGGAAAAGTTGCCGCGGCTCGATGAAATACTGCGGTTCGGTCAACGAGTGCACGGCCAGCAGCGCGGTCGACAGCAGCAGGAAAAGGAACCACAAGGGGGCCGAAAGATAGGACATCACGCCCGTCAGGAACACCGCGCGGTGCACCGGATGAAAGCCCTGGATGAAGAACAGGCGAAAGTTCATCAGGTTGCCGTGGCACCAGCGCTGGTCGCGCTGCAATTCTTCCAGAAGATTGGGCGGCAGCTCTTCATAGCTGCCCGGTAGATCGTAGGCGATCCAGACGCCCCAGCCCGCGCGCCGCATCAGTGCCGCTTCGACGAAATCGTGCGACAGGATGGCGCCGGCAAAGGCGCCTTTGCCCGGCAGCGGCGCCAGTACGCAATGGCGCATGAAGGGGGCGAGCCGGATGATGGCGTTATGGCCCCAGTAGTGCGATTCACCCAACTGCCAATAGTGCATGCCCGCCGTGAACAGCGGTCCATAGACCCGCGTGGCGAACTGCTGGATGCGCGCGTACAGGCTGTCCATGCCGCTGGCTTGCGGGGCGCTCTGGATGATCCCGGCATCGGGGCTGGCTTCCATCAGTTGCACCAGACGCTTCAGGCATTCGCCCGTCATGACGCTGTCGGCGTCCAGCACGATCATGTAGCGATAATTGCCGCCCCAGCGGCGGCAGAAATCGTCGATGTTGCCGCTCTTGCGCTTCACGCGGCGGCGCCGGCGGCGGTAAAAGATCCGGCCAAAGCCCTTGACCGCCTTGCACAGGTCGACCCAGGCGCGCTGTTCGGCCACGCAGATATCGGCTTTGTAGCTGTCGCTCAGGACGAAAATATCGAAGCGATCCAGGGCATCGGTCTGCGCCAGCGATTCGTAGGTCGCGCGCAGGCCGGCGAATACCCGTGATACGTCTTCGTTGCAGATCGGCATGACGAGCGCCGTCCGTGCCGACCGGTCGATAGGTGTGTCGGGCGTGCCGCGCGCGGAAATACTGTAGCGATCGCGGCCGATCAGCAATTGCAGGAACCCCATCATGGCGGTCCAGAAGCCGGCCGACACCCAGCAGAAAAGCAGGGCGAAGAGAAACAGGATGCCGACTTCAAGGACCTGCTTGCCCTGGTAGGGCAGCACGCCTTTCATGTAATACGTGGCGACCACGGTTTGCAGCGCGACCAGGACCAGCAGGCACATGCGGCGCCGGCTGCCGGCCTGGCGCCAGCGCGGATCCATGCGCGGCGCGGTAGCCATGTAGTCGTCCGACAAATGGGGGCCCTGTCCGCGCATGCGGCGCCAGAAGCGCACCAGCGGGTTGGGCACCCATGGCTCCGGCGACATCGGCGTGCGATGCAGCGGCGGCGCCGATGGAAGGCAGACGCCTGATTCGGGTGTCTGACGAGCCATGCCGGCGATGTCGGGATCGTTGTCCTCGGCCGCGCGCAGACGTTCCAGCCCCGATGCCAGCACGGGATCGCCGCCCAGCGTGTCATTGCCGGCCAGGGTACGGTGCACGGCGTCCAGGGCGGAGCGGCCTTCCCCCGCGGCTTGCGCCGCACGTTCGACGGCGGCTTGCCGGGCTTCAGGGGGAAGCGCCAGGCGGCCGAGATAGTCTTCGACCGTATCGGCGCCGGGGAGGCTGTTATTTGGCTTCAGGTTCATTCGGAATGCGATAGGTCCAGGTTTCCGACAAAGGCGCTTGTCCATTCGTCAGGAAAGCCCGCATTTCCACCGGTTTGGTGGGATCTTTCACGTTCACGCGCAAGGTCAGGCGGCGCCCACCCGTCACCGGGTTCGGCCGTACGCTGTTTTCCACGATCTGGCCGTTGCTGTCGGCCCAGGTGTCCGCCGTGATGGTGGCGTCGGCCGGCAGCGACTTCAGGGAGGGTCCGACAAAGTCGATGATGTAGGCGATGCTGCCATCGGCGCGGCGGATCAGGTCCGGGCCCTTGACCTCCTCGCGCGACCGCCGCGTCTGCGTGACCCATGCCAGCGGGGTGTTATGGACCTTGTTTTCGTTCAGGGTCCACGTCATGCGGTAATCGGCGTCCAGCGGTTCCCCCTTGGCCGGTTGCTTGTCCGGGACCCAGAAGGCGACGATGTTGTCGTTGGTTTCATCTTTCGTGGGAATTTCCACGAGTTGGACGCTGCCCTTGCCCCAGTCGCCCTGCGGTTCGATCCACAGGCTGGGCCGTTTGTCGTAGCGGTCGTCCAGGTCTTCGTAGCGGCTGAATTCGCGTCCGCGCTGCAGCAGCCCGAAGCCGCGGGGGTTTTCCGCGCTGAAGGCGCTGACGCCCAGGCGGCGGGGGTTGACCAACGGCCGCCACAGCCATTCGTCATTGCCCGTATGTATGGCCAGGCCATCCGAATCGTGCATTTCCGGCCGGTAGTTCACGACCTGCGACGGTTGGTTGGAGCCGAAAAGGTACATGCTCGTCAACGGCGCGATGCCCAGGCGGCCGACCTGGTCACGCAGGAAAATGCGCGCCTTTACGTCGACCACGGTATTGTCGTCAGTCGGCTTCAGGACAAAACGGTAGGCGCCGGTGGCGCGCGGGGAGTCCAGCAGCGCGTAGATCGTCAGCGTGGTGTCTTCCGGAGCGGGGCGCGCGATCCAGTATTCGCGGAAGCGCGGGAATTCTTCGCCCGACGGCAGTGCCGTATCGATGGCCAGGCCACGTGCCGACAGGCCATAACCCTGGCCCTTGCCGATCACGCGGAAATAACTGGCGCCCAGGAACGAAGCCAGTTCGTCGTCCTTCTTGTCCTTGCTGTTGACCGGATACAGCACGCGAAAGCCGGCGAAGCCCAGGTTTTTCAGGGCCGCGGCGTCCAGCTTCAAATTGCCGTAATCGAAATCGTCGGGATCGAATTTGATCTCATGTACGCCGGATGCGTCGATCTCGTTGATCCTGACCGGCGTGTTGAAATGCATGCCCTCGTGGTAGAAGCTAAGGGTGAACTTGGTGCCGGCGGTGCCCCAGTGCAGATGGTCGTTCTTGAACCGTACCTGCTGGTAGCCGGCGAATTTCAATTCCTGGAGGGAGTCCGGAAGATTGGGTTCAGGCGCCTTGTAGCTCTGGTCCGCGAGGTCGCGGGCCTGCTTCATGACGTCAAAGAAAGAGAAGGCCTGGGCGGATTGGCCGATGCCCATGCCGACGAAGGCGGCAATTGACACGCAAA
>DATJHN010000298.1:0-4316 GCA_035493915.1 Bordetella sp.
ATGCTGCGCCGTGCCGAACAGCCGGTGGCTGGAATACATTCCGCAGCTCGATATGGTCACCGCGAACGGCATGCGGGTGGAAGGCGGACGCGCGATACCGTCGGCCGAGCCCGGTCTGGGCATCGATTGGGATTGGGACAAGTTGAAGCGCTTCCAGGTGCATGCCACTGAACATCACTGAAACAGCGCCTCGGCACCGGCGCTACCCAGATCAACCGGGAACTCGCGCATCGCGATTCGCGCGTGGCGGAGAGTGGTCAACGTTTCACCCGAGACCACACGCGCGCGAATTCCGTCTCCAGTAGCTGGGCCTGGCAATCTGGCTCGAAGAACGATCGACGCCGGAACGTCAGGTTCAGATAAGCATTCATCGAAACAACGGTGCGCCGATAGGCGGCGTCGTGCAGGCGCTGACGCGCAAGTTCCCGCAGATCCGCGCCGCGATTATCCTCGACATACAGATACATCAAGCCATCCGGCGCCGTGGACAGCCCTGCCAGCGCATTGCGGCTGGCGTCGATCAGGTTGAGCCCCTTGGGTAGAAGCGCGGGCAAATGGGTCAGGGCATTGTCCGCGACACGCAGTTCGCGCAGGTCGATTGGTAATGACGGTAGCTCCGACAGGTCCACGTTATTCGGTACCCTGCTGATGGCGGTCATGTGGAAGATGGAAGTAGCGCTAGGGAATGGGCGCACCGCTGCCACCCGGGACAAGGACGGTTAGTGGGAATTCGACCACAATCGATCCAAATAGGCCGACATACCGACACAACCTCGCCGTCCACCGCCGGACGCGATGATGACCCCGCATGTATTCCGCGAGCGCACAATGCAAAGGCGGCGCACAGGCGCGCCGCCTTGCATGGCCTTGCCGTTCTTACCTGACTTTCCCTTCCTTCCAGGCCTGCAGCAGCTTGTCATAGGCGATCGTCTCGCCCTTGGGCTTCTCGTTGGCCAACTTCTTCCACGGCGCATGCTGGTCCGACAGCCACTTCGACGGATCGCTGCGCGGGTTCAGTTTGGGCGCGCATTGCGCCATGCCGGCGCGTTGCAGCCGCGCCATGACCTGGTCCATTTCATTGGCCAGGCTATCCATTGCCTGCTGCGGCGTTTTTTCGCCTGTCACGGCGGTAGCAATGTTGTTCCACCACAGCTGCGCCAACTTGGGATAGTCGGGTACGTTGGTGCCGGTCGGCGTCCAGGCCACGCGCGCCGGACTGCGGTAGAACTCGATCAGGCCGCCATAGTTATCGGCATTCTTCGTAAAGAAATCGCTGTGTATATCGCTATCGCGGATAAACGTCAGGCCCGTGATGGACTTCTTGAGCGATACCGTCTTGGACGTCACGAACTGTGCGTACAGCCAGGCGGCGGCCATGCGGTTGGGGTCGGTGGATTTGAAGAAGGTCCACGAACCCACATCCTGGTAGCCGTTCTGCATGCCGTCCTTCCAGTACGGCCCGTAAGGTGAAGGCGCCATGCGCCACTTGGGCGTGCCGTCCGCATTCACCACGGGCAGGCCCTTCTTGGTCATATCGGCGGTAAAGGCCGTGTACCAGAAGATCTGCTGCGCGATCTGCCCTTGCGCGGGCACCGGCCCGGCTTCGGAAAACGTCATTCCGGTTGCCTGCTGGGGAGCGTACTTCTTCATCCATTCCACATACTTGGTCAGGGCATATATCGCGGCTGGACTGTTCGCCGCGCCGCCGCGCTCCACCGATGCGCCGACCGGGGTGCACTTGTCGTCAGCCACCCGTATGCCCCATTCATCCACCGGCATGCCGTTGGGCAAGCCCTTGTCCGCCGTACCGGCCATCGACAGCCAGGCATCGGTAAAACGCCAGCCCAGCGACGGATCCTTCTTGCCGTAGTCCATGTGGCCGTACACACGCTTGCCGTCGACCTCCTTGACGTCGTTGCTGAAGAACTCGGCGATGTCTTCGTAGGCCGACCAGTTGGTGGGCACTCCCAGGTCGTAGCCGTACTTGGCCTTGAACCTGTCCTGCAGATCCTTGCGCGCGAACCAGTCAGCACGGAACCAATACAAATTGGCGAACTGCTGGTCCGGCAACTGGTACAGCTTGCCGTCCGGCGCGGTGGTGAAACGCGTACCGATGAAGTCCTTCAGGTCCAGGTCCGGATTGGTGTAGTCCTTGCCCGCCCCATTCATATAGTCGGACAGCGGCAGGATGGCGCCGTAGCGGTAGTGCGTACCGATCAGATCGGAATCCGATATCCAGCCGTCATAGATGGATTTGCCCGACTGCATCGACGTCTGCAGCTTCTCGACCACGTCTCCTTCCTGGATGATGTCGTGGTTCACCTTGATGCCCGTGATCTCTGCGAATGCCCGGGCCAGCGTCTTGGATTCGTACTCGTGCGTGTTGATGGTTTCGGATACGACATTGACTTCGTTGACGCCCTTGGCCTTCAGCTTGGCCGCCGCATCGATGAACCATTTCATCTCGGCCATCTGCCGGTCCTTGGACAGCGTCGAGGGCTGGAACTCCGAATCGATCCACTTCTGCGCCTCGGGTTCCCCCGCCCAGGCGCCGGCAGGGCCGATCAGGGCAATGGCAGCCGCCACGGCATGCATACGCAATTTCATGACCTGTCTCCTCGATAAGCCTCCCCGCTCTGGTGCTGCGGACGCGGCCGGGGAAGGCATGGGCCGTGGTCCTTTGAACCCTGTACTTTTCCGTTCGACATGCCTGCGAAAAATGCGCGCCGCCCGCTCGCGGCGCGCTAGCCTTTGCGCATGACGAACGCCAGCACCAGCATGGAGACGATAAAGCTGATCCACACCGATGGCGGCGCATCCAGCGAAAACCACTGCATAAAATGTTCACCCAGCCCGACGAACAGCAGATTCACCCATGCGGCGCACATCAGCCCGATGAACAGGCGGTCGCCACGCGTCGTCGCGATAGGCAGGAATCCCTTGCGGATGCGCGTTGGCGACCGCAGTTCCCACACCGTCATGCCGATCAGCATCAGCACGACACAACCGAAGAACACGGCGACGGGAGTGGTCCATACCATCCAGGCGAACATGGCGTGCTCCATGGCGTGCTCCTATACCCGGCCCATCGCGAAGCCCTTCGCGATATAGCGGCGCACGAACCAGATCACGATGCCGCCCGGTACGATGGTCAGTACGCCCGCGGCGGCCAGTACGCCCCAGTCCATGCCAGCCGCGGAAACGGTGCGCGTCATGGTGGCGACGATGGGCTTGGCATTCACCGACGTCAACGTGCGCGCCAGCAGCAGCTCGACCCAACTGAACATAAAGCAGAAGAAAGCCGTCACGCCCACGCCCGCCTTGATCAGCGGCAGGAAGATCGTCAGGAAAAATCTGGGGAAGGAATAGCCGTCCACATAGGCGGTCTCGTCGATCTCGCGCGGCACGCCCGACATGAAGCCTTCCAGTATCCACACCGCCAGCGGCACGTTGAACACCAGGTGCGCCAGCGCCACGGCGATATGCGTATCCATCAGGCCCAGCGACGAATACAGCTGGAAAAAAGGCAACAGGAAAACGGCCGGCGGCGTCATCCGGTTGGTCAGCAACCAGAAGAACACATGCTTGTCGCCGATAAAGCTGTAGCGCGAAAACGCGTAGGCCGCGGGCAAGGCCACGGCCAGCGAGATCACGGTGTTGATCGCCACATAGATCAGTGAATTGATATAGCCCGAATACCAGGCCGGGTCGGTAAAGATGGTGTGATAGTGCCGCAGCGTGAACTCGCGCGGCCACAGCGTCAGGGTGCCGACGATCTCGGTGTTCGTCTTGAACGACATGTTCAGCATCCAGTAGAGCGGCAGGATGGCGAACAGCAGATACAGGATCAGGAAGGCGCTGCGCCAGAGGATGGGCTTTTCACGCATGGGTGCTCTCCTCATCCACGGCACCGGAAGTACCGGCCCGCAGAATCCAGTTGTACAGGATGAAGCACAGCAGCAGGATGATCAGGAAGTAGACGATGGAGAAAGCCGCCGCCGGTCCCAGATCGAACTGGCCCACCGCCTTCTGCGTCAGATATTGCGACAGGAAGGTCGTGGCATTGCCGGGACCGCCGCCAGTCAGCACGAACGGCTCCGTGTAGATCATGAAGCTGTCCATGAAGCGCAGCAGCACCGCGATCATCAGCACGCCGCGCATCCTGGGCAGTTCGATATAGCGGAACACCGCCATGCGCGATGCGCCGTCGATGCGGGCGGCCTGGTAATAGGCCTGCGGAATGGCGCGCAGGCCGGCGTAGCACAGCAACGCCACCAGCGGCGTCCAATGCCAGACGTCCATGACCAGCACGGTCA
>DATJHN010000299.1:0-2297 GCA_035493915.1 Bordetella sp.
GTGAAGCTGGCATCGGCTGTCAGCCCGGCGCGCAGGTAATAGGATGCTGCCGATGCCAGGAAGGCAACGGATGCGACCAGTCGCGCATCGACCCGGCCCATGGCGCGTGCTGCCACCGGCGTCAACAGCACCGAGACCACGCCGGTCGGCGCCGACACCAGGCCTGCCCAAGTCGCGGTATAGCCCAGCTGGGTTTGCAGCCACAGCGGCAGGATCAGCATGTTGGCCAGGAAGACGCCGTTGCCCAGGCTGAGCACCAGCGTGCCCAGCGCGAAGTTGCGGCTTTTGAACAATGACAGGTCGATGATGGGGTGATCCTCGGTGATTTCCCACCACAAGAAGGCGCACAGCCCGATGGCCGCGGTGACCGCCAGTATCACGATGAAAGTCGAGCCGAACCAGTCGGCATTCTTGCCCCGATCCAGCATCAGCTGCAGCGCACCGGCCCACACGACCAACAGGCCAAGGCCAACGCCGTCGATGCGCGGCCGCGCGGTGAGCGTTTCACGGTCGTGCAAATTCTCCCAGCACAGGAAAGCGACAAGAACGCCGACCGGCACATTGATCAGGAATATCCAGCCCCAATGCCAGTTGTCACTGATATAGCCGCCCAACAGTGGGCCGCAGATCGGCGCAACCAGCGAGGTGATAGACCACAAGGCCAGCGCGGTGGGCCGGCGGTCCTGCGGAAAAATCGAGATCATCAACGCCTGGGAACCAGGAATGATAGGCCCTGAAACCAGTCCCTGCAGGGCGCGAAATGCGATCAGCGACTCCAGGCTCCAGGCCAGCCCGCAGAGCAGCGACATCAGCGTGAATAGCGCGACCGATATAACGAATGTGCGCACCACGCCATAGCGGTTCATCAGCCAGCCGGTCAGGGGCACGCCGATACCGTTGGCGACCACGAAAGATGTGATCACCCAGGTGGACTGATCAGTGGAGGCGCCCAGGTTTCCCGCGATGGTGGGCAGCGAGACGTTTGCAATGGTGAGATCGAGCACCTGCATGAAAGTACCCAGCGCCAGGGCGCCTGCCGTAACGGCCAGCCTCGTGCCCTGAAGCGGCGTGTCGCTCACGGCGCGCGATTTTCCCGGACGATCCTGGCGATCAGCGCGTCACTGGCCGCCCTCGTGTCCTCGCCGGTATCGCCGCGCATTATGCCAGTGGTCGGCACGCTGGAAACCAGCGGTCCGCTCTGGTCGCGGATATCGGCTTCGACGCCGACACTCAGCCCAAGCCGCAGGGGGTGGTCTTTCAGCTCTTGCGGGTCCAACGTGATACGCACCGGCACGCGCTGCACGATCTTGATCCAGTTGCCCGAGGCATTCTGCGGCGGCAGCAGCGCAAAGGCCGACCCACTGCCCGCGCCCAAACCCGCAATATGGCCATGATAGGTGACGGTGCCGCCATAGATATCAGCGGTGATTTTCACCGGCTGGCCGATACGCATCCGCGCAAGCTGCACTTCCTTGAAATTGGCATCGACCCAGACATTGGACAGCGGCACCACCGACATCAACGCCGCACCGGCATTGACCCGCTGGCCCACTTGCACCGTACGCTGGGCGATCACGCCATCCACCGGCGCCACGATCTTCATGTGCGCCAGGGTGATGGCCGCGGCGCGCAACTGGGCTTCCGCGGCCAGCACGTCGGGATTGTGGGAAATATCGACGCCCGCGATACCCGACCGGGCCTGTGCCAGGCCACCGCGCGCGGCATTCACCGCGCCTTGCGCTGCCGCCACGGCGTCGCGGGCATGAGCCAATTCTTCGCCCGACACCGCGCCACCCAAGGCTGCCTTGCGGCGGTTGTAGTCGTTCTGCGCCTGGGTTAGCGCGACCGAGGCCTGGGCCAGCTGGGCGCTGTAGGAATCTGCACTGGCAAAAGTACCGCGCACGCCGCGCACCGCGCGTGCCAGCGCAGCTTCGGCCGCCTGCATGTTTACTTCGGCGATCGACGGATCCATCTCGATCAACAGCTGGCCGCGCTTCACGCCTTGGGTGTTGTCGGCATAGAGAGCGGTTACAGTGGCATTCTCACGGCTGGTCACCGCCACCACATTGCCCGCCACATAAGCGTCGTCGGTGGTTTCATAGAAACGCGCCACCAATAACCACCACAAGCCCCATATTGCAGCAGCGGCCAGAAAGACGGCGCCCATGATGACGAAGCCTTTACGACGGCGGTCCAGCTTGGGGGAATCGATGATGCTCATGGCTTGGCACCTTCAGCTTTTGGATCGGATGTGAAGCCGCCGCCCAGGGCAAGCAGCAGCGCGACGCGCTGGACCG
>DATJHN010000300.1:0-7176 GCA_035493915.1 Bordetella sp.
GCCATGCCCACCGCGTTGCCCAGGCCCTGCCCGAGCGGGCCGGTGGTGGTTTCGACGCCCGACGTAATGCCGACTTCCGGGTGGCCCGGCGTGCGCGAGTGCATCTGGCGGAACTGCTTGAGTTCCTCGATGGGCAGATCGTAGCCGGTGAGGTGCAGCAGGGAATACAGCAGCATCGAGCCATGCCCGTTGGACAGCACGAAGCGGTCGCGGCCAGGCCAGGCGGGGTTGGCGGGATTGTGGCGCAGATGCCGCGTCCACAGCGCTTGCGCGATCTCGGCCATGCCCATGGGAGCACCCGGATGCCCGGAATTTGCCTGCTGTACGGCGTCCATCGCCAAAGCGCGGATGGCATCCGCCAGGGAAGGTTGTCGGGCGGTCGGATTGCTCATTCTCGAAGGGCTCGTCTCCCGGCAGGAATGGAAAAAAGGGCCGGGCATAGGGTTTGAAGAGCTCACGATTTTAGCACCCGGTGGCCGGCCGCCTCGCGGCGCCGCCTCGCCCCAGTGGCCTACACCGTGTGGCGGGCCGGGCGCGGGCGGGTAAGATTCCCGCCACGCACGCTCCGACGACATCGCCATGCCCAGTCCCCGCTTCCATTGCTCCTTCGCACTTTCGCCCCACGCCCGCATCGAACTGCCCGATGCGATCGCACACCATGCCGCGCGGGTGCTGCGCCTGCGCGACGGCGACACGCTGGTGCTGTTCGACGGCAACGGCGGCGAATATCCCGCGACGCTGCGCATCGCCGGCAAGGCGGTCCACGCCGAGCTGGGCGCGCACGACCCGCGCGAGGCGGAGCTGGCCGGCGGTATCACGCTGGTCCAGGGCCTGCCCTCGGGCGACAAGATGGATTGGATCGTGGAAAAGGCCGTGGAACTGGGTGTACGGCACCTGGTGCCCATTGCCGCGCAGCGCAGCGTGCTGCAGCTGAACGGCGACCGGCAGGACAAGCGCCTGGCGCACTGGCGCCGCATCGCGACCGCCGCCAGCGAACAATGCGGGCGCAATCGCCTGATGCGCATAGAACCGGTCGCGACGCTGGCCCACTGGCTGGAGACGCCCCAGCCGGGACGGCGCCTGCTGTGCCATCCGGAAAACGGTACGCCGTTGAACGGGGCACTGGACGATATGCGCGACAGCTGGTCTATCGCGCTGCTGGTCGGTCCGGAAGGCGGCTGGTCGGATACGGAACGCGACGCGGCGCGCGCGGCCGGTGTCGCCACGGTCAGCTTCGGTCCGCGTGTGCTGCGCACCGAAACCGCCGGCCTGGCGTTGGTGGCGGCAACGACGGCGTTGCTGGGCTGGAACGAGATCTAGAACCTGTTCACAGGCCCTAGTCGGCTTCGCCGTAGGGAGCCGCGGCAACGCCCGGCTCGGCGGCGGGATGCGCACCCGCATGTTCGACTATGTAGGCGAACATGCGGCCGTTTTCACGCGCGTATTCCGTAACGTCCTGGCAGATCGAGAGGATGCGGGCCGCGTCTTCTTCCAGCGCGGGATCGCCGGAATGCAGCTTGTAGAGCCACAGCACGACGCCGACCTTCTGATCGAGCACGGTATCGGAGAGGCAGTCGGAAAGTTCGTCGAAACTGCGGAAATGCATGGGGAAGTCCACCGCCTTGGCGATGGCGCGGAAGACCGCCGAGCGGCTGCGCGCCCGATCACAGTCCGCCACGTACAAGGCAGCGCGCAGGTCACCAGCGGCATCGACCACTGATTGCTTGTCCAGCGCAGACGCATCGAGCTCACCGCCGCGCTGCAACTGTCGCTGCAATACGGGCTGACCGGTTTTGGTCATGCTCGGACCTCCTGCAAAAAAATCAACCGCGACCCATCCGCGGAATACGCTGCATCGTATCGGCATAACCCGGATCGATCAATCGCATCACGCCATGTTTTTGCGCCGCCCGTATCCACGCGATATCCACGCTTGGCGCTTTGGATTCGGAAGATACACCGGACAGGGGAAAAGCGGGCGGAAAAGTTGCAATGGACCGGCGACTGCCGATCGGCCCGGCCGAAACATTTCTCGACGAAGAAGTACGCGTGAAAAGGGCCGGAAGACCCGGGCCTGGCGGCCCGCCGTCTTCCGGCCCTGTACGTACACCCGGCAGCCTAGCGGCGGTTGTTCGCGTCCACCACGGCCAGCGCCGTCATGTTGACGATACGACGCACCGTGGAGCTGGAGGTAAGGATGTGAACCGGCGCATTGGCACCCAGCAGGAAGGGGCCGACGGCCACGTTGCCGCCAGCCGCGGTCTTCAGCAAGTTGTACGCGATATTGCCGGAGTCGACGTTGGGGCATACCAACAGATTGGCGGTGCCCTTGAGCGTGGACGACGGCAGAATGCGCATGCGCAGTTCTTCGTCCAGCGCGCAATCGCCGTGCATCTCGCCGTCGATCTCGATGTCCGGCGCGCGCTCGCGCACCAGTTGCAATGCCTCGCGCATTTTCGCGCCAGACGACGAACTGCCGGAACCGAAATTGGAACGCGACAGCAGCGCCACCTTGGGCGCCACGTTAAGGCGGGCCATTTCCTGCGCCGCGGCAATGGTGATTTCGGCGATCTGCCCGGCGTCGGGATCTTCGTTGATGTGCGTGTCCACCAGCACGACCGTGCGTTCGGCCAGCAGCAGGATGCTCATGGCCGCGTAGACGTTGCTGCCCGGGCGCTTGCCGATCACTTCATCGACGAACCGCAGGTGGTCGGCATAAGCGCCGACCGTGCCGCAGATCATGCCGTCGGCATCGCCCAGGTGGACCATCATCGCGCCGATCAGCGTCAAGCGGCGGCGCATCTCCACGCGCGCCATTTCCTTGGTGATACCGCGGCGGCACATCAATTCCCAATACGTGGTCCAGTAGCGATGGAAGCGTTCGTCGTATTCGGGATTGGTGACTTCGACGTCTTCGCCCAGGCGGATGCGCAGGCCCAGGCGCTCGATGCGCGCGGCCAGCACGGCGGGGCGCCCCACCAGTATGGGCTTGGCCAGGCCTTCGTCGACCACCACCTGCACCGCGCGCAGCACACGCTCGTCTTCGCCTTCGGTGTAGACCACGCGCGCTTTGCCGCCTTCGCGCACCAGGCGCTTGGAGGCGGCGAACAGCGGCTTCATGAAGGCACCGGAGTGGTACACGAACTGCTGCAGCTGTTCGATATAACTGTCCATATCGGCCAGCGGACGCGTGGCGACGCCCTCTTCCATCGCGGCCTGGGCCACGGCGGGGGCGATGCGCACGATCAGGCGCGGGTCGAAAGGCTTGGGAATGAAATATTCGGGACCGAAGCACAGATCGAAGGTGCCGTAGGCGGCGGCCACGACTTCGCTCTGTTCTTCCTGCGCCAGCTTGGCGATGGCGTAGACGGCGGCCTTTTCCATGCCGCGCGTGATGGTGGTGGCACCGACGTCCAGCGCGCCCCGGAAAATGTACGGGAAACACAGAACGTTGTTGACCTGGTTCGGATAGTCGGAACGGCCGGTCGCCATCACGGCGTCGTCGCGCACGCTCTTGACCACTTCGGGCAGGACTTCCGGTGTGGGGTTGGCCAACGCCAGGATCAGCGGCCGGGCCGCCATCGCGGCGACCATGTCGGGCTTGAGCACATTGCCGGCCGACAGGCCCAGGAATACATCGGCGCCTTCGATCACTTCGGCCAGCTTGCGCTGATCGGTCTTGCGCGCGAAGCGCTGCTTGTCCGGATCCATCAGCGTGGTGCGGCCTTCGTACACCACGCCTTCGATATCGGTGACCCAGATGTTTTCGACGGGCAGGCCCAGGTCGACCATCAGTTCCAGGCAGGCCAGCGCCGCGGCGCCGGCGCCGGAGGTCACCACCTTGACCTTGTCGATGTCCTTGCCGACGACCTTCAGGCCGTTGATGAACGCGGCACAGACCGTAATAGCGGTGCCGTGCTGGTCGTCATGAAAGACCGGTATCTTCATGCGTTCGCGCAGCTTGCGCTCGACGGCGAAGCATTCCGGCGCCTTGATGTCTTCCAGGTTGATGCCGCCGAAGGTCGGTTCCAGGCCGGCGATGATTTCCACCAGCTTGTCCGGATCGGTTTCGCTGATTTCGATGTCGAAGACATCCAGCCCCGCGAACTTCTTGAACAGGACGGCCTTGCCTTCCATCACGGGCTTGGAGGCCAGCGCGCCGATGTTGCCCAGGCCCAGCACCGCCGTACCGTTGGTGATGACGCCGACCAGATTGCCGCGGCTGGTGTAGCGGTAGGCATTCGCCGGATCGATGACGATTTCTTCGCAGGCGGCCGCGACGCCGGGCGTGTAGGCCAGGGCCAGATCGCGTTGGTTGGTCAGTTGCTTGGTCGGCGTGACCGAGATCTTGCCGGGGCGGTCTTGCTCGTGATATTCGAGCGCGGCCTTGCGCAGATTGGCGTCCATGATCGCTTGATACGTGTGAAGAAAGTTGAAAACCGAAAACCGAGGATTCTAGTCCCTTGGCGGACCATGTGCTGTGACGCGGACCGGAAACAACCGTTGCCGCTGCAGCCTCATGGCCCATGAAACAGGAACAATCCACGGATGAAATCCGATAATGCCGTAGGATTTTTTACATCTGGAAAGTCTTTTATCTTACTCCGGCCGGGGAATCCGGCACGAATGCGGCCGGCATCGTGTCGATGACGCGTCATGCGAGCATCAGGCCGGCTCGGGAAAAACACCGGCAGGATCGAAGTTCGACTTGATGCGCATGTCGAGCGCGCGCGCCTGCGCCGGCGGCAGGCGGCTGTCCGTCCAGGGCAGCGCGGCAAGGCCTTGATCCGAGGTGACGTTGGCCCGATCAGCCGATGAGGCATCGGTGTTGTCGAGCGGGTCGGTGGCGTTGTCCGGCGCTTGCAACACCAGGCTTTCCAGCCATGCCAGCGTACCGCCATGGCCATGCAGCATGCGGGCCAGGTTGAGCGTGGCGGGGGCCGCGGGAAGCAGCGCATCCAGCCTGTATCGCGCGGGCCACGCGGGCTGTTCGCGGCACCATTGCGCCTCGGTCCCGGAAGCCAGGCGGAACAGCGCCGGCACCAGTTGCTGCAAGGCCGCGCTGCGCAGCGGCTGGCCATCGTCCGCGCCGAAAGGCCCCAGCGTATCGGCCACGCCATCGGCCAGCAATACATCCGCCGCATGCACGCCGGACAGATCGCCGCGCCCGGTCGGCCAGGCCGCCGCGCCACGGTCGGCGAACCAGTCCGCCAGCGTACGGTCGGGCGCGGCATCGGCAAACTGCGGCAGGCCGGCGCGGGCCAGCTCGCCCAGCATCACGCCCGGGCCGGCGCGCCAACGTTCGACCGCGCCGGGCAGGCGCGTCAGGCCGTTCAGGCGCGCGGGATCCACCCACAGCACCGGCCGGCCTTCGGTGGACACCGTGGAGCCGGCCAACGCCAGCTGAACCGCGTGTTCAGCACACAGCGCCCTGGCCTGCCGCACGTCGGCGGCGGTGGCCGGCGTCCAGTGCGCCTGCGGCGGCGCCTCGGCCATCGGCCCGCCGGCCTGTCCCGCGAGGTGCGCGAATTCACCGGCACAAAGACGACGCAAGCTTTGGCAGAAGACCTGCCATGGCGTGCGCGGAGCCGGGCGCCCCAGAAGAAACGCACGTCGCGATGGCTGCATGACTACAATTCCTTTCTTCGTATCCTACGACCGCCCGCAAGAATCCGTATGTCTTCCCTCGCCGATCGCACCCATGAATTTTTGACTTTCCACGCCGTGGAAGTGTTCAAGCAAGCCCAGGCGCTGCAGGCGGCGGGACGGGACATCATCAGCCTGGGCATCGGCGAACCGGACTTTACCGCGCCGCCCCAGGTGGTGGAAGCGCTGGAACGCGCCGCCCGCGCCGGGCAAAGCGGCTACAGCCCGCCCGCGGGGCTGTCTGCCCTGCGCGAGGCGATCGCGGAGTTTTACGCCGGCTTCGGCGCCAAGGTCGATCCGGCACGCATCATCGTAACGGCCGGCGCATCAGGCGCGCTGTCACTGGCCTGCACGGCGCTGGTCAATGCCGGCGACGAAGTATTGATGCCCGACCCGTCCTACCCCGCCAACAGCAATTTCGTGCTGGCCGCGGGCGGCCGTCCGCGGCTGATCCCCAGTACGCCAGACCAGCGGTTCCAGCTGGCCGCCGCCGATCTGCGCGAGCATTGGACGGCGCGCACGCGCGGCACCATCATCGCGTCGCCCAGCAACCCGACCGGCACCTCCATCGCGCTGCCGGAACTGGCCGAACTTCTGGACGAAACCCGGGCGCGTGGCGGCTTTACCCTGATGGACGAGATCTACCTGGGCCTGTCCTACGACCACCAGCCGCGGTCGGCGTTGACGCTGGATGACGATCTGATCGTCATCAATAGTTTTTCCAAGTACTTCAACATGACGGGATGGCGGCTGGGATGGCTGATCGTCCCGCAAGCCATGGTGGCGACGGTCGAGAAGATGGCCGCCAGCCTGGCCATCTGCGCGCCCACCCTGGCCCAGCATGCTGCCCTGGCCTGCTTCACGCCGGATGCGCTGGCGATCTACGAACAGCGGCGCGTGGCGTTCCAGCAGCGCCGAGACTTCCTGCTGGACGCGTTCCAGCGCCTGGGCGTCGATGTACCGGTCAAGCCGGACGGCGCTTTCTACATCTATGCCGACGTATCGCGCTGGGGCATGGACAGCGGCCGCTTCGCCACGCGGCTGCTGCACGAGGCGGGCGTGGCCGCCGTACCGGGCCTGGATTTCGGGCCGGCGCACGCCAGCCGCACCATGCGCTTCGCCTACACGACGGGCATGGAACAGCTGGAAGCGGCGGTAGCCCGCATCGGCGGCTTCCTGGAAAGCCTGCGCGGCTAAGGTCGACGTCCGGTCGACGGCTCAGTCGCGCGCCAGCGGAATCCCGGACGCCAGGGCCAGACGGCGGCGTTCAGCCTGCACCTTGTCGCCATAGCCGCCATCGTTCGTGCCGCTGGAGCCGACGTAGCAGGCCAGCCCGCCCGTGACCGAACCGCGGCGCTTGATGCAATCCTTCAGGATGCCGGCACCGACACGGATATTGGCGACGGGATCCAGCGCCCCCTTTTGGCCATAGGCGTCGAACTTGGACTGGTGCACGCTGGTCATCACCTGCATCAGCCCCTGCGCGCCCACGCTGCTTTCGGCGAAGGGGTTGTAGCGCGATTCCACGGC
>DATJHN010000301.1:0-6003 GCA_035493915.1 Bordetella sp.
GATTCGGGGTGCGGGCGCCGCGCGGCGCCAATCTGAATATTTTCTGAACGAAAATCAACCCTCGGAGGATATCACGGCCTTCTGGCCGGCCGTGCCGCTTCAGTCGCCGTCGTGATCGTGGTCGTGATCGTCCAGCACCAGATGCACGATGCCCGGCTCGGTCGCCACGCCCACTTTCTTGCCCACCGGCAACGTGGCCTTGGATTTGATGTGCCCATAAGGCAGGCCGGTCAGTACCGGCACCTTTACGGTCTTGCGCAGCCAGGCCAGTACCGCCGGCATATCGAAGCCGGAGTCATGCGGCGCCAGGCGGTAATTGGTGAAGTGGCCCAACAGGATCGCCTTCTGCTTTTGCAGAATGCCGGCCTGCCACAATTGCGTCAGCATGCGTTCGACGCGATACGGATGTTCGCCGACGTCTTCCAGGAACAGGATGCCGCCCTTGACCTTGGGCATATATGGAGTGCCCACCAGCGACGCGACCATGGCCAGCGTGCCGCCCCACAGGATGCCACGGCAGTCCACGGGATCGGCGTCCGGCGTTTCGAAACTCAGGATCTCCAGTTCCCCTCGCATCAGTTCGCCGAACAAGGCGGCCGTCAGGTCGTCCATGGTTTCGCCGCCGAAATCGGCGACGGCGGTGGCGCCGCTGTAGCTGATCGTGCCGGTCTGTGCCAGCAAAGCCAGATTGAAGGCGGTGAAATCGCTATGCCCGACGAAGCGCTTGCCGCTGTCGGCAACGGCTTTCCAGTCGATCATCGGCAGCAGACGGCCCAGGCCATAGCCGCCGCGCGTGGCCATGACGATGGGATGCTTCTGCTTGAGCGCGCGCGCCAGCGCCTTCAAACGCTGTTCGTCCGTGCCGGCGAAGCGCTGGTGCGTGGCCGCCGCGGCACGATCGACCGCGGTCTTGAAGCCTTCGGCCTCCAGGCGCTCTTGCGCGCGTTCCAGCGTCTTTGGATCCTGCACTGCCGAAGACGGCGAAAACAGATAGATGCCTTGCTTGCTGCTCATTGAGGATTTTCCTTGGCGCGGCGGGCCCGGAAGAACTGCCGCAGCACCTCGCCGCAGGGTTCCGCCAGCACGCCGCCATGAAACGACGTTTGATGATTGAGTTGGGCCACGGCGCCGACATCCAGCACGCTGCCGCAGGCGCCCGTCTTGGGATCGGTGGCGCCGTAGCAGACGCGCGCCAGCCGGGCATGCAGCATCGCGCCCATGCACATGACACAGGGTTCCAGCGTAACGTACAGCGTCAGCCCCGGCAGGCGGTAATTGGCCAGGTGCCGCGCAGCCGCGCGCAGCGCGACGATTTCCGCATGCGCGGTGGGGTCGGCATCGATGATGGTGCGGTTGTAACCCGCGCCCAGTACCTGTCCCTGCGCATCGACGACGACGGCGCCCACGGGCACTTCACCCACGCTCCACGCCTGCCGGGCCTGGTCCAGGGCCAGTTGCATCATGTCGATGTCGAACCGCGCCTGTTCGTCGGCCGTCAATACGGCGACGGTTTCAACCACGGTACACCCGGGACTTCAGCGCGATGCGGTGGGCCAGGCTGGTGACCGCCTCTTCCAGCAGTTGGTAGAGTTCGGCGTTTTCGTCATAGCGCGCGTGGTTCAGGTTGGAGACGCGGCCTTCTTCGATGAATCCCCAGGCACGGCTGCGCTTGTCGCGGTGACGCGGATCCCACACGCCGAAGGCGATGCCGCCCGCGCTGCGAATCAGCGAGAAGCACGGGATGTCGGTGTAGCCGTCGCCGACGAACACCATCTGGTCGAACGGCACGCGCAGCCGGTCTTCCGGCACCTTGCGGTTGACCTCGAAGGGCTTGTTGTGGGATTCGCGCCCGATGATGCCCTTTTGAATATGGAACAGATAACGCGTCTTGTCGGTAAAGCTGACCAGCCGACGGGGGAATTCGATGCCGCCCAGTTCGTCGTAGGTGAACTCCGAGGCCCAGATTTCGGTGAACTCGTGGGCGATGGGCGTGGCCCGCATGACATCGCCTATGCCGCTGGAAATCAGGTAGAACTCCAGGGCGACCTGAGGCTGGGCCTCGCGCACCGCATCGCGCAGGCGCTGGAACACGGTCGTCACGCCATCGTGCAGCGGCAGCCGCGCGCCCCAGTCGCGCAGGCGGTCGCGCGTGATCAGCCCGTGAGAGCCGCCGCGCGACAGCTGGATCATGCGGTACAGATAGGCCGGCACCGGATCCCAGTCCTGCTGGAACAGCAAGGGATCGACCTGATCCTTCCAGAAGCTGGCCGTATCCACGCCCATGCTGCCCAGAAAGCCGGAAGTGCTATCGGGCGCAAGCGTGTCGTCAAAATCGAAAACCAGGGCGATAACGTCGGACATGGAGGCAACGCGGCGGGAGAATATCCGCATTTTGCCTGAATCGGCTGCCTTCAACTTATTCAGCGGCCCGGATGTCGGTTGCCTTCACTGCCTCGTTTGCCGCGTCGCGCAAGCGCTGCCGTGTCTTGAAAAACCGCCACATCAGCTGGGAGGCATCCGGTCCCTGACGCGCATGAAAGCGCACACGGCCGTCGCCACCGCTCCAGGCGTGCCCCAAGCCGGGCACTTCGCACAAAGACACGACGGCGCCCCGTCCCGACGGCACATCGGTGCGCAGGTGGTAGCGCGGCGTACCGGCGGCTTCCGGCCGCGGCGATGCGGCGTCATTGATATCCACCCCGTTGGCCCACGCCAGTTGGGCCAGCAATCCGGCTCCGTTGCAGCGATCGACCATGGCATCGCGGTCTCCCTGCAGAATGATGGCGGGCATGCCTGGGAAGGCATCGTGATCCCCCAGCAGCGGCGCGATGGCCTGCCGGGGCGGCAGGGATGCACCCTCGCGCATCACGCGCAGGCCTTGGCCCGCGCTGTGCGCGCTGCCCAGTACCGCGCCCGAATGCATGCCCAGCGCGGCGAAGACATGCGGATGCCGCAAGGCCGCCAGCGCCGCCATGCTGGCGCCGGCGGACAGGCCCGCGATGTAGATACGCGTGGGGTCCGCGTGGTAGTCGTGCGTGGCAGTTACGGCAATGCCGGCAATGGCATCGGCCTCTGCATACCCGTGGGCCGCGTCCGGCTGATACCAGTGCCAGCAGCGATTTCGCTGGGCGCGCCGCGACTGCTGCGGATAAACCAACAGCAGGCCTTCGCGGTCCGCCAGCTTATGCATGCGCGTGCCCAGCGCGAAGTCCATGGCGCTTTGTTCGCAGCCATGCAGCATGATCAGCATGGGGCAGCCCTTGCACGGCTTGGGCGGCGTGTACACGAAATATGACAGGCGCACCGGCCATGCGCCGGGTACGGGCGGCGTGCGGTAAATCCGTGTCTTCCACGTCCCCGCGAAGGCGGTGGGATCGAATTCGGGCTCGCCATCGGTCGCCGCGGCCTTGCGTATCAAGGCGGTCTTGGCCGGCCGGGCACGCGTCCGCTGCGCCGTGCCTTCCTCGAACAGGCCCGGCATGCCCAGCCGCCATGCCGTCCGCTGCAACCGCGCCACTTTGCGGGCGGTAGAGAAGAACAGCGTGGACAACTTGCTTCGCATAAGGGCCTGCCTGCGGGTGAATCCCGAATCTCTACCCATTAGACGCCTTATGCTGCGTCGCAGCAACCGTAACACGCAAGTCATTCCTGGCCTTGCTCATGCCGACAGGAAAAAGCCGTGAATAGGCACGCCAAGCCGCCACGATTGCTTGCGATACAGCGCTTGTTTGACGACAAACGGCCCGCCCGGTGAACCGCCCCCAAAAGATCGAATCGCAATTCGATGATTGGAGGTCAATCCACCGGGCGGGCCGGCGCGTTCGACGCGTCTGGCGCTGCCGATGCAGCCTTGCCTTTACTCCTTTACTGGCGAGGCATCGTCCCACCGTAAGGCGCGGGCGTGCCATAGCCGGCCGGCGGTGCGGCGGGCGGCGGTGCCAGGGGCGTCGGTGGCTGCGTGTAGCCCGGTTGCGTATAACCTGGTTGTGAATAACCCGGCTGCGTGTAACCCGGTTGCGGCGCCGCCGGCGTGCTGCCCGGCGTACCGGCGGGCACCGGGATGACGGTTTCGCGCAGGACGCCGCCACCCGTGACGCTGCCTTCCACCCTGGTATCGCCCTGGCCCGACATTTGGATCATGCAGTCCTGGCGCTGATCCGCCGGCAAGGAATTGCAGCGGGCCGTGGCATTTTGCTGGGCATTGGTGGGGTTGGTCAGACCGTTGCGGCGGCGCTCGACGAGCGAGGCGCCCGCTTCGCGCATGCAGGCCGCCTGATCCTCGCCGCTGGCGCCGCTTTTGCAGCGGGCTACGTCTTCGTTGTATTGCGCGTCCGTGCCGGACGCCGACCATGCCGGTGTCGCGGCACCCAGTACGCCCGCGGCGCAGAATGCCAACCCAAGTGCCGACAATTTAATTCGATGCGTCATGCTTGACCTCCCAAGTCCGATCGCCGCCTTGCGGACGGCGCGTTCGTCAAAGCCACAGTCCAGCAAGTGGCGTGCCCACGGATGAGCATCCGGCATCAGGCATTGCTACGGAGCGTATCGACTTCCATCCGCTTGAAGATCGGCATCGACAGCAGCGTAACGGCCCCGACGCACAGGAACGTCCAGCGAAAACCCCAGGCATCCGCATGCACGCCATGTGAAAACAATCCCACCAGGCCGCCGCTCAGACTGACGCCCAGGCTCAGGGCCAGCATCTGTGCCAGGGAAAACAGGCTGTTGCCGCTGCCCGCGTCCTCCACGCTCAGGCCCTTCAGCGTGACGCTGTTCATGGCGGCGAACTGCATGGAATTGGCGCCGCCGAAGATAGCCAGCTGCGCGATCTGCAGCGCCAGCGGCCAACCCGGCGCGATCAGCGCGAAGGACATGATGGACACGCCGACCACGATGGTGTTCACCGACAGGAAGGTCTCGTAGCCATAGCGCCGCACCATTGGCGCCACCCAACGCTTGGTGATCAGCGCCGCCGCCGCAGCGGGAAAGAGCATCATCCCCGCATAGAACGGTTCGTAGCCCAGCTGCAATTGCAGCAGCAGGGGCAGCAGGAAGCCGACGCCGCTGCTGCCGATGCGCGAGACCAGATTGCCCACCAGTCCCAGGCTGAAAGTCGCGTCGCGAAACAGTCCCAGCCTGAACAGCGCGCGCGGCCGATGGCGTGCATGCGCGATATAGACCATGACCGTGACCACGCTCAGCGTCATCAGCCCGGCGGTGTACACCGCGCCGCCAGGACCTTCCGTACCTTCCATGCCCAGCGAGAAAGCCACCATGCAGGTCGACAGCAGGGTAAAGCCGACGAAATCGAAGCTGGGCGTCGACGCCACCGGTTCCGGTGGGAGATAACGGCGCACGGCAATCAGCCCGACAATGCCGATGGGCAGATTGATCAGGAAAATCCAGTGCCAGTTAAGCGCCTGCACCAGCCAGCCGCCAGTCATGGGACCGATCAACGGACCCACCTGCCCCGCCACGGAAATCAATGCCAGCGCGGCGATGTATTCCTCGCCGCGCACAGCGCGCAGCACGGCCAGGCGGCCGATGGGCAATAGCATCGAGCCGCCCACGCCCTGCACCACTCGCGCGATCACCAATTGCGGCAGGTTCGCGGCGACGGCGCAGAACAGCGATCCCAGAACGAAAATCAGGATGGAAGTGAAATAAACGCGGCGGGTACCGAAGCGATCCGCCAGCCAACCGGACGCCGGTGTCAGCATCGCCATCGCCAGGGAATACGCGACGATCACGGGGCGCATCGCCAACGGTGCCTCGTGCAGGCTTTCCGCCATGGCGGGCAAGGCGGTGTTGACGATCGTGGCGTCCAGGGACTGCATAAAGAACCCCGCGGCGACCACCCACAACATGCCACGATGTGACGAACTTTCCTTCATTTCCCCTCTCTATGGACTGGGCCGCGGCGAGACGCGCGGCTCCTGCGGCGCCCGGACGCCGGCAATCATAGGCCGATCGCCTATGATCGCGAAATCCGCCGGAACAAAA
>DATJHN010000302.1:0-5046 GCA_035493915.1 Bordetella sp.
CCGATGCCGTTCCTGAACGACCTGGTCCCCGAGGGCGATCGCCGCATCAGCGCGAATCCGCACGCCAATGGCGGCTTGCTTTGCAAGGCGCTCGACATGCCCGACTTCCGCGATTACGCGGTCGACATTCCCGCTCCGGCGGCGCTCTACCTGTCGCCCACCGAAGTACTGGGCAAGTTCCTGCGCGACATCATGGCGCGCAATATGAAGACTTTCCGCATGTTCGGTCCTGACGAAACCGCCAGCAACAAACTGACCGCCGTGTACGAGGCATCGCCCAAGACCTGGATGGCGGAGATGCTGCCGGTGGATCAGGACGGCGGCGAACTTGCGCCGGATGGCCGCGTAATGGAGATGCTTAGCGAACATACGCTGGAAGGCTGGCTCGAAGGCTACATCCTGACGGGGCGCCATGGTTTTTTCGCGACCTACGAAGCCTTCGTGCACGTCATCGACTCGATGTTCAACCAGCACGCCAAGTGGCTGGAGAAGGCCAAGCTCGAACTGAGCTGGCGCGCGCCCATCCCGTCGCTCAACTTGCTGATAACGTCGCTGGTCTGGCGGCAGGACCACAATGGCTTCACGCACCAGGATCCCGGCTTCCTGGATGTCGTCTGCAACAAGAGTCCGGAAATCGTGCGCGTCTATTTGCCGCCCGACGCGAACTGCCTGTTGAGTGTCGCCGACCACTGCCTGCGCACGCGCGATTACGTCAATGTCATCGTCGCGGACAAGCAGCCTCATCTGCAATACCTGGACCGCGACGCGGCGATCAAGCACTGCACCAAGGGCATAGGCATCTGGGACTGGGCATCGACCGACCACGGCAGCGAACCGGATCTGGTGGTCGCCTGCGCCGGCGACGTCGCGACCATGGAAGCCCTGGCCGCGGTACAGATACTGAAGGAAAAGCTGTCCGGATTGAAGATCCGTTTCGTCAACGTCGTGGACCTGTTCCGCCTGATGCCGGACACCGATCATCCGCACGGCTTGTCGGACCGCGACTTCGATACGCTGTTCACCACCGACCGGCCGGTGATCTTCAATTTCCATTCGTACGCGACGCTGGTGCACAAGCTGACCTATCGCCGGAACAACCACGCGAACATCCATGTGCATGGCTATCAGGAACAAGGCAGCATCAACACGCCTTTCGAACTGGCCATGCTGAACCAGATCGATCGCTTCCATCTGGCCATCAACGCCATCGATCGCGTACCGGCGCTGCAGGCGAGCGGCGCGCACGTCAAGGAATGGCTGCGCGACCAGATCATCGTGCACACGGACTACGCGCACACGGAAGGCATCGATCGCGACGATATCCGCAACTGGACCTGGACGGCCTGACGCCGGCCGCCTTCGAATCGGGATCGTAACCATGCCTGCCGACGACGCGTCCATCCTGGTATTGAACAGCGGGTCCTCATCGCTGAAATTCGCCATGTTCAGGCCTGGCGACGACGACGAGGCGGCGGCCGCGGAAGGCAGCGCCGACAACGTCGGCCGGGACGATGGACATCTGCGTATCAAGGATGCCCAGGGTAAAGTGCTGGCCGCGCAGGACCACCGCATGCCCACACAGGCGCACGCCCTGGACATTCTGGCGCGGACGCTGTCCGACGTCGGACTGGGGCCGCCAGCGGCCGTGGGGCATCGCATCGTCCACGGCGGACCGCACCTGCGCACGCACCAGGCCTTGACGCCACCGGTGGTCGAGCAACTGCGCCGGGCGGTCCATTTCGCGCCACTGCACATTCCGGTCGCGCTGGAATTGGTCGATCGTGCCAGTTCGTTATGGCCCGATGCCGCCCAGTTCGCATGCTTCGACACGGCCTTCCACCAGACCATGCCGCCGACCGCCGCGCGGTTGCCCTTGCCCGCGCGTTATGCGGATGCCGGCGTGGCGCGCTATGGATTTCACGGACTGTCATACGAATCGCTGGTGCGCCGCCTGGGGCCGGACCTGCCATCGCGGGCGGTCTTCGCGCATCTGGGCAACGGCGCCAGCCTGTGCGCCGTACTGGACGGCAAATCGATCGACACGTCCATGGGCATGACGCCCACCGGCGGGATTCCCATGGGTACGCGTAGCGGCGATCTGGATCCCGGCGTACTGCTGTACCTGATGCGAACCGAACGGCTGGATGCCGACGGCCTGGAAACGCTGCTCAATCGCGCGAGCGGGCTGGCCGGTATGGCGGATGGCGAAAGCGATATGCAGGCCTTGCTGGCGCGCTGCGCGGCGGGCGACGCCCACGCCGCGCTGGCGATCGACGTCTTTGCCACGGCCGCGCGCAAGCAGATCGGTGCCTATGCCGCGCTGATGGGGGGCATCGATATGCTGGTGTTCACTGGCGGCATCGGCGAGCACAGCGCCGATATACGGCGGCGCATCGTTTCCGGCCTGGGTTTCCTGGGCATCGGCCCGGCCGTGCCGGGCCCCGGCGTGCAGATCGTACCGACCGAAGAGGAACGCCAGATGGCGCGCCATTGCCGCGCTCTGCTGCGCGGCGGTTGAACACGTCCGCAGCCGCACCGCAGGGCATACCCCCACTGATCCTGTACACCCCAGCACGGTGGCGGTATCCTCGTCGCGTCTCCACAGCGGCTCTCCACGCCCGCAAGGGAAGCGATCATGTTCGGTCTGGATGCCTTGACCCTGGCCCGCCTGCAGTTCGGGTTCACTATTTCCTTCCACATTATCTTCCCCGCGATCACCATCGGGTTGGCAAGCTATCTGGCCGTGCTCGAAGGCCTGTGGCTGGCCACCCGCAAGCAGCTGTACCGCGACCTTTATCACTTCTGGCTGAAGATTTTTGCCGTGAATTTCGGCATGGGCGTGGTGTCGGGCCTGGTCATGGCGTATCAGTTCGGCACCAACTGGAGCCACTTTTCCACCTTCGCCGGCGGCATCACCGGGCCGCTGCTGGCCTATGAGGTCTTGACGGCGTTCTTCCTGGAAGCCGGCTTTTTGGGCGTGATGCTGTTCGGCTGGAACCGGGTGGGACCGGGGCTGCACATGCTGTCGACCGTCATGGTGGCGATAGGCACGCTGATCTCCGCCACCTGGATACTGGCGTCCAACAGCTGGATGCAGACGCCGCAGGGCTACGAGATCATCGATGGGCGCGCCGTTCCGGTGGACTGGATACAGGTCATCTTCAACCCTTCGTTTCCCTACCGGCTCGCCCACATGGTGGTCGCCGCCTACCTGAGCACCGCGCTGATGGTGGGCGCGAGCGCCGCCTGGCACCTGCTGCGCGGCAAGGACACGCCGGCGGTGCGCAAGATGCTGTCCATGGCGCTATGGATGGCCGTGCTGGTGGCGCCGGTGCAAGCCTTGATCGGCGACATGCATGGCTTGAACACACTAAAGCACCAGCCCGCCAAGATCGCCGCCATCGAAGGCCACTGGGAACAGCCGGCGCCAGGCGCCGGCGCGCCGCTGCTGCTGTTCGGCATCCCCGACATGTCGGCACAGGAAACCCGCTACAAGGTGGAAATCCCTCACCTGGGCAGCGTGATCCTGACCCACACCTGGGACGGCAAGGTACCCAGCCTGGGCGAGTTCGCGCCGCGGGACAGGCCCAATGCGACCGTGGTGTTCTGGACTTTTCGCGCGATGGTCGGCCTGGGCATGCTGATGATCCTGCTGGGCTTGTGGGGGCTATGGCTGCGCCGCGGCCAGCGCCTGTATGCGCAGCGCGCCTTTCTACGCTTCGCGCTGTGCATGGGGCCGGCCGGGCTGGCCGCCCTTTTGGCCGGCTGGGTCACAACGGAAATGGGCCGGCAACCCTGGGTCGTATATGGCGTCATGCGCACGGCCGACGCGGTATCGCCGCACGGCGCCGGGCAATTGGGTTTCACGCTGGCGCTGTTCGTCGTGGTCTATTTCCTGCTGTTCGGGGCAGGCGTGGCCTATATGCTGAAACTCATACGCCTGGGGCCGCAGGCCGGCGAGGGATCCGCCATGCCGCCGGAAGGCGGTCCAGGCCAGGACCGCCACGCAATGCGGCCGCTGTCGGCGGCGCCTGACCAAGACCATCTGGCCGCAGCCGCGCCGGTGTCGAGGAGCTGACCATGGGGATCGATCTTCCGCTGATCTGGGCCGTAATCATCCTGTTCGGCATCATGATGTACGTAATCATGGACGGCTTCGACCTGGGCATAGGCATACTCTTTCCATTCTTTCCAGGCAAGGAAGACCGCGACACCATGATGAATACGGTGGCGCCGGTGTGGGACGGCAACGAAACCTGGCTGGTGCTGGGCGGGGCCGGCCTGCTGGCCGCGTTTCCGCTGGCATACAGCGTGGTGCTGACGGCGCTCTACCTGCCCATCATCCTGATGCTGGTCGGCTTGGTATTCCGCGGAGTCGCGTTCGAATTCCGCTTCAAGGCGAGTGATGAGCGCCGGCACTGGTGGGACAAGGCCTTTATCTGCGGCTCCATGCTGGCGACCTTTTGCCAGGGCGTCACGCTGGGTGCGTATATCGGCGGTATCCGCGTCGTCGATGGCTCCTTCGCCGGCGGCGCATTCGACTGGCTTACGCCGTTCAGCATATTCACCGGTATCGCGCTGCTGGCCGCATATGCGCTGCTGGGCAGTACCTGGCTGGTAATGAAGACCGAAGAAGATCTGCTGGCACGGGCCCGCGCCGCGGCGCGGGCCGCGGCATGGGCTGTCCTGGCGGCGATCGTGGTGATCAGCGTGTGGACGCCGCTGCTGGATCCGGGCATTGCCCACCGCTGGTTCAGCCTGCCGAACCTGTTCTATTTCGCGCCGGTTCCCGCGCTCGTGCTGGTCAGCCTGTACCTGCTTATCAAAACGGTGCGGGGCGATGCGCACTCGGCGCCCTTCATCTGCGCGCTGGCCCTGGTCTTCCTGGGATATACGGGACTGGGCATCAGCGTATGGCCGAACGTGATTCCGCCCGCCATCTCGATCTGGGATGCGGCCGCGCCCCCGCAAAGCATGGGCTTTGCCCTGGTGGGCGCGCTGTTGATCGTCCCCATCATCCTGATGTACACGGCCTGGGGCTATTAC
>DATJHN010000303.1:0-15873 GCA_035493915.1 Bordetella sp.
GCTGCGGCGGGCCATGGGCAAGAAAAAGCCCGAGGAAATGGCCAAGCACCGCGAATTGTTCCAGCAGGGCGCGGCGGCCAAGGGCCACGATCCCAACCTGGCGGTCAAGCTGTTCGACCTGATGGAAAAGTTCGCGGGCTACGGCTTCAACAAGTCGCACTCGGCCGCCTACGCGCTGATCTCCTACCAGACCGCCTGGCTCAAGGCCTATCATCCCGCCGAATTCCTGGCCGCGACGCTGTCGTCCGATATGGACGATACCGACAAGGTCCAGACTTTCTGGCGCGATGCCACCGACAACGGTGTAGAGGTGCTGCCGCCGGACGTCAACGCTTCGGGTTATCGCTTCGAACCCGTGGCCGACGCGCATACCGCCAAGGGGCGGCCGCCGCGCACCATGCGCTATGGCCTGGGCGCCGTAAAGGGCACCGGGCAGGGCGCCGTCGAGGACATCGTCCGCGCTCGCCAGGAAGGCGGCCCTTTCCGCGATCTGTTCGATTTCTGCCGCCGCGTCGACAAGCACTCGGTGAACCGCCGCACCATCGAAGCGCTGATCAAGGCCGGCGCCTTCGACGGCATCGAAGCCAACCGCGCGGCGCTGCTGGCTTCCGTGCCCACCGCCATGGAAGCCGCCGAGCAGGCCGCGCGCAGCGCCAATCAGGTTTCGCTGTTCGGCGACGACGATGCCAGCGAAGTCGTGGCCAGCGAACTTGCCAAGGTACCGCCCTGGAACCTGCACACTCGCCTGACGGAAGAAAAATCCGCGCTGGGCTATTACTTCAGCGGCCATCTTTTCGATGCCTGGCGCGACGAGGTGCGCCGCATCGTGCCGATGACGCTGGCGCGCGTCGAGCCGCAGCGCGAACCGCAATGGATGTGCGGCGTGCTGTCCGGGGTGCGCGCGATGATGACGCGCCGCGGCAAGATGGTATTCGCGGTGCTGGACGACGGCACCGCGCAGGTCGAAATTTCCATCTTCAACGAACTTTACGAAAAGCACCGCAACCGACTGCGCGAGGACCAATTACTGATCGTCCACGGCAAGGTCAGCAACGACGAGTATTCCGGCGGCATGCGCATCGTCGCCGAATCGCTGTTCGACCTGCAGCTGGCGCGCGAGGCGCGCGCGCGGTCGCTGCGCATCCGCCTGAACGGCAACGCCGATGCGGAGCATCTGCGCAAGCTGCTCAATCCTTACCGCGCCGAGCCGGAAAACGGCATACCCGGAACGCCCGTAGAGGTCATCTACACGCGCGACAATTTCCTCTGCACGGTGCGGCTCGGCGAAGACTGGCGCGTGCGCATGGCCGACGCGCTGCTCGACAGGCTCAATGAATGGACACGCCCGGAAGGCGTGGAGATCTCCTACTCATGACACCCCTACGCATCGTCCATTCCGAAGCCGCGGTGGCCTTCGGCGGGCAGGAGCACCGCATCTTCAAGGAAATGATCGCCATGCGCGAGCGTGGCCATCATATGGAAGCCATATGCCAATCGCGCGCGCAATTGGTCAAGCGCCTGGGCGATGAAGGCTTCACCGTCCATCAGGTCGATATGGACGGCGTGCCGAACTACTTCAAGGGCATCGCCGCGATCCGCCGCATCCTGCGCGCAGGCCGCTTCGATGTACTGAATACCCATAGCCGGCGCGATACCGTCATTGCCGCGCCGGCGGCACGCATGGCCGGCACGCCGCTCATCGTCCGCACGCGGCATCTGGCGAGCAAGGTCGGGTCGATGTGGTCGTACACCATACTGCCGCACCGTGTGACCACGGTCAGCGACCATGTCCGCGAGTACCTGATCACACGCGGTGTTCCGCGCGAACGCGTCGCCACGCTGTACTCGCCCATCGTCCCGCCGCCGCCCATCGAAAAATCCACCCTGCGCGATGAATTGGGGCTGGCGGAAACCGATATCGTCGTGGGCTGCGTCGCGGTCATGCGTCCGGCCAAGGGTCATATCGACCTGATCGATGCCATGCGACCCCTTATGGCCACGCGTCCCAACCTGCACATGGTTTTCGTCGGCAGCGGTTCTCCTACCTTCGAACGCGTGCAGGCGTATATCGCCGAACTGGGCCTGGAGTCGCGCATCCACCTGATGGGTACGCGCCGCGACGTGCCGAACCTGCTGGCTGGCTTCGATCTGTTCGCGCTTGCCACCGAGCAGGAAGCGTCCGGCACCGTCTATGTAGAAGCGCAGGCCAGCGGCCTGCCCGTGGTCGGCACCAACGTGGGCGGAGTTTCCGAAATGTTCCGCGACGGTGTCAGCGGGTTTCTGGTGCCATCCAAGGACCATGCCGCCTTGACGGGCGCGCTGCAGCGTCTGATCGACGATCCCGCGTTGCGCGCGCGGATGGGCGAAGCGGGCCGGCGCATGATCCGGGACGAAGGCGTGTTCTCGCCCCAGCGTCTGGCCGAGCGCACGGAACTCATCTATCGAAAATGGCTAGCGGAGCGGCGGCGATGAAAGGCGCGCACAACGTACCAGTGCTGATGTACCACCACATTACCCCGGCGGGCGGCATGATTGCGTCCACGCCGAAGCACTTCGAACGCCAGCTCCAGCAACTGGCGCGGTCCGGCTATACCTCGCTGTCCGCGGACCGCTTTGCCGCCCACCTGGCGGGCGAAGCCGTTCCGGAAAAGTCCGTTCTGATCACTTTCGATGACGGCTACCTGGACAATTGGGTGCACGCGCATCCCATCCTGCAACGCTACGGCATGCATGCCGTCATGTTCGTCGTTACCGGCTGGATAGGCGACGGCCCGGCGCGGCCCATGGCGGGTCAGGCCGGGGCCCCCGCCACCCCGGACCACGCCGCCTGCAGGATCGCGCTCGCGGAGCAACGCGCGGACCAGGTCATGGCGCGCTGGAGCGAGATCGAAGCCATGCGCGCCGCCGGCACCTTCGAATTCCATAGCCATACGCATAGCCATACGCGCTGGGACAAAGTCTGCGGCACGGATGTGGGCCAGAAGCGCGCCCTTATTGCCCAGGAGCTGCGTCAATCACGCGACGTACTGCGCGATCGGCTGGGCGAAGAGAGCCCGCACCTGTGCTGGCCACAGGGATACTTCGACGACGATTACCTTGACGCGGGCCGCCAGGCCGGCTTCCGCTATTTCTATACCACCGATTCGCTGGGGCAGAACACCGTCGGGGCCGATCCGGAACATATCTACCGCTTGGCGGTGCGCGACGAGCCCGGACGCTGGCTGGCGCGGCGCCTGTGGCTGGGCAGGCATCCCATCTGGGGGCCGCGTTATCACGCCTGGAGGGCCTGGAAGCGCCGCGTGAAGGGGCGCGCATGAAACTGTCGGTCATCGTGATCACCAAGAACGAGGCGGCCAATATCGTCGCCTGCCTGGATTCCGTGGCGTTCGCCGACGAGTTCATCGTGGTCGATTCCGGCAGCACCGACAACACCATCGAACTCGCGCGGTCCATGGGCGCGACCGTGGAACAGACTCATGATTGGCCCGGCTTCGGCCCGCAGAAAAATCGCGCGCTGAACCTGGCGCAAGGCGAATGGGTACTGTCCATCGACGCCGACGAGCGCGTCACGCCCGAACTCGGCAAGGCTATACAGGAAGCCATCGCCGCGCCGGCATGCGACGCTTACGAGATCGCCCGGCTCTCCGACTTCTGCGGACGTTTCATCCGCCATAGCGGGTGGTGGCCGGATTACGTGTTGCGTCTGTTCCGTCGCGGCAGCGCGCGCTTCAGCGACGCCGCGGTGCATGAAAAAGTCATTCCTTCCCGGCCCGGACCGACCGGCCGGCTGCAAGGGCATTTCGTGCACTATCCGTACCCGCACCTGGACGCGCTGGTCAACAAGGTCAATCGCTATTCCTCGGATGCCGCGGCAATGATGCACGCGCGCGGCAAGCGCAGCGGGATTTTCGGCGCGCTGGGGCACGGATTCTGGACCTTCGTCCGTATCTATCTCATACGCCGCGGTTTCCTGGACGGCCGCCATGGCCTGGTACTGGCCGTGACGGCGGCGGCGGGAAGTTTCTTCCGCTATGCCAAGCTGATGTTTCTATCCGAAAACGCGCGCCGCGATCGCGCTCCCCGTCCTTGAAAATCCTTTACACGAACTTCCACCCCCGCAATGGCGGAGGGCACGTCACATACATCATGAACCTGGTGCGTGGCCTGCGGCACGCGCACACCATCACGGTGGCGACGCCGGGAGCCAGCCGTCTGTACCGTTACGCCGGCGAGCTGCCCGGCGTGCGGGTCGCCGACATCGCTTTCCGGTCGCGCGCGGCGGCCTTGTTCGGCGAATCGGCGGCGCTGCGCCGTCTGATCCGTCAGGAAAATTTCGACCTGATCCATGTGAACGGCTCGACGGACCATAGGCTGGCGATGTTCGCCACCCTGGGCATGCGGCGGCCGCCCATCGTTTTTACCAAGCACAACGACCTGCCGCTGGGCACCGTGGGCCATCGCATGCGGGCCCGCTTCGGTACCGACCAGGTCATCGCCGTCAGCGAATTCGTGGCGGGTTTGCTGCGCCAGTCGCCGTATGGGCGCCTGCCCATCACGATGATTCACCATGGCATCGACACCGACTACTTCGCGCCGCCGTCGGATGCGTTGCGTCCCGGCCTGCGGGAAAAATATTTCGGTCCGACCGCGCCTGGCAAGATCCTGCTGGGCAGCTCGGGCGGGACCGATTACGACAAGGGTTGGCTGGACCTGCTGGCCGGCCTGGCCCAGCTTGCGCCGCATGAGCGCCAGCGCTTCCGCGTGCTGCTCGCCGGCGATCTGCCCGACGAGACCAAGATGGCGCGCGTGCGGGAGTTCGGCGTGCAGGATCAGGTCGTGTTTCCCGGTCTGCTGGACGACGTGCGTCCCGTCCTGGCAGCCTGCGACGTCGGGTTCGTGCTGTCGTACCGCGAGGCGCTGTCCTTCGCCTGCCGCGAAGTCATGTCGCTGGGCCTGCCGGCGCTGGTCTCCAATGCTGGCGGCCTGCCGGAAAACGTGATCGACGGCCAGGACGGCTGGATCGTCCCGGTGCGCGATCCGCAGGCAATCGCCACAGTGCTGCGCGGCATGCTGGCCGATCCGGCCCGCATCGGAGCCATGGGGGCGGCCGCTCGTGAGAAGAGCCTGCGCGAATTCAATCTGGCCAAATTCGTGGACGCGACGTCCGGCGTGTACCGGGCGGCGTTGAACGCTCGCTAGGTCGCCGGGCCGCGCGCCTTCGCCACGCCGCGCGATCTACGCTTTTCGGCTCTGGCGACGCCCAGGCCCACTCGCCGCGCGGATTCTATAATCGCGGCCATGGCTATTCCCATACTCATGTATCACCAGGTCGGAAAACTGCCGCCGCGCGGTACGCCTTACCGCGGGTTGACCGTGGACCCGGCCGCTTTTCGCCGGCAGATGTCCTGGATGCGCCGCTTCGGCTACCGGGGACTGTCCATGCGCGACTTGATGCCGTATCTGCGCGGCGAACGCACCGGCAAGGTGTTCGGCATCACTTTCGATGACGGCTACCGCAATGTGCATCGCAACGCGATGCCGGTGCTGTCCGAACTCGGCTTCACCGCCACCAATTACTTCGTCGCGCACCAGTTCGGCGGCAGCAACGTCTGGGATCATGCGCAGGGTGTTCCGCCGTCGCCCCTGATGACCGTCGCCGAAATGCGCGAATGGGCGGCGGCGGGCAACGAGGTCGGCTCGCACACCCTGGACCACGTGCATTTGCCGCAATTGGGCCCGGACGAGGCCAGGCGCCAGATGGAGGCTTCGCGCCGCGAACTGGAAGATGCGCTGGGCGGCGCCGTCACGGCGTTCTGCTATCCCTACGGTGAATACAACGAAGCGCTCATGGGCTTCGCGCGCGATGCCGGCTATGACAATGCCACGCTGACCAAACGTGGCCTGGCAAATGACAAGGACGATCCCATGGGCCTGCCGCGCGTGCTGGTCGCGGGATCGACCGGCCTGTTCAGCTTTCTGCGCAAAACCATGACTTCCAGCGAAGACCGCAAGCGCCGCCGCTGGTAGCACGATCGCTGGCGTGGGCGCTGGCTGCATTGTCAAACGGCTTCAGGACGGGCTCGCGGACAGGTGGCCGGGGTATTGCGCCCATTGCCATTGCCGGTGGTGCCTACGGTGCCGTTGCGCGTTCCAACCGGGTCAGCCAGGAGATGGCGTGCTCGCGATCCGGGCCGCACATATCCGCGGCGGGCCGCAGCCCGCCACAGAAGGCGGGCCGTTCCGGCTTTCCGAACACCGCGCATCGCATGTCGTCCATCAGTTGCGCGCATCGCATCCCGGCCGGCTTGCCCGCGGGCATACCCGGCAGCGGCTGGGTGATGGACGGCGCGATGCAGCAGGCGCCGCAACCCGGTCGGCAGGACATGGCGGCTTGGGCCGTCATCAGATCCACCCCCGCAGCCAGTAGAGAAAAAGCCCGGTGTATTCCTTGATGATGGAGCGGCTTGCGTCAAAGGCGCGTTCGTCCGGCAGCCATGGCGAAATCCGCGGCGCCGCCGGCAGCACGATCTGCGGGTGCGATGGCGCGGGAATAGCCGTTATGCCTTGCTTGCGGAAAGCCGCCATGGCACGCGGCATATGCAGCGCCGATGTGACCAGCAGCACCGTGCGGATGTCGTGTTCCTTTAACTGGCCTTCGGTCAGGATGGCGTTTTCGTAGGTCGTGCGGCTGTCGTTTTCCAGGATCATGGCGCTGCGCGGCACGCCGGACTGGCGCAGGGCATGTGCCATGCCCTCGGCCTCGCTGACGTCGCCGCTCAGGGCGCCGCCGGACAGCACGATCTTGGGCGCGCGGCCGGCGTCATACAGCTGTTCCGCCGTCTGGAAGCGCCGGGTCGCCGTTTCTCGGTCATAGGGCAGGAACCAGTTCTGGCGGTCGTTGGCGATGTTGCCGCCCAATACGACGATGGCATCGGCGGTGGGTAATTCAGCGGGGGCCCGATACGGGTATTCCCGCTCCAGGATGCCTCCCAGCCACAGCGTTGTGGCGGGAATCGACCACGCATAGGCCCAGGCCAGGCCGGCCACGGCCAGCGCCAGGCCGGTCTTGCGCCAACGGAGCAAGGCCAGCACCAGACCCAGCGCCATGAATACCAGGCACAAATACAGCGGGACGATGAGATACGCGAGAAGACTGACGATAGACATACCGTCACGATTGTTCAGGCCCGCGCCGCGCCTGTCAATTCATGCGGCGCATAGTCGGGTTCATGTCCATTCAACAGTGCTTCCGCGGCGCGCGTCACGTCTTCCACCGCGGGCCAGCCGGAGCGGTCCGATCCCATGCAGTGCGCCCGGGACGACCACGGCCCCGTGCGGTCCCGCTGGGTCACGCCGAACAGCGTGATCTGCCGCGCGCCCGCCGCCGCGGCTACATGGGATACGCCGGAATCGTTGCATATGACCAGCGCCGCGCGGGTGGTCAGCGCGGCGAAGGCGCCCAGGCCTACGGCCGGCAGCAGCAGCGCGTCGGGCGCGTTCGCGCGCGCCGCGTCGACCTCGGCCGGGGGCGGGCACATGGCAACCTGTAAGCCGCGCGACAGCAGATCGCGCGTCAGTTCGGCGAAACCGGGCCACACCTTATTGCGGCCGCGATGCAGGCCCGTGGCGGTGGGGGCGATCAGTACGAAAGGCTTCTGTCCCAGATTGGCCTGGTCCAGGCAGGCCTGGGCTTGCGCGCGGTGTGTGTCCGTCAGCGTCAGGCCCAGCTCGGGGCCAGGACCGGCGGCGCCGGTCGGCAGCCCCCAACGGCCCAGGGTTTCGCGGGCCAGGTGGTACCAGGATTGCACCGCGTGCAGCGATGCGTCCGGCTTGCGCACGGGCCAGCGCAGCAGGGGGCTGCGTCCGTCGTCCCGGTAGCCCGCCACCGGCAGTCCCGCCAGGCGAAAGACCGCCGCGCTGGACAGGGAATCCGGCAGGGCCAGGGCCGCTGCGCCGCTGCCGGCGCGCCGGCAATGTGCACGCACGGCCGCGCGATCCTGCCAGAACCGTCCCCGCATGGCGATGAAATCGTCCTGTCCCGCCACACCGGCCAGCAGGTCCTGCGCCCAGGGCCTGGCGCACAGGACAACCGGCAAGCCGGCCGCATGCAGCAGACTCAGCGTCGGCAGGCTCATGCAGACATCGCCCACCCAATTGGGCAGTCGCACATACAAACGGGTCATCGATGGCATAAAGACAGGGGGCCGCCGAAACGCGGCGCAAGGGTGAATTGGAATAATGTGAGGAGCGTCGCAGCCGGCCCGGACGGTCATGCCGCCAACGGTACAATGCCCGGGACGATTGTATTAAAGCGAGAGATTTCTTGGATTCTGCCGCCCGCACCAACCTTTCCGGATCCCATCCGGTCAAGGCCGTGCTCTGGAAACGCATTTATTCGCGCGTCGGTACACACTGGAAGGCGCTACTACTGGCGATCCTGCTGATGGCGGGGGCGGCGGGAACGCAGCCGACCCTGGCCGTCATTATGAAGCCTTTGCTGGACGACGGTTTCAGCGGCGCCAAGCCTTACTACGTATGGGCGATCCCCCTGGCCGTCATCGGGCTGATCTTCCTGCGCGGCGTGTGCAACTTCTTCAGCGACTACCTGCTTGCGTGGGTTGCCAACAATGTCCTGCGCGGCATCCGCCAGGAAATGTTCGACCGCCTGCTCGGCCTGCCGGACGAAGAATTCAAGCGTGGCGACACCGGCCGCCTGCTGAACCGCTTCACCATCGACGCCGGCAACGTCACCGGCTACGCAACGGACGTCATCACCGTCCTGGTGCGCGAAAGCCTGGTCGTGGTCGCCCTGATCTGCGTCCTGCTTTACATGTCGTGGCTGCTGACGCTGATCATCCTGGTCATGCTGCCGGTTTCGGTCCTGATCGCCCGGATCTTTATCCGGCGGCTGCGCAAGATCAACCGCGAAACGGTCAACATGAATGCCGAGCTGACCCGCGTGGTGGGCGAGGGCATCGATGGCCAGCGCGTCATCAAGCTGTTCGATGGCTACGAATACGAGCGCGGCCGTTTCGGCTACGTCAATTCGCGCCTGCGCCGGTTCGCCATGCGCAGCGCCGTGGCCGATGCCGCGATGACACCGCTCACGCAGGTCTGCATCGCGGTGTCCGTGGGCGGCATCATCGCAGTGGCGCTCGGCCAGGCCAATGCCGGAACGCTTACCGCGGGCAGCTTTGCTGCTTTCATGGCGTCCCTGGCGCAGCTTTTCGATCCCATCAAGCGCCTGACCAACCTGGCGGGTCGCATGCAGCGCATGCTGGTCTCCGCTGAAAGCGTCTTCACGCTCATAGATCAACTGCCGGAACAGGAAACCGGCGACCGCACACTGCCGGAACCGATCCGGGGCCACGTCGAATTCAGCGGCGTATCCCATCGCTTTCCGGATGCCGCCCGGGATACGGTCGGCGATGTGTCCTTTACGGTGCAGCCCGGCGAAACCGTGGCCCTGGTAGGGCGATCGGGCAGCGGCAAGACCACCCTGGTCAATATGCTGCCGCGTTTCGTCCATCCATCCGCGGGGCGCATCCTCGTCGACGGCATCGATGTCCGCGACCTGACGCTGGGCAGCCTGCGTTCCCACCTGTCGCTGGTCAGCCAGGACGTGGTGCTGTTCGACGACACCATCGCAGTGAACGTCGGCTACGGTGCGCTGGGCCAGGCCAGCGACCAGCAGGTACTCGATGCGCTGGAAGCCGCTAACCTGCACGATTTCGTCAAGAGCCTGCCCAAGGGCATCCACACGCCGGTCGGAGAGAACGCCGCGCGCCTGTCGGGTGGTCAACGCCAGCGCCTGGCGATCGCACGGGCGCTGATCAAGAATGCTCCCATCCTGATCCTGGACGAGGCCACTTCCGCCCTGGACAATGAGTCGGAACGGCAGGTCCAGGCGTCGCTCGAACGTCTGATGAAGGGCCGTACCACGCTGGTGATCGCGCACCGCCTTTCAACCGTGCAGAATGCCGACCGCATCGTCGTGCTGGACGCCGGCAAGGTCATGGAGCATGGCCGGCACGAAGAACTGCTGGCCGCCAATGGCCTGTATGCCTCGCTGTATCGCATGCAGTTCCGCGATTCGGATTAGGCGGGGGATAGGGACGTGCGACGCATAACGGCAGGCACGCTCCCGGTGTTCCGCGCTCCGCGTCGCGGCGACCGGGCGCGGCTGTCCGTGATCTGGCTGGCCGCGTTGCTGTTTGCGCTGCGCGCCTTCCTGCCCACGGGCTTCATGCCCGATCCCGACGCCCTGCGTGCCGGACGCTTCCAGATCATCATCTGCAGTGCAGCCGGCCCGATACCGGCTGGCATGGCCATGATCGGTCATGGCATGGCGCATTCATCGCATTCAACCATGGCCGCCGCGGGCGCTTCCGCGGCGCTGATGCAGGACCTGGGGCAGCACGACCATGCGCCCGCCACGCCGGACGGCTCGAACATGCCGGCCGATTGCCCGTTCGGCCTTACCGGCGCATACACCTGCACGCCGCCGGTCTTTGCTGTCGCGGGGCCGATGCTGTCGGTGGCCTGGCACGTGCCGGAACCCGCTCCGGTCTCAGTACCGCTTTCCGGCATCGTCGCCGGCCCTCCCGTAGGATCTCGCGCGCCGCCGCCAAGCCTCGCCTGACGCATCGGAGCGCCGCCCGCATCGCGGACGGCGCGTTCATGATTTCGTTCCACGAGGTTTCCCATGTCTCGCTTTCTTCGGCGCGCATCGATGCTGGCCGCACCCGGCCTGCTGGCCATCTCCAGCGTTGCCCACGCACACGTCACCATCGAAACCCGCGAAGCGCCTGCGGGTAGTTACTACAAGGCCGTCTTCCGCGTCCCCCACGGCTGCGACGGTTCTGACACGCAGAAACTGCGTATCCGCATTCCCGACGGCGTGATCGGCATAAAGCCCCAGCCCAAGCCCGGCTGGAAACTGGACATCGTCCAGGGTAAGTACGACAAGACATACACCCTGCATGGCGCCCGCGTGGACCAGGGCGTCAAGGAGCTCAGCTGGACAGGCGACCTGCCGGACGCCTACTACGACGAGTTCGTTTTCCAGGCCTATCTTGCCGATGACTTGCCGGCTGGCCAGCCCATCTATTTCCCGGTCGTGCAGGAATGCGCCAAGGGCGTTTCCCGATGGATCGAGATTCCAGCGAACAACGGGCCCAGGCCGCCGCATCCGGCGCCCGCCCTGCGGATACTTCCGGCTCAACCGCGCTAGGGACTTCGTTCCATGTTGTCAGAACCAGGGAATCGCGCCATGAAAGCGCTTGTGGCGGGCATTATTTTCATATGCCTTTCCATCGTTGCCGGCACGGCCCATGCCCATTCCGAACTGATGCGGACCGCGCCATCCGAAGGTGCGGTCCTGGCGTCACCGCCGCAAGCCATTACGCTCACTTTCAACGAGCCCATCGCGCCCCTGGTTCTCAGTCTGCTCGGCCCCGGCGGCAAGCTGGTGCCGCTGGGCCAGCCGGAAGTCCACGACAGCACCTTGTCCGTCCCGCTGCCGCCGCAATCGCAGCGGGGCAGTTATCTCTTCAGCTGGCGTATCGCTTCCGCCGACGGTCATCCCGTTGGCGGCACGCTCAGCTTCGCCATCGGCGCACCCGATTCCCACGCGCCCGTGGCCGCGCCGCCATATCGTGCGCCGGGTTTGTATCCGGTCATCGCCATCACTGCCGTCGCCCTGTTGGCCGGCCTGCTGTTCGGCATCGGCGGCATGGCATTCGATGCCTGGGCCACGCAGTACGACCCCGGCGGCTGCCGCAAGCACCTGCCCGCGCTATTGCTGGCGGCCGTGGCGGGGCCTATATCGCTGGGCCTGCAGGGCCTGGATGCGCTTGGCGCACCGTGGTCCGCGATAGCCACCAGCGCAAGCTGGCACGCGGCCATGAGCACTTCCTACGGGCTGTTGGTGTGGACGGCCGAGGCCGCCGTCCTGATGGCCCTGTTTGCATGCGCGACGGGCTCCGCGCGCTGGCGCCGCGTGCTGGCGCTGCTTTCGGTGCTGCTGCTGGGCGCGTCCCTGGCGTCCAGCGGGCACGCCGCCACGGCCACCGCCGGCAATGCCGCCCGCATCGCCGTGTTCCTGCACATCATGGCGGTCGTGGCGTGGCTGGGCGCGCTGGCCTGCCTGCCGGTCCTGCTGCGGGCGGGTTATGGCGACACGCCGCTGCGCCGCTTTTCCACCGCGGCGGTGGGAATCGTGGTCTTGCTCGTCGCAACGGGAATGCTGCTGGCCTGGTGGCAATTGCGGGAACCGGCGGATCTCTGGCGCACCGCGTACGGCAGGATACTGACGGCAAAACTCCTGCTCGTATTGGGGTTGCTGGCGCTGGGCGCGGTCAATCGATGGAGATGGACCGGTGCCACCCTGCGCGGCGACATGGGCGCTTTGCGTCTATTGGTTCGCAACACCCGCTGGGAGACCGTATTGGCGATCGGCATCCTCTGCGCCGTCGCTTTGTGGCGGTTTACTCCCCCGCCCAGGGCACTGCCGCAGGACATGTCGATGCATCATTCGATGTCGAGCGGTTCTTCGATGGCAATGGGCTCTTCGAAGGCGATGGAGTCCCCGATGGTAATGGGCCCTTCGAAATCGATGGAGTCCTCCAAGACGATGGACTCTTCGACGTCAAAGGATTCTTCAATGACGATGAGCCATTCCGCGGCTGCGGATCAGACGGCTTCCCCCGCTCGCGCCGCGTCGGACAGGGGCTGGCCTATGCATCTCCATGGCGCCGCCGCCAAAGCCGAAGCCACCGTGGTTTTCAAGCCAAACGGCCATGCGCGCGTCATGCTCACCTTGACGCATGACGACGATACGCCGCTGCAGGCAAAGGAAGTATCCGTGACGTTTTCCATGGAGCGGATGGGCATCGAAGGCATAGTCCGACCAGCCCACCCTTCGGGCCAGGAGGCCCCGGCGAGCGCGTGGACCGTGGACGACGTACCTCTGCTGGTACCGGGTTCGTGGACCGTCGGAGTCAACGCATTGATCACCGATTTCGACAGCATTTCGCTGCAGGGCCAGGGCAATGTCGGCGCGGAAAACCCTGCACCTCGATGATGAACAAGAGGCCGATCGCTGGTAATCTGCCGCTTTCATGCAAGGAGCCGATCCCATGTCGCCTGAAGGCCTGCCGACGGATGCGGCCGCCGTCATCCAGTTCTGGCGGGACGCCGGTCCACGCAAATGGTTCGTCAAGGACGCGGCATTCGACGCCGGGTTTACCGCGCGGTTCGCGTCCCTGCATCTGGCGGCCGCGCGTCGCGAACTGGACCATTGGGCAGCCACCGCCCAGGGCGCGCTGGCGTTGCTGATTCTATTGGACCAGTACCCGCGCAATGCCTTCCGCGGCACCGCGCACATGTATGCCACCGATCCCTTGGCGCGACTCTTCGCCGACAAGGCGATAGAGCAGGGCCTGGACAGGCAGGTGGAACCCGACATGCTGATCTTTTTCTATCTTCCGTTCGAGCATTCGGAAGATCCGCGGGATCAGGCGCGTTCGATCGAGCTTGCACGGCGACTGGATGCGCGCAGCCTGGACTTCGCCATCCTGCACCGGGACATCATCGCGCGCTTCGGCCGTTTTCCGCATCGCAATGCCCACCTTGGCCGCGTCACGACAGCGGACGAGCAAGCCTTCCTGGACCAGGGCGGATTCGCCGGATAGAGGGCCACGTTCAGCGGCTGGTTTCAACGCCACCGCCTTCGAACTCGCTTGGCTGGCGAGCTTGCGTCGACCGTCGTGCCGGGGGCCGCGGTATCCGTACTGTAGCGCTACCGCGGTCGGTACCCGATCCCAGGCATCAGATCAGGATCAGGTCGTACTGTTCCTGGGTATACGTGCCTTCCACTTCCAGTGACACCTTCTTGCCCACGAAGTCCCCCAGCATTGCCAGATGCTGGCTTTCCTCTTCCAGGAACAAATCCACCACTTCCTGCGAAGCCAGGATGCGGAACTCCTTGGGATTGAACTGGCGCGCCTCGCGCAGGATTTCGCGCAGGATCTCATAGCAGATGGTACGTGCCGTGCGCACGTGCCCGCGCGACTGGCAGGTAGGGCAGGATTCGCACAGCTGGTGCGCCAACGAATCGCGCGTCCGCTTGCGGGTCATCTCCACCAGACCCAGTTGCGTAAAACCATTCACTGTCATGCGTGTACGGTCGCGCGCCAGGGCCTTGCGCAGCTCCGCCAGCACCGTCTCGCGGTGCTCGGTGTCTTCCATATCGATAAAGTCCAGGATCACGATGCCGCCCAGATTGCGCAAGCGCAATTGCCGCGCGATAGCCTGAGCCGCTTCCAGATTGGTCTTGAAGATCGTGTCGTCGAAATTACGGCCACCCACGAAACCACCCGTATTCACGTCCACCGTCGTCAACGCCTCGGTCTGGTCGACGATCAGATATCCGCCCGACTTCAGGTCGACGCGCCGCGACAGCGCACGCTGGATTTCCTCGTCCACGTTGGCGGTGTCGAACAGGGGCCGTTCTCCGCTGTAGTGCGCGATGCGGTCCACCACCGATGGCGTATACAGGCGGGCCCAATCGATCAGATCGGCGGTCGTCGTGCGCGAATCCACCCGTATGGTGCCCGTGTGCGGGCCCACCATATCGCGCAGCACGCGTTGCGCCAGCGTCAGGTCCTGGTGCAGCACCGCGGGGGCGGGATGACTGCGCGCGGCGGCCTGCACGCTGCCCCACAGCTTGCGCAGATAATCCAGGTCGGCGTGCAACTCCTCATCGGTGGAACCTTCTGCCTGCGTGCGTACGATGAATCCGCCTTTCTCGTCCTCCGGCATCAGCGCGTGCAGCCGCTCGCGCAGTTGCACACGCTCGGACTCGGAATCGATCTTCTGCGAAATGCCTATATGAGGGTCGTGCGGCAGATAGACCAGCATGCGGCCGGCCATGCTGATCTGCGTCGACAGGCGTGCGCCCTTCGTGCCCAGCGGGTCCTTGATCACCTGCACCATCAGCGTCTGGCCTTCGAACAGCAGCTTTTCGATCGGCGTCGGATTCAGGCCCTGGCTACGTTCGGCGCGGTTCTCGCGCAAATCCGCGATATGGATGAATGCCGCGCGCTCCAGCCCGATGTCCACGAACGCGCTCTGCATGCCCGGCAGCACGCGCACCACGCGTCCCAGATAGATATTCCCCACGTGTCCCCGCTGAATGCTGCGCTCCACGTGCAGTTCCTGCACGGCGCCCTGCGCCACCACCGCGACGCGGGTTTCGAACGGAGTGACGTTGATAAGGATGTCTTCGTGGAGGTCGGGATGAGAGGCGGACATGGTCGGATGTTGTCTTTATAAAAGAGGCAGGGAAGGGTGGCCGGCGGCAGCCCCGCTGCTGCCGCATATCTATTGAAGTCTATCCATAAAGTCGCAGCGCGGCGATTCGGCCGAGGCGGCCAGCGCGATGCAAAACGATGTGCTATAGTCGCGCCCCTTCGCTGTTGGCGAAGAATGAGAGCAAGGCAGTACCGGATGGATGGCATGTCCGCCGCCGGTATGTGGGACGCGGGCCAAGGTTGAAAAACCAGAAGCGAGCGAGTCAATCAAGCGAAAGTGACGCCGATTTGACAGCCCAAAAAAATGTCTTCATAATCTCGTTTCTCTGCTGCTGACACAGCAAACGACGCAAGCGAAACACGGTGGCAACGCCGGGCGACGCGGCAAGTAAGCGGGGTCAGCGGGGTGGTTGGACCGAAAGGTCAGATTGCTCCAGGATCGCAGATCCGGATAGTAAGTTTGGGTGCAAACCCGATCCGCTCTTTAAAAACTAAACAACCGATAAGTGTGGGCGCTTGATAGATTGCGGCGCACCTGTCCTGGCTCGATGCGTCAAGC
>DATJHN010000304.1:0-15126 GCA_035493915.1 Bordetella sp.
CATCCTTATCCACGGCATTCCCGGGCCAACCGGGCCATGCTGGAAGTCCTGGACGATATGCCCGACGTGCGGGTCAGGTCCCTGTACGATCTTTACCCGGATTTCCATATCGACGTCGCGGCCGAGCAGGCCGCCCTGGCCGACGCCAATCTTGTCGTGTGGCAGCATCCCATGCATTGGTATGGCACGCCGCCCCTGTTCGGCCAGTGGATGGACAAGGTACTTGAACACGGCTGGGCCTACGGCTTGGACGGCACGGCGCTGCGCGGCAAGCCGGTGATGTGGACTGTGACCACCGGCGGCCTGGCGGACGATTTCACGCGCTGCGCCGACACGGACCTGGGCATATTGGGTCAACCCCTGCGCAGCGCCGCCGAATTGTGCGGCATGCAGTGGCTGACTCCCTACGCCGTGCATGGCGCGGCGACGCTCGACTCCATGGGCCTGGCAGAGGCCGCCACACGCTATCGCAACCTGCTATCCGGCCATGTGCCGCCGGCCGCACAGGCAGCCAAGGAGGCCGGCCATGGATAAAACATTCCTGCTGGAAGGGCTGGTCTATCTGGCGGCCGCGGTGATCTTCGTGCCGCTGGCCATGCGCGCGCGCATGGGGTCGGTGCTGGGCTACCTGATCGCGGGCTGCGTGATCGGTCCCTGGGTTTTGCGATTGGTCGACGATCCCGAGCAAATCCTGGGCTTCGCCGAAATCGGCGTGGTGCTGATGCTGTTCCTGATCGGCCTGGAGCTCGATCCACGGCGCCTGTGGCGTATGCGCATACCCGTGTTCGGCGGCGGCGTGCTGCAGGTCGGTTTGTGCGGTGCCGTGCTGGCGGCATTCATGGCGTGGCTGGGAATGGACTGGCCGATCGCCGCGCTGGTGGGGTTGACGTTGGCACTGTCGTCCACGGCGGTGGCGATGCAGGCGATGGGCGAACGCAGCCTGTTGCAGACCACGCTGGGCGAACGCTCGTTTTCGGTGCTGCTTTTCCAGGATCTGGCGGCCATTCCCCTGATCGCGATGATCCCCTTGCTGGCGGGCAGCGAGGCGGGAGAAGGCGGCGACAGCGTGGGCCTGGCCGTTTTGAAAATCGTTGCCGCGGTCGCGGTGGCCATTCTCGTGGGCCGCTACCTGGCCCGGCCGCTGCTGCGTTTCGTCGCCCGTTCCGGCCTGCGCGAAGTCTTCAGCGCGGTTGCGCTGCTGCTGGTGATCGGCGTGGGCGAGCTGATGGAGCACGCCGGCCTATCGATGGCCATGGGTGCCTTCCTGGCCGGCGTGCTGCTGGCCAGCTCGGAATACCGGCATGCCCTGGAAAGCGATATCCAGCCGTTCAAAGGCCTGCTGCTGGGGCTGTTTTTCATGGGCGTGGGCATGTCCATCGATTTCGGCACGCTGCTGGAACAGCCGTTGATGATCCTGGGGGTACTGGCCGGTTTTCTGGCGTTGAAGTTCGCGGTGCTGTTCGTGCTGGGGCGCTGGTTCGGCGCGCAGAGCGGCCGCTGCCTGATGTTCGCGACCTTGCTGGGGCAGGGCAGCGAATTCGCTTTCGTGGTGTTTTCCACGGCGCGCGCGGCCGATGTGTTACCGGAGGACTGGTCGCGCGTCCTGACGCTGGTGGTGGCGCTGTCCATGGCCGCCACGCCGGTGATCCTGGCCGTGCTCGATGCATGGGAGCGCCGCCAGCCCAAGAGCACGCGGGCCGATGACCGCATCGAAGACGAAGGCGCGCGCGTCATCATCGCCGGCTTCGGCCGGTTCGGACAGATCGCCGGCCGTCTGCTGCTGGCCAACGGCGTCAAGGTCGTCATTCTGGATCACGATCCCGACAACATCGACACGCTGCGAAAGTTCGGCACCAAGGTGTTCTACGGCGACGCCACGCGGTCGGACCTGTTGGAAACCGCCGGCGCCGCCCGCGCCGAAGTGCTGGTGAACGCCATCGACAGCGTGTCCGACAGCCTGCGTCTGGTCGATGTGGCGCGAGAGGATTTTCCCAACTTGCGCGTGGTCGCGCGGGCGCACGACGCGGTGCATTACTTCCAGCTGCGCAAGCGCGGCGTTCAGGTCGTCGAACGCGAATTGTTCGAATCCTCGCTGCTGGCCGGCCGCAAGGCACTGGAAGCCCTGGGCATGGGTGCTTACGAAGCCAAGGAAGTGGCCGACGCTTTTCGCCTGAATAACATCGAAATGCTGGAGGAAACCGCGCCCAGTTTCGAGGACGAGGGCTTCCGCATCACCGTCGCGCGCCGCGCCCAGGAGACCCTGGAAAAATCGATCTCGCGCGACCGCGAACTGTCGCGGGCGGCACATCGCGCCGCCTGGGGCGGCCAGCCGGCCGCCGCCCCGGAAGAGCGGGACCAGGCCGCGTAGGGTTCCGGGTGCTGTTCGCCCGGACCGGCAGGGCCGGGCGGTCCACACCGGCTGAACCGGCCCGTCCGGAGGGCTGCGCCCGGTGGCCCGGACCGCTACGTTCCCTGGATCCGCTTGCCGGTGTCGGCGTCGAACCAATGCAGCGGGTGGCGGCCATCGGGACCGATATTCATCTGGTCGCCGGGCTTGATGGTCGCTTCCTGCAGCTGCCGCGTGGTGCATCGCACGATCACGTCGGCATCGCCGCAGCGGCCGTGCACCAGTTGCTCGGAGCCCAGCGTTTCCACCATTTCGATGGTTACGCGCATGCCGGGCGCGTTCAGCACCATGTGTTCGGGCCGCAGCCCCAGGACCACACCGCGGCCGCGCACGACGCCGGGCACGTCGGTAGGGTTGATCGCCAGGTCGAGCCCGGCGGCGGTCTTCATGGTGCCGCCGCCCTGCACATTGACCGGGACCAGATTCATGGGCGGCGAGCCGATAAAGCCGGCCACGAAGGTAGAGGCGGGTCGCTCGAAGACTTCCATGGGAGTGCCGATCTGCTCGGGCCTGCCCTTGTTCATCACGATCATGCGATGCGCCAGCGTCATGGCTTCGACCTGGTCGTGCGTCACGTACAGGCTGGTGGTACCCAGCCGCCGGTGCATCTTCAGCAGCTCCAGCCGCATCGCCACGCGCAGCTTGGCGTCCAGGTTGGACAGCGGTTCGTCGAACAGGAAAACCTTGGGTTCGCGCACGATGGCGCGGCCCATGGCCACGCGCTGGCGCTGACCGCCGGACAATTGGCGCGGACGCCGGTCCAGCAGGCTTTCCAGTTCAAGGATCTGCGCGGCGGTTTCGACGCGCCGGCGGATCTCGTCCTTGGACATTTTGCGGATCTTCAGCCCGTACGCCATGTTCTGGAACACGCTCATGTGCGGATACAGGGCGTAGTTCTGGAACACCATCGCGATATCGCGTTCGGCGGGTTCCAGATTGTTCACGGTGCGGCCGTCGATCGCGATTTCGCCGCTGGTGATGGATTCCAGTCCGGCCACCATGCGCATCAGCGTGGATTTGCCGCATCCCGACGGCCCCACGATGACGACGAATTCGCCGTCGGCGATGTCCACGTCTATACCGTGGATGACGGGAATGTCGCCGGCGTAGGTTTTCTTGACGTTGCGAAAGCTTAGAGTAGCCATACGGAGAATCGGTGAATTGCGGCGGCGATTACTTCTCGCTGTCCACGAGGCCTTTGACGAACCACTTCTGCATCAGGATCACGACCAGCGCGGGCGGGATCATCGCGAGCATGGCCGTGGCCATGGTGATATTCCATTCCGTGACGCTGTCGCCGCCGCTGACCATGCGCTTGATTCCGATCACGATCGGGTACATGTTTTCCTGCGTGGTGATCAGCAGCGGCCATAGATACTGGTTCCAGCCATAGATGAACTGGATGACGAACAGGGCGGCGATGCTGGTGCGCGACAGCGGCATCAGCACATCGCGGAAAAAACGTAGCGGACCGGCGCCGTCTATGCGCGCCGCTTCCACCAGCTCGTCCGGCACCGTCAGGAAGAACTGGCGGAACAGGAAAGTCGCGGTGGCCGAAGCGATCAGCGGCAGCGTCAGGCCGGCATAGCTGTTCAGCAGGCCCAGATCCGCCACGACCTTGTACGTCGGCGCGATCCGCACTTCCACCGGCAGCATCAGGGTGACGAAGATCATCCAGAAGAAAAACATGCGGCCGCGAAAGCGGAAGTACACCACCGCGAAGGCCGACAGCAGCGAAATAATGATCTTGCCGATGGAGATGGTCAGTGCCATCACCAGGCTGACCCACAGCATGCGTCCGACCGGCGCGCCGCTGGAGCCGCCGCCGGAACCGGCAAACAGCGCCTGCACGTAGTTGCTGACGAAATGCGAGCCGGGCAGCAGCGACATCGGCGCGTTGGCCACTTCCTGCGCCGTCTGGGTGGACGCCACGAAGGTGACATAAAGCGGGAAAGCCACCACGGCCACGCCGCAGAGCAGTATGACGTGGGCCAGGACATCCAGCCAGGGACGGCGTTCAACCATAAAGCCTCTGAATCAGTACTGGACCTTGCGGTCGATATAGCGGAATTGCAAAACGGTAAGCGCCACGACGATGACCATCAGCACCACCGACTGGGCCGCCGAGGATCCCAGGTCCAGCCCGCGGAAACCGTCGCTGTACACCTTATAGACCAGGATGGCCGTCGACGTGCCCGGTCCGCCCTGCGTCGTGGTGTCGATCACGGCGAAGGTGTCGAAGAACGCATAAATGACGTTGACCACCAGCAGGAAGAAGGTCGTCGGCGACAGCAGCGGGAAAACAATGGTCCAGAAGCGCCGCGATGGCCCGGCACCGTCGATCGCGGCCGCTTCGATGAGCGAACGCGGGATCGATTGCAGCCCGGCCAGGAAAAACAGGAAGTTGTACGAGATCTGCTTCCAGACGGAAGCGACCAGCACCAGGGCCATCGCCTCGGCGCCGTTCAGGCGCGGATTCCAGGCCACGCCCATTTTGACCAGCGCCACGGCCAGGATGCCCACGGCGGGGGAAAACAGAAACAGCCACAGCACGCCCACCACGGCCGGCGCGACGGCGTACGGCCAGATCAGCAGCGTCTTGTAAAGGCCGGCGCCGCGGATGACGCGATCGGCCATCGTGGCCAGCAGCAGCGAAACGGACAGGCCCACGACGGCGACCAGCAGCGAAAACACCGCCGTCACCTTGAAGGAATCGATATAGGTGGCCTGGCTGAAGAGATCGGCAAAGTTCGACAGTCCGGCGAACTTGGAGGACAGCCCGAAGGGGTCTTCGATATGCAGCGATTGCCACATGGCTTGCCCGGCCGGCAGGAAGAAAAACACGACCGTGATAACCAGCTGCGGCAGCAGCAGCAGATAGGGCAGGAGCTTGTGGCCGAAAACGACGCGTTTTTCCATGTTTGCCAGCAATTGCGGCGCGGGCGGGGCCCGGCGCATAAAAAACGTGAAACATTCCGGGTGAGGGCGATTCCATGAAGCATCGCCTGGGAGCGATTCCATGAAGCACCGCCGGGAGCCGGCCCCATGACGTATCACGGGGACAATTCCCTGAAGCATCGCCTGCTGGATCAAACGTGCCCTTATAACGCCAAGTCGCGGCTAGGCCGCGACTTGGTCTTACATGGGCTCGTAAGCGGCCGCTACTTTACACTTTTTTCGAACTTTTCGAGCAAGTCATTACCACGCTTGGTGGCATCCTTCAGCCCCGCTTGCGCGCTGACCTTGCCGGAAACGATCTGTTCGATCGTCGCGTCCTCGATCTCGCGGATCTGCGGCAGGTAGCCCAGGCGCACGCCGCGCGACTGCGCGGTGGTTTCGACGTTCAGCTGCTTCACGCCCACGTCCGTACCCGGATTCTGGGCGTAGTAGCCCTGCTTTTGCGTCAGCTCGTAAGCTGCCTTGGTCACCGGCACATAACCCGTCTGCTGGTGCCACTTGGCGGCCACTTCCGGGCTCGCCAGGTACTTGAAGAACTTGGTCACGCCCTTGTAGACCTCGGGCTTCTTGTTGCCGAAGACCCACAGCGAGGCGCCGCCGATGATGGTGTTCTGCGGCGCACCCTTGACGTCCGAGTAATACGGCAGGCTGGAGGTGCCGAACTTGAACTGGGCGTTCTTAATGATGTTGGCGCGCAGGCCGCTGGAGCCGGTGATCATCGCGCACTTGCCGGAGATGAACAGGGCATTGGGATCGTCGCCGCGGCCGCCGTACATGAATTCGCCGTCCTTGGCCAGCTTGGCCAGGAATTCCATGTGGCGCACGTGCAGCGGCGAATCGATCGCCAGGCGCGCATCCAGTCCGGCAAAGCCGTTGTCCTTGGTGGCGTAGGGCACGTTATGCCAGGCCGAGAAGGTTTCCAGCTGGACCCAGGACGGCCACGAGGTGGTGTACCCGCATTCGGAACCGGCGGCCTTCAATTTCTTGGTGTCGGCGGCCAGTTCTTCCCAGGTCTTGGGCGGCTTTTCGGGATCCAGCCCGGCTTTCTGGAAGGCGTCCTTGTTGTAGTAGAACACCACCGTGGAGCTGTTGAACGGCATGGATACCAGCTTGCCGTCCGGCGACGAGTAATAACCCGCGACTGCACCGATGAAATCCTTCGGATTGATGGGATCGCCCACTTCCTCGGACATCTGCTGCACCGGCTTGATGGCGCCCTTGGCGTACATCATCGTGGCCGTGCCCACTTCGAACACCTGCAGGATATCCGGCGCATTGCCGGCGCGGAAGGCCGCGATGCCGGCGTTCATCGATTCGCCGTAGTTGCCCTTGTAGACGGCCTTGACCTGGTAATCGGGGTTCTGCTTGTTGAAGTCGTTGACGATCTCGTTGACACGATCGCCCAAGGCGCCTTCCATGGAGTGCCAGAACTGGATTTCGGTGGCCGCGTTCGCCGATGTGGCGGCGAAGGCGGTAAGCAGGGACGCCGCAACGAGTGCGAGGCGATGGGATCGCATGGATGGTTCCTCCGTGGATTGCGATGCTGCCGACCCGGGTAGGGGACAGACAGCCCGACACCATATGAATTGTTTGTGACGAATTCGTGACTGTTACATCCACCCATCGCCCTGTCAAATAGGGCTTGTCCTACGTGCGTGATGATGCTTAATCGGCGGCACGCGCATATGCTCGCCGACCAAGCCCGGGCCGCCTCCCGTGTTTACAATCGCGTCATGGACAAGAAACTGCGTATTGCCTTTATCGGCGGCGGAAATATGGCATCCGCCCTGGGCGCCGGCATGGCCGGCAAGATCTGCCCGCCGGAGAACTTCCACGTCATCGATATCAATACGGCCGCGCACGCGCCCTGGGTGGCGCGCGGCGCCACGGCTGCCACGGCGCCGGACGAGCGCCTGGCGCAATGCAACATCTGGTTCTATGCCGTCAAGCCGCAGTTCATGCGCGAGGCGGTGACCGCTTCGCGCTCCTTGCTGCGCAAAAGTACGCTGGTGGTCAGCGTGGCGGCGGGTATACGTTGCGACGTGCTGGCGGGCTGGTTGGGCGGCGGCGCCGCGCCCTGGCCCAAGCTGGTGCGGTGCATGCCCAATACGCCGGCCCTGGTGGGCGAGGGCGTGACAGGCATGTTGGCGCGGCCGGGCGTCACCAGTGAAGAACGCCAATTGGTCGAAGCCATGCTGGCGTCGGTGGGTAAGGTGGTCTGGGTAGCCGACGACGACGCCATCGACGCGGTCACGGCCTTGTCCGGCAGCGGCCCGGCTTATGTGTTCCGCTTTATCGAGGCCCTGATCGAGGGCGGCCTGAAGGTCGGCTTGAATACCGAACAGGCGCGCGAACTGGCGCTGGCGACCTTGTCCGGCGCCACGCGTCTGGCACGCGAATCGGACGATCCGCCCGCCGTGCTGCGTGAGCGGGTAACGTCCAAGGGTGGCACCACTGCCGCCGCCCTGAAGGTATTCGAAGACGCCGATTTCATGGGACTGGTCGCCCGCGCGATGCAGGCCGCCGCGCAGCGTTCACGCGAACTGTCGGACGAATTCGGCAAGTCCTGAGCCGTCCCCGTTCCATCGAACAGGGCAGGGCTCTCTTTTTCAGGCCGGTTCCAACGAATAGGGCAGCGGTTTTGCCTGGATTGCCGGCCCGTCGGCGGCGCCCAGGCGCAAATCGCCGGAAGCCAGGCTGCTTAGCGTGGTTTCGAACAAAATGGCGGCATCGGGCGCGCCCGCCGCGTCCACAACGCGGCCACAGGGTTCATGGGGTTCGCCGGCATCGTAGATATCCGAACCCGCCGCAATGGCGGCGCCTGCCTGTCCCGGCACGACGCCGTAGGCCATGCGCCGCTTGACGGTGCCTCGATAGTGGCTGCGCGCCACCACTTCCTGTCCGGGATAGCAGCCCTTGGTGAAGCTGACGCCCCCGATCAGGTCCAGATTGACCGTCTGCGGGATGAAAAGGTCCTGCGTCGGCGTTCCTACCCAGGGGATGCCGGCGGCCAGGTCGGCCGCCTGCCAGGTTTGCGCATCGCCGGCGCCCAGCGCGCCGCGCAGGTCCGCGGCGGTCTCGCGCTGCGCATCCGTCGCGATCCACCACCAGCGGTGTCCCTGGGCGGAAGGCGCCGCGATCCACGTGCCGCTGGGCAGTTCCGCCCGGCGCCATGCCTGGCGCGGCAAGCCGCCGCCTGCCGCGGACTCCAGCGCCGCCGGGTCGCCGTCGGTCCAGACACCGGCCACGTGCGCCGGCTCGGCCGACAGCGTGACCTTGGCGCGTAGCACGAACATGCGTAGACGCTTGAGCAGGGGTTCGACGACATCGGTACGCACCAGCGCGCGCAGCCGTGGAGCCGTGGCATCGTCGGGCACGGCAACGGACGGGCGCCACATGACCAGCGTGGCCAGCAAACGGCCCTTGGCGGTGCAGTAGCCCGCCAGGGCCGCGGAGCCGTCGGCCAGTCCTTGTACATCCTGGGTCAGTTGGCCGTGCAGGAAGTCGATCGCGTCGGCGCCGCTGGCGGACACCAGTCGCAGCGCCGGCAGGTCGGCGCAGTGCGCACGCGTGTCGGGCGAAGTCTTGGAAGCGGCAGGCAGGTCGGTCATGGGGCGGCGGCGATACGGAATCCGAAACCATCGATGATACCGCTGGCGTGGGGGCACCCCAGGTCATCGCCTGCTCTCAACAGGGTCAAGCCGCAAGCCGCACGCGGGCCCGGCGCCCTCCAGGTCACTTGCCTGCGGCGCTACGCCACGCGTGCCAAATACCTCCCGCTCCACGACGGCCGGTGCACCACCCCACCGGCATCTATCCTTTAAACTGGTGGGTTCCATGAAGAAGCGATCAGCCTTAACCCTCTTTCTCGCCTTCCTGCTCGTCCTTGTACTGGGCGCGGCGGCAGCCTGCGCGGGCGCCTGGTACTGGATGCACCACAGCCTGCCGCTGCCGGCCGAACGGGTCGATTTCGTTGTCGATCCCGGCAGCAGCCCGCGCGCCGTGGCGCGCACCCTTAACGCCGCCGGCGTGCCCATGTGGGAAGACGGCTTCGTCTGGATGGCACGCCTTAGCGAACGGGACAAGCTGATCAAGGCCGGCGGCTACCAGGCCATGCAGGGCGATACCCCGTGGCTGCTGCTGGAGCGCATGGCGCGCGGCGACATGTCGCAGCGCCAGATCACCTTTGTCGAAGGCTGGTCCTTCAAGCAGATCCGCCAGGCCCTGCGCGAGAATCCCGATATCAAGCAGACGCTGGGCGAGGTAGACGATGCCGAGCTGCTGCGCCGGCTGGGTTCGACCGCACCCAGCATGGAAGGGCTGATTTTCCCCGACACTTACGTGTTCGCGCCCGGCAGCACGGATTTCGACCTGCTGCGCCGCGCCTATCAGGAAGGCCAGCGCATCCTGGCCCGAACCTGGGCGGAACGCGACCCGGACCTGCCGATCGCCACGCCCTACGAAGCACTGATCCTGGCGTCCATCATTGAAAAGGAAACCGGCGATACAGCCGACCGCACGCGCGTGGCCGGCGTCTTCGTCAACCGGCTGCGCGAAGGCATGCCCCTGCAGACCGACCCTACCGTGATCTACGGCATGGGCGACACCTACCAGGGCCGCATCCGCCGCCACGATCTGCAGGCCGACACACCCTGGAATACCTATACCCGCGCGGGCCTGCCGCCCACGCCCATCGCCAGCCCGGGGCGCGCCGCGCTGCTGGCGGCGGTGCGGCCGGCGCATCACAACTATCTGTATTTCGTCTCGCGTGGCAACGGTACCAGCGAGTTTTCCGCGACACTGTCCGATCACAATCGCAACGTCTCGCGCTACATACTGGGCCGGGAGCGCGCGCCATGACGACACGTGGAAAATTCATCACCCTGGAAGGCGTGGACGGCGCCGGCAAAAGCACGCATACGGACTGGCTGGCGGAAACGCTGCGCGGCCACGGCCTGCGCGTGGTCACCACGCGCGAACCGGGCGGCACGCCGCTGGGAGAGCGCCTGCGCGACCTGGTGCTGCACGAAGCCATGGGACTGGATACCGAAACCCGGGTGATGTTCGCGGCGCGTTGCGAACATGTGCGCCAGGTTATCGAGCCGGCCCTGGCGCGTGGCGACTGGGTGGTCTGTGACCGCTTTACCGACGCGACTTATGCCTACCAGGGCGGCGGTCGTCAATTGGGCGTCGAACGCGTGGCCGTACTGGAACAATGGGTACATCCTGGCCTGCAGCCGGACCGCACCTGGCTGTTCGACGTGCCGCTGGAAGTCGCGCGCGCGCGACTGGCGGACGCGCGCAGCCCGGACCGCTTCGAAAGCGAAGGCGCCGCGTTTTTCCAGCGTACCCGCGACGTTTACCTGGCGCGCGCCAGGCAATATCCCACGCGCATCCACGTCGTCGACGGCAGCCGCGATATTCCCGCCATCCGCGTCCAGCTCGAAGCCGGCATCCAGGCCTTGGTGGACGCCGCGCGATGAGTCTTGCCCACTTCCTGCCCTGGCAGACCGAAACCGCGCGCGGCTGGCTGGCGCAGCGCGACCGTTTCGCCCATGCATGGCTGATTCACGGCCTGGCCGGCATAGGCAAGTTGCAGTTCGCGGCGGCGGCCGCGGCCAGCCTGCTGTGCGAATCGCCCAGGCAAGGACTGGCCTGCGGCGAATGCGCCGCCTGCGCCTGGGTGGCCAGTGGCAACCATCCCGATCTGCGGCGTATCCGGCCCGAAGCCGTGGCAGTGGAAGAGGGCGCCGAAGCCGCGGCGGAATCTGAAGACGCCGAAGCCGCCGCACCGGCGGCCGGTACCGGCGCCAAGCGGGCACCATCCAAGGACATCCGCGTCGACCAGATCCGTGGGCTGGAGTCGTGGTTCAACACAGCCACCCATCGCGGGGGTTGGCGGGTCGCGCTGCTGTATCCCGCCCATGCCCTGAATGTGATTTCCGCCAATGCCTTGCTGAAGGTGCTGGAGGAACCGCCCGCGCATACGATTTTCCTGCTGGTGGCCGATGCGCCGGACCGCCTCTTGCCTACGCTGTTGTCGCGCTGCCGGCGCTTGCCCTTGCCGACGCCGCCACGTCAGGAAGCCTTGCAATGGCTGGAATCGCAGGATGTGAACGACGCCGCGTCCTGGCTGGCCGCGGCGGGCGGCGCGCCGCTGGGTGCGCTGCGGCTGGCCCAGACCGAGGAAAGCGCCTGCCCGCCCTGGCTGGAACAATTGGCGGGCCCTCTCGCGCAGGGGCAGTCACCCGACGTGGGCGCCCTGGCCGATCTGCTGGACAAGCTGCCCGCGGTACAGTGGATCGATGCGCTGCAGCGCTTTTACGTCGACCTGATGCTGGCCGGCGCCGGCGCGCCGGCGCGTTATTTTCCAGGCCTGGCGCCCGCCGTGGCGCGCACGGCGGCGCGCGCCGATGCCGGCAAAATGAGCGAAGGCGCACGCTGGCTGACCCGCCAACGCGCCCTGGCCGGGCATCCTCTGAACGCCAAGCTGTTCGCGCATGCGGCGCTGCAGCGCGTGGTGCTATCCTGCCAAGCTTGATATCGCCGGCACTTCACCGCAGATTTCACCCGTAGATCATGTACGTCGATTCGCATTGCCACCTGAACTTCCCTGAACTGGCGGAGAATCTGCCCGACATCCTGGACCGCATGGCGGCCAACCAGGTCACGCACGCTCTGGTCGTCAGCGTGGCGATGCCGGACTGGCCGGGGCTGATGGAACTGGTCAAGCCGCACCGCAATCTGTGGGCGTCGGTGGGTGTGCATCCGGACTACGAAGACAGCCATGAGCCCTCGTCCGACGAACTCGTCGAACTGTCCGCCGACCCCAAGGTGGTGGCCATAGGCGAAACCGGGCTGGACTATTACCGCCTGAGCGAACCGCTGGATTGGCAGCGCGAACGTTTCCGCACGCACATCCGCGCGGCCCGCGATGCCGGCCTGCCGCTGATCATCCACACGCGTTCTTCCGCCGAGGACACCCTGCGCATCCTGCGGGAAGAAAAGGCGGAAGAGGTCGGTGGTGTCATGCACTGTTTTACCGAGACCTGGGACGTGGCACAGGCAGCCATGGACTTGAATTTCCACATCTCGCTGTCGGGCATCGTGACCTTTAAAAACGCCGCCGTGCTGCACGACGTGGCGTCGCGCATGCCACTGGACAGGCTGCTTATCGAGACCGATTCGCCCTACCTGGCGCCGGTGCCGTATCGTGGCAAGGTCAACGATCCGTCCAAGGTGATTCATGTCGCGGAGAAGATCGCCGACCTGCGCGGCGTGGCGGCAAGCGAAATCGCAGCCGCCTCCACGGAAAATTTCTTCAGCCTATTCAACAAAGTAGAGCGCTAGGCAAGAGTTGCCCGTCCTGGGACGAGACGCTGGACCGAAGAGCCCGGCGCATCAATCTATGAGTCTATATTTAGCTTTAAAAAAGACTTGTAAGTTATTGATTAAAAAATAAAACTCGGAATCAGAGCTCGGAATTTTCCTCACGGGGTTGTTGAGAATTTCCCTTCGATTGTCTCTATAAGGGATTGATATGAAAGACAAATCACTACATCAAGCAAGCTTGGGAGTGGTATTGGGCATCGCGGCCTTGGTTGCCGTTGCGATGCCCGGCGCCGTACGCGCCGAAAGTCCGGAAAACGCGCCGTTGATCCTCGCCAATGACCGCGCCGGGGAGATGCGTGAGCTTTTGGCCCAGGGCTGGAATCCGAACACCGTTATCAAGGGCCAGCCTGCCATCATGCAGGCGGTACGCGACGGCGCCTGGCATGTATACGACGTGCTGGCCGCCGACCGCCGCACCGACGTCAACGCCGCCAACGATCATGACGAAACGCCGCTGATGTACCTGGCAATCCAGGGCCAGACGCAGCGCGCCCAGGCGCTGATCGCGCGCGGCGCCCAGGTCAACCGGCTCGGATGGACCCCGCTGCACTACGCCGCGTCCAAAGGACAGATGGATATGGCGAAGCTGCTGCTGGCGCGCCAGGCTATCGTCAATGCGCCGGGGCCGGACGGCACGACACCTCTGATGATGGCGGGATTGTCCGGCAGCCAGGATATGGTGCGGCTCCTGCTGAAGGCGGGTGCCGATCCCACGATGCGCAATTCGCAAGGACTGGATGCGTCCGCCTGGGCGACATCGGCCAAGCACGAGGACCTGGCCGCGGAATTGACTCGGGCCGCGGTCGCGCACCAGGCGGCATTGGGCGGAACGCCGGGCGCCGCGCGCCCTGCGGTTCCGGCCTCCGCACCTGGCGGTGGAATGGCACCAGGCACTCCGCCCGCGGGCGCTCCCGCCTCGAACACTCCGCGGCCAGGCAACGCTCCGGTGGGCGGCGCCAGTCAATCCGAGCCCACGCTCAAAGGCGTCGAGGGCATTCGCCTGGACCCGGACGGCGGCGCTTCGGGCCGCTGAACCTTGCTTTGGCGTACCACGCGGCACTCAGCAGGGGCCGCCGACTCATGCCATTGTGGTCTGCGTCCTGTGTTGAGGCGGACTGTCCGCCAGTCTGATGGCCGACTGACCTGCCACCTTGCGGGCAATTCGGGGTAAACCCGATTTGATTAATGTTTCGTTGATAATTTATCAATAAAACATTAGTATCCTGCCGTGATTGCATCGCGGCAGGCATGCGCGCGCAGGCATGGATCCGGATCGGACCAGGCGCCGTGCGTGGAGGACCCGCCGCCCTGCGGCCCGTCCTGTGTTCCACGTTCACGTCTACGTCGACCTTGCCCATGAGCGCAACCAACGCCCCCAAGCCGCTGATCGCGGCATCCTCGCATCTCATATCGGACCGCGCGCCTGACCTGTCGGCGGTCGAGTTCGGCCTGATGATCGCCGGGCATGCCTTCAATCGCTGGATCGTCCGCTGCATGGCGGCGGCCGGGCTGCCCGACCTGACTTCGATCGATGTGATCGTCCTGCATCACGTGCACCATCGCCAGCGTGGCAAGAAGCTGGCGGACATCTGCTTCACCCTGAATATCGAGGACACGCACATCGTCAATTATTCGCTCAAGAAACTCGAGCGCCTGGGCGTGGTGCAGGGCCAGCGCAGCGGCAAGGAAGTGATCTATTCCGTCACGCCCAAGGGCAGCGGAATCATTGATCGGTACGTAGAGGTCCGCGAGCGCTGCCTGATCGACGGATTGCCCGCGGCCAGCAGCGGGCTGGAATTTTCGCAGGACCTGGCCAATCTGCTGCGTGGGCTGTCTGGGGTATACGACCAGGCTGCCCGCGCGGCCACTTCGCTCTAGGGTCCAGGTCATTTATTCTTAAACCTGCCGACGGCGTGCGCGCCTGGCCGGCAAAACAGCATGGGAATCGCTATGAAGTGGCAATTCTGGGTAGACCGTGGCGGCACGTTCACGGATATCGTGGGCCGGCGTCCCGACGGCACGACCACCACCATCAAGATGCTTTCCGAGAATCCGGAACAGTATCGCGATGCCGCGGTCGCCGGCATCCGTACGCTGCTCGGCGTGGCGCCGGGCCAGCCGGTGCCGGCCGACCAGGTGGACTGCGTCAAGATGGGCACCACCGTGGCTACCAACGCTCTACTGGAACGCAAGGGCGAACGCACGTTGCTGGTAACCACGCGCGGTTTCCGCGATGGCCTGCGCATCGCTTATCAGAACCGTCCCAGGCTGTTCGACCGCAACGTCGTGCTGCCCGAAATGCTGTACGACGGCGTCATCGAGGCCGCCGAACGTATCGGCGCGAATGGCGAGCTGGTCACGCCGCTGGA
>DATJHN010000305.1:0-8130 GCA_035493915.1 Bordetella sp.
CATCCACAATGCGATCGACTGCGCGCTGGAGATCCGCCGCAAGAACGCGCCCGACCTGAACCGCATCAAGCGTATCCGCATGGGACGCCATCCCGACTGGGCGCTGTATCACCAGAATGCGCATCCCACGACCTATCACGAAGCGCAGGTCAGCCTGCCGTATTCGGTGGCGGTGGCGCTGACCGACGGCCAGGCGCTATTCCCGCAGTACAACAATGCGCGCCTGAAGGAACCCATGCTGAAGAAACTGTCGGAGATGGTGGAGATTTCCGTCGACGAGAGCCTGCCGCGCGGCGTGTCCTGCCTGATGACCATGGAAATGGACGACGGCGCGACCTATCGTTCCCAAGTGGATTACCCCAAGGGTTCGATTCAGAATCCCATGTCCGACGACGAATTGCGCGCCAAGTTCGACAGTCTGGCGACGCCGGTGCTGGGTGCCTCGCGCGCGGCGCAGGTGGCGGAGCAGGTCGCGAATATCGAAGCCTGCGATGACGTGGGCGCACTCCTGCGTCTGCTGGCGCCAGCAGGCTGAACACGCGCGCGGCGTATGACGACAACAAGAGCCGCCATGCACGCGCCGGCCCCACCGGGCCGGCGCGCGGCGGAAACGAAGCGCACCTTGAGGAGACTGACATGCTGCAAGTGTTCAAACCCCTGGCTACCCTGATCGCCGCCACGGCCATGGCCGCGATGGCACTGCCCGCCATTGCCGCCGACGATTACCCGTCGCGCCCCATCCATCTGGTCGTGGGCTTTCCGCCCGGCGGCTCCAACGACATCGTCGCCCGCATACTCGCGCCCAAGCTCAGCGAGATCATCGGCGCCAGTGTGGTCGTCGAAAACCGGCCTGGCGCCAATGCCATCATCGGCACCGACTACGTGGCGCGCTCCGCGCCCGACGGCTACACCATCACGCTGGGCAGTGCCAGTCCGCTGGCCATCAGCCCCTTCACGTACAGCAACATGCCCTTCGATGTGACGAAGGACCTGGTCGGCATCACCACGGTGGCGCAGACGCCCGAACTGCTCGCCATCAATCCCAAGGTGCCCGCCAAAACACTGCAGGAACTGGTCGCCCTATCCAAAACGCGCGACGTCACGATTTCGTCGTCCGGCAACGGCGGGCTGCCGCACCTGGCGATCGAACTGCTGAAGATCGCCTCCAAGGGCCGCATCGTGCATGTGCCGTACAAGGGCGCCGGACCGGCCATTACGGATGCGGTCGGCGGCCATGTGGACGGCATCATCGTCGATCTGCCGGCGCTGTACACCATGGTGAACGAAGGCAAGCTGCGCGCGATCGCGGTTACCAACACGCATCGGGCAGAGGTCATGAAGGACGTGCCGACGTCGGCCGAGGGCGGCCTGCCCACCGTGCTGGCTTTCAATTGGTTCGCCATCATGGCGCCGGCCAAGACGCCCAAACCCGTCGTCGACAAACTGTACAAGGCCCTGGTGCAAACCGTGCAGTCGCCCGACGTCAAGGCCAGCCTGAACAAGCTGGGCATAGAGCCGTACACGCAGCCGTCGCCCGAGGCTTTCGCGCAGTTCATGCAGAAGGAACTGGTGCGCTGGGGCGATGTGGCACGCGCATCCGGCGCGAAGGCGGATTAAAGGCGCGATCCTGGCGGCAGGCGTCGTGCCGGCCGCGTCCAGGCCCTGGCAGTTTGCGTACATCGGAGGGAGCGTCTCATGGACGATCTGGAATCCTGGAAGGCACTGTCGCGTGAGCATCGCGGCATCACCATGACCCTGGCGGAATTCATCGCCGGCCTGAAACCGGCGGCGATTCCCGCCACCACGCGCGATGTACTGCGCAAGGCCGTGGTCGACGGCCTGGGCTGCGCCCTGTACGGCCTGGCCACGCCATGGGGCCGCATCATGCGCGAATACGCGCGGGATCGGCAGGGGCCGGCGGAAGCCGCGCTCTGGGGCGGACAGGCCCGCGTCAGCGTGGGCAACAGCGTGCTGGCGGCCGGCACCGCCATTCACAGTTTTGACTTCGACGACCACAGCCGCGCCAAGATCCATCCGGGCGCGGTCGTGCTGCCCGTGGTGCTGGCGCTGGGCGAACGCCAAGGCGTGGACGGCGCCACGCTGATGACGGCCATGGCGGCCGGCTACGAAACGATGAACCGCGTCAGCCAGGCCGCCAATCCCGGCCGCACCCGCATGCGAGGCTGGCACCTTACCGGTACGACCGGCACCTTCGCCGCCGCCGCGGCGGCCAGCGTCATCCTGGGCCTGGACGCAGCCACCACGGCCAGCGCGCTGGGCCTGGCCGGCACGCAATCGGCCGGCCTGTGGGCCTTTACCGCGGACGGCGGCATGAGCAAACGCATGCATCCCGGGCGTTCCGCCGAGGCCGGCGTGGCGGCCGCGCTGCTGGCCGCGCGTGGATTCGCCGGGCCGCGCTTCATCCTGGAAGCCGAGGATGGCAGCTTCCTCTTCGGCATGTCGGACAGCCCGCGTCCCGGCATGCTCACGCAGGGCCTGGGCAAGATCTGGCACACCGATGTCACCTGCTTCAAGCCGTACTCCTGCTGCGGCAGCAACCACGCCTGCGTGGATGCCGCACTGGAGCTGATGCGCGAGCATCGCCTGGAGATCGACGATATCGAGCGCATCGTGGCCGGCATCCCCTCCGTCGTGAATACGCAGACGGGCTTCGATTACCGTGCCGACTCGGTGCTCAACGCACAGATGAGCCTGCGCTACAACATCGCCGTTGCATTGATGGACGGTCAGGCCTACCTGGAACAGTTCACGCCCGCGCGCATCGTCGAGCCGCGCGTCGTCGCCCTGTCGCAACGTGTCGACATCGAAATCGATCCGGACATCGATCGCGCCTATCCGGAAATCTATGGCGGACGGGTCACCCTGGTGATGCGCGGTGGACGCAGCCACACGCGGCGCGTCGATTATTCATTGGGCATGCCGGAAAACCCGATGCCGCACGCCGGGATCGAAAGCAAATACCTGTCGCTGGCGGGCGCCGCGGTCGGGCAGGAGCCGGCCCGGCGGATACTCGAGTTGGCCAACCGCCTGTTCGACGGGGCCGGCGCCGCGCCGCTGGGCCGTGCGCTTGCCGATGTCCAGGTGCTGGAGCAGGAGGTGCCGATGGCCTCGGTGGCCTGAACGGTGGAAACGTCAGGGTGTCATGGCAGCGGTGCCGGTCCTGGCTGGCGCCGTCGCCGCGTGGCCGCCCTTGGTCAGCGGCCCCTTTCCGGCGCGGAGCAGGCGCACGCCATTCGCCACCACAAGCAGGCTGGTGCCGACATCGGCGAAGACCGCCATCCACAAGGTCGCGAGACCCGACAAGGCCAGCACCAGGAATATTGCCTTGATGCCCAGCGCCAGCACAATGTTCTGCACCAGCACGCGGTGCGTCGCGCGCGACAACTTGACGAATTCGGCGACCTTGCGTGGATCGTCGTCCATCAAGGCCACGTCCGCCGTCTCTATGGCCGTGCCGGTGCCAGCCGCGCCCATCGCGAATCCGATATTCGCCCGCGCCAATGCCGGTGCATCATTGATGCCGTCGCCGGCCATTCCCACCAGGCCGTCGTCCAGGCGCGATTCCAGCGCCGCCAGCTTGTCTTCGGGCAATTGATCGCCGCGCGCGTCGTCGATGCCCAATTGCATGGCGATCGTACTCACTGCGGCGGCGTTATCGCCGCTGAGCATCATCGTGCGCACGCCCATCGCATGCAGCATGTCGATGGCGGCGCGGCTTTCCGGGCGTACCGTATCGGCCACGGCGGCGACCGCGACGGCGCGATCGCCGTCGTACAGCGCGACGGCCGTCTTGCCTTGCGCTTCCAAAGCGTCCAGCGCTTTCATCAGGGCTGGCGTCGCCCATCCCTTTTCATTCATCAGCCGGCGATTACCCAGGTGGTACTCCGTTCCGGCTATGCGGCCGCGTATGCCGCGGCCGGGCAGGGCGCTGAAGTCTTCGACATCGTGCAGCGGGAGTTCGCCGTGACCGCGCGCGATCGCCCGCGATACCGGGTGGTCGGAACGCGCCGCCAGGCTGGCGACCAGGCGAGCGATGTCTTGTGGTATTTCGTCCGCGCCGTCCACCGCTGTGCCGGCATCGCGTCCGATCGCCAGCAGGTCGGTCAGCGCGGGCTTGCCGTGCGTCAGCGTGCCGGTCTTGTCGAAGGCCATCCAGCGCAGCTTGCGGCCGTTTTCCAGATAGATGCCGCCCTTGACCAGGATGCCGCGTCGCGATGCGGCGGTCAGTCCGCTGACGATGCTGACTGGCGTGGAAATGACCAGCGCGCAAGGGCAGGCAATGATCAGCAACGCCAGCGCGCGATACACCGCTTCGGTCCAGGGTTGTGCCCACAACAGCGGCGGCACGCAGGCCGCGAGCACGGCCACGATCACCACCGCCGGGGTATAGACGCGCGCGAACCGGTCGATGAAACGCTGCATCGGCGCTCGTGATGCGGCCGCCTGTTCGACCGCATGGATGATGCGGGCGAGCGTGGTGTCCTGCGCCGCCGCGGTGACCCGGTATTCGAACGAGCCTTCCGCATTGACGGTGGCGGCGTATACGGTGTCGCCCGCCGTTTTATCGGCAGGCAGGCTTTCGCCGGTGATGGCCGATTGGTCGACCGATGTCCGGCCGGCCACGACCACGCCATCGGCGGCGATGCGTTCGCCGGGGCGCACGCGCACGACATCGTCCACGGCCAGTTCCGCCGCCGGTACTTCGCGCCAGGCGCCGCCGGCCTCGCGCCGCGTGGCGGTAGGAGGCGCCAGATCGAGCAGTCCACGCACCGCGTTGCGCGCGCGATCCAGCGAACGTGCTTCGATCTGCTCGGCGACATTGAACAGGAACATCACCATGGCGGCTTCCGGCCACTGCCCGATCAGCGCCGCGCCGGTAACCGCGATACTCATCAGCGCGTTGATGTTCAGATTGCCGTTGCGCACCGCGATCCAGCCCTTGCGGTAGGTCGTCACGCCGCAGGCCAGTACCGACACAAGCGCAAGGACGGCCACCACCGCGTCGGGCATGCCGGCAAAGTGCGCGGCTTCCGCCAGCGCCGCCAGAATGCCCGCCGCCGCCAGCAGCTTCCAGCGCGGGCGTTCGGCGGGCGGTGTGGCCGCGGGTGTTTGGCCCGCCAGGACTTCCGGCGTCATGCCCACGGCGCGCACGCCGGCCAGCACCTGGTCCTGGGTGCCCTCCGCATGAACCACGGACAGCACGCGGCGCATCAGATCGAACCGCATGTCGCGCACGCAGTCCATGCCGCCCAGTTTTTTGCGCAGCAGAGCTTCTTCCGTGGGGCAGTCCATCTGCCCTATGCGCATCCGCGTCAGGATCGTGCCGGCCGCGGCTTCCATGGGTGTATCGTCCGCCGCGTGCACAGCGTGATCGCCGTGGCAGCAGGCCGTGCCATGACCGTGGCCGTGCGCCGGAAGGGCCGCATGTCCGTGGCTGTGATCATGTGCCGGCAGGTCGCCATGTTTATGTCCGTGACCATGCGTCTGACCGGCCTCGTGACCGTGACCGTCCCCATGGTGATGGTCGTGGCCGTGGCAGCAGCCGCCCGCGTCGTGGGCATCCGGGGCGTGAATAGCGATGGTTCTCTTGCTCATAGGACGTATTCCACACCCTGGGGTTACTATAGGGTCAAGCCCATGAACAGGAGTCTCTCCATGAAAATCGGAGAATTGGCCAAGGCTGCCGGCACCACGGTGGAAACGGTCCGGTACTACGAGAAGGAAGGCCTATTGCCTGCCCCGGAGCGGGGCACCAACAACTATCGCAGCTATGGCCCGCTGCATGCGGAGCGGCTGCGCCTGATCCGCAACTGCCGGGCGCTGGACATGACCCAGGACGAAATCCGCGCCATCCTGACGCTGGCCGACAGCCAGCAGGATGACTGCGGCCCCATTAACGAAATCTTCGAAGACCACATCCGGCACGTGGACGAGCGCATCGCCGAGTTGATGCAGCTGAAGGGCCAGTTGTCGGCCCTGCGTCGGCGCTGCCTGTCGGCGCGGCCCCATGCGGAGGACTGTGGAATCCTCCACGGCCTGGCGGAAATGCAGGTCGAGGAGCGCCCCGAACGCCACACCCACCTGGGCTGAATCCCTCGGCCTCCGCCTGAATGGCAGGGCTGAAAGCCTCCGTACCGTTTTCTCTTACCGATATCCATGACCTCCGCACCCATACACGCCCTGCATACCCGACGTTCGATGAAATTCCTGCGCGCGCCCGCGCCGCGTCCGGAAGAACTGGAACAGATGCTGCAAGCCGCCATGTCGGCGCCCGACCACGGCGCGCTGCGGCCGTGGCGTTTCAAGCTGATCCGCGGGGAGGCGATCGGCCGCCTGGCCGATATGGCGATCGAGGCGGTCAAGCGCAGCGGCGATAAACGCATGACTCCCGAAAAAGAAAAGTCCGTGCGCGAATGGCTGGCCGGCGTGCCGGTGATTGTCGCCCTGGCGCAGAAAATCGACCATGACAACGTCAAGATTCCCGAACAGGAACAGTTGCTGGCCACCGGCGCTTCGGTCATGAACATCCTGAACGCCGCCCATATGCTGGGCTATGGCGCCTTCTGGAGCACTGGCCTGGGCACTTATTTGGAAGAGGTCCAGGAAGCCCTGGGCTTCGATTCGCTGGACTACCGCTTCCTGGGTTATCTGGCGATCGGCACCCCGGCGTGCGCCGTCCAGCCCGCGAACCGCCCAGATTTCCGCGAGTTCGTGTCCGAATGGACGGGTGCGCCGGGCTGACGGCCTGTCGCGGGAGCCCTAAGTCCCCAGCCGGCGTTTGACCAAAGCGGTATCCAAGCCCCAAACCGTTAGAAGCGTGGCGCCCATCAGAGGGAATACAACGCCCAGGACGATAAGGCCGGCTGTCCACGCACGCAGAGGCGCTGCACTGGCCAGTTTAGGCGGCGCTCCGAGCGAGTTTTGGGGGCGCCGCTTCCACCACATCACGCATCCAGTAACGGCCATGGCCGCCAACCCCAAGGAGATGAGCGCACACACGAGCTGATTGGCCAGACCGAAATACCGCCCCATGTGGAGCGCGGTGCCATAGGACACCGCTTTCGAGACAGCACCATAGCCGCCATAGCCGATATCTTCCAGTATCTTGCCGCTGTACTGATCGATATGCAGTGTGCGTTCGTCCCGCGGATCCGGCGGGAAATACGACACGGTTTAGACACCGCTCGGGTTGGATGGAAATGCGACATCGTAACCGCTGGCAAGACCCTTCCCATGCGCGATGTCGATGACGCGGCCCAGGTTAATGGGAACGGCAGTCGCGGCCGCGCTTTGTGATGTGGGTACTTCCATTGCGCCTACCGCCCAAGGAGTCTGCGACAGGGGAAGGTCATCCATCACCATGCCGGGCATCGACTCCATTTGATGGCCTTCGTGCATCGCGCCAGAACCTTCTGTCGCCGGAGCGGATTGCACGCGTGTACCTGGCAGGATCGATCGCAGCGTGCTTTCGCCCCAGGATCCGGGTGGAGAGCCCATATGCAGGCGTGTTGCCAGCGACTTGAAATTCTGGCCCCAGGACCCGCTCCAGGGCAGGCCCGTAAGGATGAACGCGACTGCGCCGACTGCCAGCCATATGCCCATTACCGCATGGACGCTCTTCCAAAGCGGACGGCCGCGCAGTTCGAAACGTGGCCAGAGTGATCCGCGCCATCCAAAGGTTTGCCCAGGCCACCATAGCGCGATGCCGGTGCCAATCATGACCAGTGTCCAGCAGGCAGCCAGCTCCATGATCAGCTCACCCGGTTTACCCAGCAGCAGTTTGCGGTGGATCATGCGGTCGATCTGCATGAAGCGGTGTTCCACACTGAGCGTTCCCAGCATCTCGCCGTTATACGGATCCAGATAGACGCTGCGTTTTTCTCCATCGGGGTAGCGGAATACAAATTCCGCGCTGCTCGTCTCGTCCGTATCGATGGTTGCCGTGGTGGGACGCGAGCCTGGTGGAACCGCCGCGCGGGCGCGTGCCAGCAATTCATCTTCGCTCAGCTTGCCCGTCGTCGCGGACGGCACGGTCAGGAGGTGCGGATACAAAAGCGGTTCGATCTGCGGCTGGAAGCAATATAGGGTCCCGGTGATTGCCAGGACGAT
>DATJHN010000306.1:0-24352 GCA_035493915.1 Bordetella sp.
ATGAAGCTCGCGCGCCAGGTCGGGCGTGGACGTGGAAAGGTCGAAGTATGCGCCGCCGGGCTTGATGCCCTCGATTATTCCGTCATTTCCAAGCGCGACCTTGCGTATGGACTCAAGGCTGGGCAGGCAGGTAAAAACGACGTCGCTCGCTTGAGCGATGTCGCGGGGGGTCTGGGCCCATTCGGCGCCACCCTGCACCAGCTCCGCCGCGGCTTCTCGCCGTATGTCGTTTACGACCAGGCGGTGGCCCTGCCTTTGCAGATTGCGCGCCATTGAGCCACCCATATTCCCCAGTCCGACAAAACCGATTTTGATCTGTTTGGCTGCGTCGGCGCCTTTACTGCTTGCGTTCTGATGGTTTGCCATGTCTCGCTCTAGGTATGGGCAGGCTGTCTGCCGGAATCCGAGGTCCGCAGTGTGCGGGGAAAGCGATGCATGGAGTAGTCCCCGCGCGGCAACAGTACTTTCACGTTTCGTGAAACCCCTGGCCGGAAGGAGGAGGGCTGTTACGCGGGGTTAAGATGCAGGCTGTCCACCCGTAACGCGATGGCCTTGGCGATGACTAGAGATACTTTGGAGCTTCGGCAGTTGCGCTATTTCGTCCGAACGGTGGATCTGGGAAGTTTCAGCCGGGCCGCGAATGAACTGCATACCGTTCCATCGACCCTGAGCCAGCAAATCAGCCGTCTGGAACGCGCGCTTTCCACCCGTCTTCTGGAGCGCAACGTGCGTGGTGTTACACCCACCGCGGCAGGGCTGGAGTTCTATCGAGAGGCCCAACTGGCCTTGCGGCATATCGAGCAGGCTTCCGCCGTGGCCCAGCGCGCCAGGGGGAGTGGGCGGGTAAGCATCGGGCTGGCTCCCTCGACGGCCGACATGATAGGCCTGAGCTTGTTGAAGCGCCTGCGGTCGTCGTACCCGGATGTGCACGTGCACATGATGGAATCTCCCACCGGGCAGCTATCTCACATGCTGAATGCCCGCAAGATCGACCTGGCGGTGTTGTTCGATATCCAGCATGGCCTGCGCTGGAATACCACTTCTCTTGGCAGCGAGAAGATCTATTTCATCGAGAAAGCGAGCGGGGCCGCGACCTTCGGCAGGGAGAAGGTAATAACGCTGGACAGACTCGACGGAGTTCCCCTGATACTTCCCAGTCCATATAACGGCCTGCGGCGCATGTTTGATGCCTCGTTCACCGGCGGCGGATTGCGCCCGCAGATAATCGCCGAGATAGACGCGCTGGGAACCCTGCGGAACGCGGTGCTGGAAGGGATAGGGCCGACCCTGCACGCATGGTCCTCCATCGCGAAAATCCCCAACGTCACCAGCCTGTACAGGTATGTCGAGATAGAGGGGCTGGTACGCAACAACGCATTGTGCTGTTTGAGCAATGACGAGCTTTCAATGGCGGCGCTTGGTGCTCGATTGGCGCTTATCGAGTGTTTTCGCGAGCTTAGCGAGGACCATATCATTCATTCCTCGGCCAGTCGCATTGCTTGATTCCGCCGGCGGCGCGACGCGCGCCGACACGGAATGGCAGTGCTGAGTAGTTTCGGGCAATTGTTGCCGGGCCGAAGCCCGGCAATGCGCACCGCTATCAGTCTCGCGCGAACGCCTGGACCATTTCCCGTAGATGGGGCCGCAGGGCAGCCGCCTTCTTCGCATCGAAGCCGAAGGGCGGCGTTTCGTCCATATACGCGACCTGTGCCATCTCCAGCTGGATCGCCTGCACGTTTCGCGCCGGGTCGCCGTACTTGCGGGTGATATAGCCCCCCTTGTAGCGGCCATTGAGCACAGCCTTGTATGCGCTCGCGCGGCCAGCCGCATCCATGACGCGTTGCGAGGCCTCCGGCGCACAGCTGCGGCCGTCGGCGGTACCGAAGTTCAAATCCGGCAGGCGTCCTTCAAAGAAGCGCGGCAGTACGCTTCGGATCGAATGCGCATCCCAGAGCCAGACCCGCCCGTGCTGCTTGTGCAGGCTGTCGATTTCCTGCGCCAACGCGTCGTGATAGGGCTGCCAATACCGCTGCAGCCGCTGCGCGATTTCCTGTTCGGACGGCTCTTGTCCCGGACGATACAGCGCCTCGTTGTCGAACGTATCCAGGGGGCAGAGCGACGTCGTGTCACGCCCGGGATACAGGCTTGCATTGTCCGGCGGACGGTTCAGGTCGATGACATAGCGTGAATAGCGCGCGGCGATCACGGTCGCGCCCAGTTCATCCGCGAAGTCGTAGAGTTCCCGCAGATGCCAGTCGGTATCCGGGACGGTACGCGCGACAGGGATCATGCGGGCAGCGAATTCGTCCGGCAGCTCGGTGCCGACGTGGGGCATGGATATCAACAGCGGAGTGGTCCCACGCTTCAGCGTGAAGCAGGCATCGCGCTCATTGCTCATGTATGGCTCCTTGGGGATATGGAAAAAATGTCATATGCCGCTATCTGATCTCTGGATAATGGCCGGTATCGCCCTCATCCAGCAGGCCCTCGTAGGCTTGCGGGTCCGCCACGGTGAATCGCGCGACATGCGCGTTCCGCAACAAGCCGGCCATCGCGGTGTCTTCGTGCATGGCAAGCAGCGTCCGGGATAGCCGCAGCGTGGCGTCTGGGTCGACATCCGGCCCGCTGACCAGTAGCGGATTCGGCGTCCAATCCGTCCACGCCACCACGCGTATATCTTCCAGCGCCGCCGGGTCATGCGCGCGCAACAGATCCAGATACCAGCCGTCCACCGCCGTCAGATCGATTTCCTTGTCGTGCAGGCCGCGCAGCAAACCGCGTGGATTGCCGTATGGCCCTTTGCTTTCCTGGAACAGGCGTCCGCCGCGTTGGCCCGCCCAGCGTGCCAGCATGCGCCGCGGCGCATTCCATCCCGATTGCGAATCGCGCACCATCCATCCGTAGCGGCTGCCCAGCGCGTCTTCCAGCCGCGCGTAAGGCGCGTCGTTCCGCACCAGGAATGCGCTGCGATAGCGCGCCTGGCCGCCGTAGGCAGGCCAGGCGGGAGCAACCGCGGCGACGGGGCTGTAGGCCAGTCCCGCGCGCAGCGCCTGCGCAAAAGGCCAGCCGCACATGAAGGCGCCGCACAAACCGGGTCGCGCCCATAGCTCGCCGATCGGCGTGGGCCAACCATGTTCGATGAAGGTTACCTGCAGGCCAGCGCGCCGATGTGCTTCGCCCAGCAGCGCATGCCAGGCCGCGCGCGCGGCGGGCGCCACGTCATACATGCGGGTCGAGGCAATCAGCGGCGCGGCAGGCATTTCGATCACGCGTACTTCAAGACCTGCCCGATACCCAGGCGGCGCGCTTTGTCCAGCATTGCCTGGCCCAGCGCGATATCCGTCGTCGACAGGCCGCGATGCCAGAACAGGATGGTCTCGTCCTCACGTTCGCGTCCGGGCTTCAGGCCGGCGACGATCTGGCCGATCTCGGCATGCAGGTTCTCCTGCGTGATGCGATCGCTGTCCACATGCGCCCGCAGCGCGCCAAAGGGTAGTCCCTTGCGGCACTGGCCCCAATCGTCCACCACCACCTTGCTCATGATGTCCGTCAGCGACAGTTCGACCGCGCTCATGGTGCCGTAGGGCATGACCAGCGCGCCCGGCTTGATCCATTCCGTCTTCAGCAGCGGCGTGGGTTGCGGCAGCCGCGAGGCTTCGACCACGATGTCCGCATCGCGCACGCAGGATTCCCAATTGTCCACGACCTTGACCGGCTTGCCCAGGTCGCGCGACAGGCGGTCACCGAAGGCCTGGCGGCTTTCCGGCCGGCGCGAATGGACACGGATCTCGTCGAAGTTAAAGATGCTGTCCAGCAGGCGCACGTTCCAGTACGACGTGCCGCGCGCGCCGATGTGGCCCAGCACCTTGCTGCCGCGGCGGGCCAGGTGCTTGGCTCCGAGCGCGGTGACGGCGCCGGTGCGCATATCGGTGATAGCCGTCGCATCGACGATGGCCAGCGGTTTTCCGGTGACCGGATCGAACAGGTTCAGCAGCGCCATCTCCGACGGCAGGCCGACCTTGTAGTTGTCGACGAAGTCGCTGACCACCTTGACGCCGGCCACGTGCAGCGGCTCGATATAGCCGCGCAGCACGTTGAAGTGTCCCTTGTCCGACGACTCGGGAACCAGGTGCACGCGCGGCTCGATCACGGTCTTGCCGTGGCCCTGGGCGCGCAGGGCGCCTTCCACGGCCGCCAGGATTTCGGCGTTTGTGATGTCCAGGGCCTTTACGTCGGGCCCGTTCAGATAGGTGATGTCTATAGACTGCATGATGTCTCCACGCTTATTGAATAGGCTTGATGCCGGCCGTCTTGACGATGCCCGCCCATTTGCGGGACTCGTCCTGGATCATGGCCGTGAATGCCTGGGTACTGGTGCTGGCCGGCTCCACGCCCTGGTCGTCGAATTTCTGGCGCACGGCCGGGTCCTTCAGGACGGTGGCGATGTCGCGCTGCAGTTTCTCCAGCACCGCGGCCGGCGTCTTGGCGGGCGCTACCAGGCCATACCAAGATGTGACGTCGAAGCCCGGATAGCCGCTTTCGGCGACGGTCGGTACGTCCGGCAACTGCGGCAGCCGGTGCGGACCGGCGATGGCCAGCGCGCGCAATTTGCCGCTACGGATAAAGGGCAGCACGCTGGACACGCCCGCGAACATCATTTCGACGTTGCCGGCGACGACGTCGGTGACCGCCGGCGCCATGCCGTTGTACGGAATATGCATGGTGCTGATGCCGGCCGATTGATTCAGCAGTTCGCCCGCCAGGTGCGCGCCGCTGCCGGCGCCCGGCGATGCGAAGTTGAGCTTGCCGGGCTTGCTCTTGGCGTACTCGACGAAGGACTTGAAGTCCTTGGCCGGCACGGCGGGATTCACCACCAGGATATTCGGCGATGTCGCCAGCAGTGTGATGGGCGCGAAGTCGTGCGCGGTGTCGAAATTAAGGTTGGTATAGAGCAGGGGATTGACGGTCAGGTTGCCCGCGGGCGCCAGTCCCAGCGTGTAGCCGTCCGGCGTTGCCCGCGCGACCTGGCTCATGCCCAGGTTGCCGGACGCGCCGGGCCGGTTTTCGATGATGACGGGCACGTTCCACATTTCGTTCAGCTTCTGGCCGACGATGCGCGGTATGGCATCGGCCACGCCGCCCGCGCCAAACGGCACGATGATGGTCACGGGCTTGGACGGATAGGTGGCATCCGCCGCCTGCACGGAAGCGGATGTCGCCGCGATGAGGGCGCCGGCGGCTGCCGCCAGGCGCAGGCTTAGAGACAAATTCATGGTATTCCCCTTGTATGCATGTCTGCTGCTGTGTTGCGCCGCTCATCGTGGGAGCGGCGTGAAAAGTGTTTAGCGATCCAGCATGGGCAGGTCCAGGCCTGCGTCGCGCGCGCAGGCGATGGCATCTTCATAGCCCGCGTCCGCGTGCCGCATGACGCCCGTGGCGGGATCGTTGTGCAGGACACGGCCGATGCGCCGCGCGGCCTCTTCGGTGCCGTCGCAGACGATGACCACGCCCGCATGCTGCGAAAAGCCCATGCCCACGCCGCCGCCGTGATGCAGCGAGACCCACGTCGCGCCGCCGGCGGTATTCAGCAAGGCATTCAGCAGCGGCCAGTCGGACACGGCGTCCGAACCGTCGCGCATGGATTCAGTTTCGCGATTCGGGCTGGCCACCGATCCGGAATCCAGGTGATCGCGGCCGATGACGACAGGCGCGCTCAGTTCGCCGGTGCGCACCATTTCATTGAAGGCCAGGCCCAGGCGAGCACGGTCCCGCACGCCGACCCAGCAGATGCGGGCGGGCAGGCCCTGGAAGGCGATGCGTTCGCGCGCCATGTCCAGCCAGTTGTGCAGGTGCTTGTCGTGCGGGATCAGTTCCTTGACCTTGGCATCGGTCTTGTAGATGTCTTCCGGATTGCCCGACAGCGCGGCCCAGCGGAATGGCCCGATGCCCTGGCAGAACAGCGGACGGATGTAGGCCGGCACGAAGCCCGGGAAATCGAAGGCATTCTCCACGCCCATTTCCAGCGCCATCTGGCGGATGTTGTTGCCATAGTCCAGCGTGGCAGCCCCGCGTTCCTGCAAGGTCAGCATGGCGCGCACATGGCCGGCCATGGACTGCTTGGCGGCACGCACCACGGCATCGGGCTCGGCCGTGCGGCGCGCGTGCCACTCGTCCATGGTCCAGCCCTGCGGCAGGTAGCCATTCAAGGGATCATGCGCGGACGTCTGGTCGGTGACGCAATCCGGCGTGATGCCGCGCTTGACCGCTTCGGCCAGGACATCGGCGGCATTGCCGAGCAGGCCGATCGACACCGCACGGCCTTGTTTCTTGGCGTCTTCCAACAGGCCCAGGGCCTCGTCCAGCGATTTGGCCTTGACGTCGATGTAGCGCGTGCGCAGGCGGAAATCGATGCGCGATTCGTCGCATTCGACCGCGATCATGCTGAAGCCCGCCATGGTGGCGGCCAGCGGCTGCGCGCCGCCCATGCCGCCCAGGCCCGCGGTCAGGATCCAACGCCCCTTGGGATCGCCGCCGAAATGGATGTTGGCGACAGAGTAGAAGGTTTCGTACGTGCCTTGCACGATGCCTTGCGAACCGATGTAGATCCAGCTGCCCGCGGTCATCTGGCCGTACATCATCAGGCCCTTGCGATCGAGCTCGTGAAAGTGTTCCCAGGTGGCCCAATGCGGCACCAGGTTGGAGTTGGCCAGCAGCACGCGCGGCGCGTCGGTGTGCGTCTTGAACACACCCACCGGCTTGCCGGACTGGATCAGCAGGGTCTCGTCGGGCTGCAGACGGCGCAGCACTTCCAGGATCTTGTCGTAGGACGGCCAGTCGCGCGCGGCGCGGCCGATGCCGCCGTACACGACCAGTTGTTCGGGATGTTCCGCGACCTCCGCGTCCAGATTGTTCTGGATCATGCGGTAGGCGGCTTCGATCAGCCAGTTCTGGCAGGTCAGGGTGGCGCCGCGCGGCGCACGGATGGAGCGCGACGGGTCGAGGCGGGAAGCTTGCGTTGAGGTCATGATCATTGGTCTCCGGTAGTCTTGGCGGAAGCGGGGCGCGTGGACATGACGGCATGTCCCGTCAGGCGGTAGCGGTCGCCGGGATGGATCAGGCGTGCGAAAGTGACGACGTCCTCGCCCGACCAGGTGCGGCGCAGGACTTGCAGGCAGGCTTGCGGCGTTTTCAGGGCCAGCCAGCCGGCGACCCGCGGTTCGGGAAGGATGGCTTCGATGGTGTGTTCGACGGCGGTCAGCGGCGCCACCCGGCTCAGGTAGGCATTCGGGGTTTCGCGGCTGAAGTCCTGTTCGATGTACTCCGGCGCCACGCGCGGATTGACGTAGCGGTCTTCCAACTGCACGGGTACATCGTTGTCCAGATGCAGGATCAGCGAGTGATAGACGGATTTGTCGATCGACAGCGCCAGCGCGGTGGCGATGCCCTCTGGCGCCGTGACGAGTTCCAGCTGCAGGACGCGGTTCGCGTAGCGGTGGCCGCGCTGGGCGATTTCTTCTGCGATGTTGCGTACTTCCAGGACGGGCAGGGCGGGCTTTTGCTCCGCCACGAAAGTGCCCAGGCCCTGGCTGCGCACCAGGATGCCGTCCTGGGTCAGCTCCAGGATCGCCCGCCGCGCGGTCATCCGCGACACCTCGAACTGCGCGGCCAGCTGGTTCTCCGAAGGCACCTGCTCGCTGACGGCCCAGCGGCCGGCTTCGATCTGGTCGACGATATGCTGCTTGATACGGGCGTAGGGGGGCAGCGGAGGTTCGCGGGAGGTGGTCGGCATGGTGTCCTGGTAGCCCGCGGCGGCGCGGGCAGGGTTGGAACATGGGGCAAACTCTAACTTGAATATACAAGTATAGGCAAGTACCATGTGGCTATGGAAAACCCGAGTCCGGAACAACGGAATGCTCTGCCATGACGAATGAAACGCACGATGACAACATCTTGATCGTCAATGCCCGCATCGCGACATTCGATCCCGGGATAGGCGCGCCATATGGGGTTGCGGATCACGCGGATGCGATCGCGGTGCGGGCCGGCCGCATCGCCTGGATAGGTACGGCGTCGCAGGTGCCGGATGCGGCATGGGCCGACAGTTCGGGCCAGCACGGGCGTGTGATCGATGCGGAAGGTGCCTGGGTCATGCCCGGCCTGATCGATTGCCACACGCATCTGGTTTATGCCGGTTCGCGCGCGACGGAATTCGAAATGCGCCTGAATGGCGCGTCGTATGAAGATATCGCGCGCGCCGGCGGCGGCATTGTGTCCACGGTGCGCGCGACACGACAGGCGGGGGAAGACGGCTTGATCGCGCAGTCCTTGCCGCGGCTGCGCGCCCTGCTGCGTGAAGGCGTGACCACGGTGGAGATCAAATCGGGTTACGGACTGGACCGCGACACGGAGCTTGCCATCCTGCGCGCCGCCCGCGCGCTGGGCGCAAGCCTGCCGGTCACCGTGCGCACGACCTTCCTGGGCGCGCATGCCTTGCCGGCGGAGTACGCCGGCCGCGCGGATGACTATATCGATTTTGTTTGCACGCAGGTCCTGCCCGAGGCGGCGCGCCTGGGCCTGGCCGATGCAGTGGACGTCTTCCACGAAAGCATAGGATTCGATGCCGCGCAGTCCGAACGCGTCTACCGCGCGGCGGAGTCCCTGGGCCTGCCGGTGAAGGTGCATGCGGAACAGCTAAGCCTGTGCGGCGCGGCGGCGCTGGGCGCGCGCTACCGGGCCTTGTCGGCGGACCACCTGGAGCACCTTGATGAAGAAGGCGCCCGCGCCATGGCGGCCGCCGGAACGGTGGCGGTGCTGTTGCCGGGCGCGTTTTACTTTCTGCGCGATACGCGGGTGCCGCCGGTGGATTTGCTGCGCCGGCATGGCGTGCCCATCGCCGTGGCCACCGACTGCAATCCCGGAACATCGCCGATCGCGTCGCTGCTGCTGATGCTGAACATGGCGTGCACGCTGTTTCGCCTGACGCCGGCGGAAGCACTGAACGGCGTCACGCACGCGGCCGCGCGCGCGCTTGGCTTGCAGGATGAAGCGGGCAGCCTGGCGCCGGGCAAATGGGCGGACCTGGTTTTCTGGCGGGTCCCGGAGCTGGCCGAGCTTTGCTACAGCTACGGCATGCACAAGCCCGCGCGCATCCTGCGGCGCGGTGTCGAACACGCTTTGTGAGATGGAAAACATCATGCGCTACTTCGCGTCTTCCGCGCTGCTGCCCGATGGCTGGGCGGCCAATGTGGTGTTCACCGTCGATACGGCGGGGCGCATCGCGGACGTGCAGCCGGAACAAGCGTGTCCGGCCGATGCCGAAACGCTGGGCGGGCCGGTCGTTCCCGGCATACCCAACGCGCACTCGCACGCCTTCCAGCGCGCCATGGCCGGCCTGACCGAGTTTCGAGGCCATCCCCAGGACAGTTTCTGGACCTGGCGCGATCTTATGTACCGGCACGCCGGCCGCATCACGCCGGAACGGATGCATGCGATCGCGCGCTGGTTGTATGTGGAGATGCTGAAGGCCGGGTACACGGGCGTCGCTGAATTCCATTATCTGCATCACGACGTCGATGGCCGCCCGTACACGCCCCCTGGCGAGATGTCGCATCGCCTGGCGCAAGCCGCCGCCGACAGCGGCATCGCGCTGACCTTGCTGCCGGTGCTGTATCGCCATAGCGGCTTTGGCAGCCAGCCCGCAAAGCCGGGGCAACGGCGTTTCCTTCACGCGATGGATGACTACGTGGCGCTGCTCACGGATCTGCACGGCACTTATGCGGGCAATGCAAGGACAGTCGGTGCGAAGGTTGTCGATGCGGGAATCCCGGACGTGCGTGTGGGCATGGCCTTCCATTCGCTGCGCGCCGTCAACGGCAAGGAAATCCTGGAAGGCTTGCGGGCCCTGGACGCGCTCGATCCCTCCGCCCCCGTGCATATACACATCGCCGAACAGCAGGCCGAGGTGGACGATTGCCTGCAGTGGTCGGGATCAAGACCCGTGCAATGGCTGTACGACAACATGCCGGTGGATGATCGCTGGTGCCTGGTGCATGCAACGCACGTCGATACGGTGGAAGTCGCGCGCATGGCGGCCAGCGGCGCGGTCGTGGTCCTGTGCCCCACGACGGAGGCGAACCTGGGCGACGGCATTTTTCCCGCGCGTGAATATCTGGATTCCACGGGCCCCGCGTGTTGGGCCATCGGTTCCGACAGCCATGTCACCGTCGATGCCGCGGACGAACTGCGCATGCTGGAATACAGCCAGCGCCTGCGCCATCAACGCCGCGCGGTGCTGGCCAGCGCCACGCATGCATCGGCGGGCCGGGCGATGCTGGAAGGCGCATTGGCGGGCGGCCGCCGCGCGCTGGGCTTGCCTGACACGGGCTTGGCCGTATCAGGCCGCGCGGATTGGGTCGTGCTGGATCCCGCCCATCCCGCGCTCATCGAACGCAGTCAGGACGCCGCGCTGGACAGCTGGATATTCGCCGGTGGCCGCGCCTGCGTGCGGGATGTGATGACGGCGGGCTGCTGGCGCGTGCGTGACGGCAGGCACATCGCCGAAGACGAAGCCTATGCCGCATTCCGGGAAGCCGTCGCCGCGCTGGGGCGATAAAAGCGATCGTGAAAACGGCGAAGGGCCCCATATGGGGCCCTTCGTTTGCCATGCGGGGACGGCCGCCTTGAAACTCAGCCGCGGTCATCCCGGTGGAACTGGCTGTCCCACCAGCATCCGGACTCAGTCCGTCTGCATATGGCCCGTTTTGACGATCTGGCCCAGGCGGGCGCGTTCGTCCGTGGTGAACTTCTCGAACGAGGCGCGCGTGCCACCGCCCGCGTCCTGGCTGCTGCGCTGCAGGGCCTGTTGCACGTCCGGCGTCTTCAGCGCCGCGTTCACGGCGGCGTTCATCTTGTCCAGAATATCGTTCGGCGTACCGGTGGGCGCGAGCAGCCCCGCCCAGTGCACAATGCGCAGGGTCGGCAGGCCTTCTTCCGCCGTGGTCGGAATGCTGGGTGCGCTGGCCATGCGCTTGTCGGTGGTGATCGCCAATGCCTTGAGCTTGCCGCCGTTGATCAGGGGCAGGGTGGCAACGCTGGCTTCCGAGGTGGCGTCGACCTGTCCAGCCACGACCGCGGTCACGCCTTCGCCGCCGCTCTTGTAGGTGATCGGTTCGACGTCCAGGCCGGTGGCTTCGCGCAACATCTCGGCCACGAATTGCGGCGCGCTGCCGTTGCCGGCGGTCGAGAATGTGATGCGGCCCTTGCGATCCTTCTTGGCGTTGGCCAGGAATTCCTTCAAGTCCTTGGCGGGGTTGGATGCACTGGTGACGATGACCGACGGTGTCACCGTCATCAGCACGACCGGGGTCAACTGCTCGTCCTTGTACGGCTGATTCGGACGGATCAGGCTGTTGGTGATGACGCTATTGCCGCCCACCAGGAACGTATAGCCATCGGGCGCGCTGTGCGCGACGTGGGCCGCGCCGATCGCGCCGCCCGCACCGGGACGGTTTTCCACGATGACGGACTGGTGCAACTGTTCGCTGACCGACTTGGCGATCAGGCGCGCCGCCAGGTCGATACCGCCGCCGGGACTGAACGGGGCGACGAAAGTGATGGGGTGGTCGGGCCAGCCGGCGGCGGTGGCGGCACCGGCCGCCAGGCAGGCGGACAGCGCCAGTACAACGCCGGCAGCGCGGCGCGAGAATGCTCGTTTCATGATGGTCTTCCTGATCCTATCTCTGTCTATTCGTGATGCGCGGCGTGCCAGCAGCTCGGGCAGGTCCGCGGCGTTCTGCTGCTTGTCCATTTTCTTTGCTCTTGCTGTAGACAATCCTTTTGCGATTGTGCCTGTTTCAGGACATTCGCGAAATTGCCGCATTTTGTTGTTCAGGTAGTGTTCAGTGTTTCGGCGCGGGCACTTATCCTGGTGCTGTGTATTCCAGTGTCAGAGATGCCAGTGCCGAATATCAGGGTACGGCGTATCGGCTGGTAGCGGATTTTGCGCCGCGTATAGTGGGCAGGTTCCGTATCAGGCATCACCAATACGCCGTTCTCGTCACCAGTCATTCCGTCGTCTTGCTCCGATCTCCATGACCAGCTCCACCGCCACGCCATCCGCAACCGATACCGCGACCCTGGAACAGGGATCGGAGCACTGGCTCCGCAATCTGGCGGTATGCGTGTTCGGCTCGTTTACCACCATCGTCGGCATGACGCTGCTGCTGCCTTTCCTGCCGCTGTATGTCGAACAGTTGGGAGTGAAGGATCACGCGGCCATCGTGCAATGGTCCGGCGTGGCTTTCGGCGCCGCCTTCTTCAGCGCGGCCCTGACCGCGCCATTGTGGGGCAGGCTGGCGGACCGTTATGGCCGCAAGTTGATGCTGATCCGCGCCAGCCTGGGCATGTCCATCGCCATGTCGCTGATCGGCATGGCCGGGAACGTCTATCAACTGGTTGCGCTGCGGTTGCTCGCGGGGCTGCTGGGGGGCTACGCGTCCGGATCCATGGTGCTGGTCGCCACGCAGACCCCCAGGCATCGCACGGGCTGGGCGCTGGGCGTAATGTCGTCGGGCATCATGGCGGGCAATCTGGCCGGGCCCTTGATCGGTGGCGCGCTGCCGCCCCTGATCGGTATACGGGCGACCTTCCTGGCGTCTGGAGCGCTGATTTTCGTGGCCTTTTTGGTCACGACTTTCCTGATCAAGGAAGAGCGCCGGCCCAAGCCGCATAAAACGGCGGACAAGCCCACCGTCGGCCTGGCCGCGGTGCCGGACAAGGGGCCGCTGGTGGCGATGCTGGTCACCGGCGCGCTGCTGATGCTGGCCAATATGTCCATTGAACCGATCATCACTGTGTACGTCGCGCAATTTGCCCAAGCGCACAACGTCACCATGGTGTCCGGCCTGGTGATGTCCGCGACCGCGCTGGGCAGCATCCTGTCCGCATCTCGCTTGGGCAAGCTGGCCGATCGCGTCGGCCACTGGAACGTGATCATCGGCTGTCTGCTGGTATCCGCCGTGCTGCTGATTCCGCAGGCTTTCATTACTTCGAGCTGGCAACTGGTCGTGCTGCGTTTCCTGATGGGCCTGTCGCTGGGAGGATTGCTGCCCTGTATCGCCACCGTCATCCGCCACAATGTGCCGGAGCGCGTGGCGGGCGGCATGCTGGGTTATTCGACGTCCGCCCAGTATGTGGGGCAGGTGGTCGGCCCGCTCGCCGGCGGTTTCGTCGGCGGCCATTTCGGCATGCGTTCGGTATTTATCGGTACGAGCGTGTTGATGGCCCTGGGTGCTTTGTATAACCGCATCGTGCGGGTGCGCCGCGCCAAACGACTATCATAATCAGCTGGCTGTCAGGTCTATCGCCGCGTGCATGGCTTATTCTCCTGGTTCGGCGCTTTGATCCGGACGCGATAAAGATAATCGCGTTATTAAAAAACCCAAGGAGACAAATCCATGAGCCGTGCTTTAAACCGTTGCTTTGCCGCGCTATTCGCGACCGCGGCTATCGCTGCCGCTCCCGCTGCCCACGCCGCGGATGCCTGGCCCGACAAGCAAATCACCCTGATTTCGCCCTATGCGCCAGGCGGTACCACCGACGTTCTGGCTCGCCTGCTGGCGACCCGTCTGCATGACAAACTGGGCCAGAACATCATCGTTGAAAACCGTGGGGGCGCGGGCGGCAACATTGGCACGGCCTATGTCGCCAAGGCCAAGCCGGACGGCTATACCTTCCTGCTGGCGGCCAGCGGTCCCATTGTTATCGCCGGCACCCTGTACAAGACGCTGCCCTACGATCCCGCGAAGGACTTCACAGAAGTCGTGCCGCTGGCGCGCACCAGCTTCGTGGTCGCGGTCAACGCGAAATCCGGCCTGAACTCCATCCAGGACATCATCGCCAAGGGCAAGACCGGCGACCTGGTGTTCGGTTCGGCCGGCTCCGGCACGCCCCAGCACATCATCGGCGAAATGTTCAACACCGCGGCCGGCACCAAGCTGCGCCATATCCCGTACAAGGGATCCGGCCCGCTGCTGACCGATCTGGTCGGCGGACAGGTCCCCCTGGCATTTGAAAACCCCTTGGTCATCATGCCGCAGGTCAAGGCCGGCAACCTGAAAGTCCTGGCCGTGACCGGCGCCCAGCGCTCGGAGGCCCTGCCCGACGTTCCCACGCTGGCGGAAACCGGCATCAAGGGCGTGGATGCCCAACCCTGGTATGGCCTGCTCGGGCCCGCCGGCGTTCCCGACGCAATCACCAAGCGCCTGAACCAGGAAGTCCAGGCCATCCTGAACGCGCCTGACGTCAAGCAACAGCTCGCCGGACTAGGCGTGGAAGCCATGCATATGAGCCCGGCTGAATTCCATGCGTATGTGATCAAGGAAATCGGCACCTGGGGTAAAGCGGTAAAGGCTTCAGGCGCGACTGTGGACTGATCGCGGTGGCGGGGCGCGCAAGCATGTCGACCTGATTTATCGTGTGCGGGCTGGCGTAAGACCAGCTTCGAAGATAAAGGGCCCGGCTTCGGCCGGGCCCTTGGCTTTACAGCGTAAATGTGTCCTTGCGTATGACCTTGCCCGAAGAATAAAAAGGGCAATAAAAACCAGCGATAATTCGCCACGTTTTATGGCCTCGCGCTGATCCCGTGCTGGGGTGTGCCGGGCGCACCACAAATTGCAAACTACACACAAGGCATCGCTCCATGCAGCGTTTTCTGATCGCTTTGCTTTTCTCGTTGGTTCCGCTGTTTGCGTTCGCGCAGAACCAGGATCAGGGCCAGGGCCAGGATCAAAACCAGAACCAGGGGCAGGCTCAGGACCAGCAGCAGGGCGACAGCCCGCTGGTCCGTGATCTGCGCAAGCTGAATTGGCAGGACGGTCCGACGAAAGCCATGATTGGAGACAAGGCATTCGTCCAGGTTCCGAAGGGCTATACCTTCTTGGGCGAGCAGGACACCGGACGCTTCCTGGAGCTGATGGGGAATCCGCGCATCGACCATCACTACATGGTCGCGCCCGAAGACTTGAAGTGGTTCGCCGTGTTCTCCTTCGAGGACACCGGCTATGTGAAGGACGACGATAAGATCGATGCTGACGCGCTGATGCAGAAGCTCAAGGAACAGGATGGCCCTGAGAATGAAAGGCGCCGCAGCCTGGGCATCCGCGCGCTTTATACCGACGGTTGGGAAGTGCCGCCCCATTACGATGCGCAGACCAAACGGCTGGAATGGGGCACGCGGCTGCGCGACGACCGGGGCAATGTGAATGCCAATTACACCAGCCGTCTTCTGGGGCGTTCTGGCGTGATGAGCGCCGTGTTGGTCTCCGGTATCGATACGCTGCCGGCCAACACCAAGGAATTCGAGAGCATGTTGACGAATTTCTCCTATAACCCAGGCGAGACCTATGCGGAGTTCAAGTCGGGCGACAAGATTGCCGAATACGGACTGGCCGCGCTGATATTGGGTGGTGCCGCCGCCGTGGCGACGAAGAAGGGTTTCTGGGCTGTCCTGGGAGGACTTCTGGTGGCAAGCTGGAAGCTGATCGCGGGTGTGGCGGCAGCCGGCGCCGCAGGGATCGGTCGCATGTTCAAAAAGAAGCAGTAATTTGAGGTCCGAACAGAAGAGGCAGTAGCGCCCAGGTTCGGAAAGAAAAAGCGGTGATTCCTATTTCAATCGAAGCGCAGTTGATGGCGTTGGTCGTGTTTTTCTACGTCTATGACGCCGCCCAACTGCTGTATGCCAACGAAGGCGTGATCTCGCCCGCCGGCAAAAAATGGCTGGCCGCTTCGGCCCAGAAAGGATGGACGCTGCGCGGGCGCAGCCTGTTTCTCCCCAACCTGCTGACGCCGCATCGCCCGATCTATCGCTTGTTGTGGAATTCGTCTCGCATCGATGCGGCATCTTCAATCGATTGGCAGGCCGAGAAGCTCCTGTATAGCCCTTTGATTCCAGTGGTGTACGGCATGGGAGTCGCGCTTTTCGGTTTGCTGCCCGCGGCGCTGTTCTACTTCCGTAGTGACATTGTCCTGCTGGCATGCGCGGCGCTTATTTATCTTCATTCCTTGCTGGCGGGTGTCGCGCTATTCACCAGCCGTAAGCGTTTGCAGCTCAGTCGCAGGAAGGCATGGTCGCTGTTCTCGGAATGCCTGCTTTGCCCACCGTTCGCGATCAACCTTATCCGGAAGCTGTCGCTGCAGCGCGCTCCTGCCGAGACATTCATCGGCGCGGCGTTCTGCCTGCTGGATCAGGAACAGTGGCCGGTCCTACGGGACGACTTGATCGCCCTGATCGAACTGGACATGACGAGCATTGGCACGGAGCAGGAGGCGGCGCTGCTGCACTCAAGGAACACCTTGCTTGGGATGAATAAATAAATGACCTCTCCCCAGATCGTGATCATCGTTCTCGGCTTGCTCCTTGGATACTGGGGCGTGTCCAAGCTGATGGATTTCCAAAGCAAGAACGCCAAGGACAAGAGCAAGAACGGCAGTAATCAGCGCGGATCGCGCCCGGCTTCATACGCCGGGCCACGGCCGTCCAAAGCAGGCAGCCGCGATTGGTGGGAAGTTCTCCAGGTTGATCGCAACGCCACTTTGGACGTTGTCCACGCCGCTTACACGGCGTGGATGGAGCAATATCACCCCGACAAGGTAGCTGGCCTTGGCGAAGAACTACGTGGGCTGGCGGAAGAAAAGGCCGCGGAGATCAACGGCGCGTACTACACGGTCCTGAAGGAACGCGGCCTCCGGTAGCCTGGAAGGCGGGGCGGCTGGTCCCGTTGTCATGCTGCGCTGCGGCGCGAGCGCCTGCCGGCGGCGATTGTGCGTTTCGAGTCGCCTGACTTACGTGAAAATGTCCAGCATGATAGACATTCCTTTTAAATTTCTAGCGAATGTCCAAAATACTGGATACTTTCGAACGCTAATGGATCTCTTGGGTACTGGGCACGCGATTCGCACGCGGAGACGCGAACCGCGGATGAACCAAGACGAACTGGCAAAGCAAGCGTTTCTTCGCTGGTCCACGCTCAATGCCTTGACGGCGTCGCTGCTCCAGCCTGCATGATCACGCCGTCCGTCCAGGCCTGTGACAGCTGGTCGATCGAGGTATATCCGATCATCCCCAGTCCCCGCACGACTTCGTCCTTGAGCAGCTTGGCGGCCTTCAGCACGCCCGCCTCACCGGCCACGACATGGGCGAAGTTGAAGGGCCTGCCGACGAAAACGAAGTCCGCGCCCAGGGCAATTGCCTTGAGCACGTCGGTGCCTCTGCGAAAGCCGCTATCGACCATTACGGGTATGCGGTTCCCCGTGGCTTCGAGCCTGGCGATGATGTGGGGAAGCATGCGCACCGACGATGGGCCGCCGTCAAGCTGGCGGCCACCATGGTTCGACACGATAAGGCCATCCGCACCGCGGTCGCGCGCGATCCGGCAGTCTTCGGGATGCAGAATTCCTTTGACGATCAGCCTGCCTTTCCAGGAGTCCCGGATCAGGGAGAAGCGATCCCAGTCCATATGGTCCTTGGGGGCGTGATCGCGGATGGCCTTCGCCGAGATGATAGGCGCGCCCCTGACGGCGAAGGAGTTTTCGAAGTGCGGCATGCCGAAACGCAGCAGCGTCCGCAGCAGGACCTTGGTCAGCCAGCGTGGATGCGACAGGCCATCCCAGGCCAGGCCCAGTCCCGGACGCAGCGGCGTGGTAAAGCCGGCGCGGACCTGGTTTTCCCGGCTGGCGCCGACGAAAGTATCGAAGGTAAGCACCAGGTTCTGGTAGCCGGCGGCCTGTATGCGTTGCAGCAAGGGCGTGGTGCGCTCGAGGTCGCCGGGCAGGTAGGCCTGGAACCAGGCGCGCGGATTGGCGGCGATGGCGTCTTCCATGCGGACGGTCGACGTGCCGCTGACGATCATGGGCATCTGCACCTGCTGCGCGGCTCGCGCCAGGGCGATATCGCCCCGATAGGCACCGAGCCCGCAGAGTCCCATGGGACAAATGCCGAACGGCGTGGACCATGTTTCACCGAACAGGGTCGTGGCGATGGACCGTTTCGATACATCGCGCATGACCCGGCTTACCAGCAGGTAATCGTCGAAGACTTCGCGGTTTTCCCTGAGCGTGTGCAGATCCTCGGTGCCGCCGGCGATGTATTCATAGACCGAGCGCGGCAGAAGGCGCTGGGCTTCGCGCTGGAAATCGTCGAGTGAAAAAATGCGTTTGAGAGCCTGGGGCTTCATGTCGTGGTTCCTGCATTGTTCTCCGCTGGGCAGGCGGAGATACAGCCACTCCATGCGTCGCGTCGAACATGTCTTCCTCGGCCAGCCATACGCTGGCCGGGCTTGTGCCATCGCGCTGCTGGGTTTTTGTTTGGATGGGTCGTGAAAATATGGCTTAACTGAAAGTTGCGTCCGTGCATCGGAACGGCCACCCGAGAGTATATTCGCCGCCGGAGCCCGGAGTTGATCGTCCCGTTTGCCTTCGTGCCGTACCGAAGCACGGCACCCCCGGCTGCGGTTACACCAGCGGCTTCAAGTCCCCCAGCACCGTGGGTATCAGCTCTGACACCGTGGGATGGATATGCACGGTGCGTTGCAGCGTCGTATAGGGGGCCTTGCTGGACATGATGTCCAGTATTCCATGGACAGCCTCGTCGCCGCCGGTGCCCAGGATGGCGGCACCCAGGATGGCCTTGCTTTCGGCGTCGATGACCACCTTCATGAAGCCTTCCGTTTCGCCTTTTTCGACGGCGCGGCCGACGCGGGTCATGGGGCGGATGCCGACCAGGGCAGGGCGGCCGGTGGCACGTACTTCCGCATCCGTCATGCCGACGCGGCCCAGGGGCGGGTCGATGTACAGGGCGTAGCAGGGCAGGCGGTCGCTGACTCGGCGCGGATCGTTATCCAGCAGATTCGCCGCGACGATTTCGAAGTCGTTATACGACGTGTGCGTAAAGGCGCCGCGGCCGTTGCAGTCGCCCAGTGCCCAGATGTGCGGGACGCTGGTGCGCAGCGTATCGTCGACCACGATAAAACCGCGTTTGTCGGTCTTGACGCCGGCGGCTTCCAGGCCCAGGTCTTCGGTATTGGGCCTGCGGCCCACCGCCATCAGCACATGCGACCCGATGATGGGGCCGGGATCCTGGTCGCAGGTCACGCCTACCGCCGCGCCGTCGGGGTGCGCTTCGAAGCGTATGCATTCGGCGTTCAGTTGCACCCGTATGCCTTCCTTTTCCAGGATCTTCAGGATGGCATCGGATACATCCGGATCTTCTCGCGAAATCAGCCGCGGACCTTTTTCCACAACCGTGACTTCCGCGCCGAAGCGCCGGTACATTTGCGCGAACTCCAGGCCTATGTAGCTGCCGCCGATCACCACCATGTGGCGCGGCACGCTGTCCAGCTCGAGCAGGCTGGTATTGGTAAGCAGCGGCACATCGCCCACGCCCGGCATGTCCGGAATATTGGCTCGGCCGCCGACGTTGATGTAGATACGGTCCGCCGACAAGCGCTGGCCATCGATCTCGATTTCGTGCGGGCTGACGAAGCGCGCATGGCCGCGCAGCACGGTGCAGTTGTCCATGCCGCGCAGCCACTTTTCTACATTGGTTCGTGCGCGGATGACGACTTCGTCCTTGCGTGCCTTCAGGCGCTTGGCGTCGATGCCGACTTCGCCCTGCAATGCGACGCCAAAGTCCGCGGAACGCCGGGCCAGATGCGCGGCGTAGGCGCTGGCGACCAGGGTCTTGGTGGGCATGCAGCCCGTATTGACGCAGGTGCCGCCGAAGTCCTTGCGTTCGATGACGGCGACGCGCTGGCCTGCCTGGGTCAGCCTGCCGGCCAGCGGCGGACCGGCCTGGCCGGCGCCGATGACGATGGCATCGAAGTGCGTGGCGTCGGATGCGCCCGAGGGCGACGAGGTCCTGTCGGAGGTTTTCATGGGTGGGTTTTTCGTGTGTGGCGTGCTCATGAATTACCTCTACTGTGGTGCTGCGCGCAAGATGGCGGATGAAGGGGGAGGCCTGGGTTGCCCCTCACACTGTACCGGCCGCGGTCGGATCGAGAAAGGGCCGCAGATCCATGTTTTGCCCGCCGGGCCGGGACGTTCGTCCACCAATCGGCATAATTCTCGCTCCCATACTTGAGGATGGCGAGCGCGCCTGTCCGGCCAAAGGAATAAAGTGCGGAGTGCCGCGAGAGCGTCCTGATCAATCGAGCCTACCCGAGTCCCAATGACTACCGATACCCGCCGTCGCGATTTTTTTCGTAAATCCGCCCAAACCGCCGGCGCGGCCGCCGCGCTATCGATGTTCCCACCCGCCATCCGCAAGGCCCTGGCGATCGGCGCCGATCGGCGCACGGGCACCCTGCAGGATGTCGCCCACATCGTCGTGCTGACGCAGGAAAACCGGTCCTTCGATCATTACTTCGGCACCCTGGCCGGCGTGCGCGGCTTTGGTGATCGTTTTCCCATCCCCGTGCCCGACGCGCCGGGCATGACGGGCAAGACGGTCTGGTACCAGCGCCATGACGGCCAGCCGGCCGGCCTGCCATCCATCCTGGCGCCGCAGCACAACGACACGGCGGTCGACTTCCGCCTGATGCGCACGGCCGGCACGCCGCATCTGTACCCGGACGCGCAAGACGCCTGGGATGGCGGACGCATGACGCACTGGCCGCAGTTCAAGAAGAATGCGTCGATGGTGTACTACGGCCAGGCCGACGTGCCTTTCCAGTTCGCGTTGGCGAATGCCTTCACGCTATGCGACGCCTACCACTGTTCGCTGACCGGCGGCACCAATCCGAACCGCTGTTTCATCTATACCGGGACCAATCATGGCAAGGACGATCCCACGAAACCTGGCGTGTACAACGGCCCCGCGCTGGATAACAGCTACAACACGCTGCACAACGGTCCCCGTAAGGACGGCTATACCTGGACGACCTACGCGGAGCGCCTGGAGGACGCCGGCGTCAGCTGGCAGATATACCAGGACAATGAATTCGAGTTCTATGCGCTGAATCCGCTGTTCGGCTTCAAAGCCTTCCGGCAGGCGCATGCGCGCAGCGTGCCGGTGGTGCTGCCCGAACGCACGGCGCGCGAGCGCGCTCTGTACGAAAAAGGCATACGTACACGCAATGTCGCGATGCTGAAAGCCGACGTCATGGCGGATCGCCTGCCGCAGGTGTCCTGGATTTGCGCACCGTCTTCGGCATCGGAACATCCATCGCCGTCCAGTCCCGCCCAGGGCGCGGCATATACGGCGCAGGTGTTGGATGCGTTGACGTCGAATCCGAGCGTGTGGAGCCGCACGGTGCTGATCCTGAACTTTGACGAGAACGACGGCTTCTTCGATCACATGCCGCCGCCCGCGCCGCCGTCCTATGGGCACCCCCGCGATCCGCAAGGCGCCAGCACGGTCGACGTTTCCGATGACTACCTGGGCGATGACGTGGGCGGCATCGATGCCACGCTGCCATATCGCCATCACCCCTACGGCATGGGGCCGCGCGTGCCCATGTACGTGATTTCCCCTTGGAGCCGTGGTGGTTGGGTGAATTCCGAAGTCTTCGACCATACGTCGGTGCTGCGCTTCATCGCGCGGCGCTTTGGCGTGGAGGAACCGAACATCAGCCCATGGCGTCGCGCCGTGGCTGGCGATCTGATGTCTTGCTTCAATTTCGCCACGCCGAACGATGCGGGCATCCTGGCCCATCTGCCTGAAACCGCCACGCTGGATCGCCGCAGCCGGACACTGCCCGGCACGACACCGCCAGTCGCGCCGGCGGTTCCGGAGCTGCCGGTGCAGGAAAAAGGCACGCGCCGCTCACGCGCCTTGCCGTACGAACTGCATGTGGACGATGAAGATGGAAACGCAGGGCAAGAGAGTCACGCACGCACAATGCGTTTGCGTTTTTCCAACTCAGGCCAACGCGCCGCGGTCTTTCATGTGTACGACATCACTCGCCTGGATGCGCTGCCGCGCCGCTACACGGTGGAGCCCGGCAGGGCACTGGCGGACAACTGGGCGTGCGCGGCGGATGGCGGCTACAACCTGTGGGTGCTGGGGCCGAATGGCTTTCACCGCCATTTCACCGGTACGGCGCCTATGCCGCGACCAGGCGCCGCTGGCGCGTCAGGCGACGGCGACGAGCCGGTCATGCCTGTCGTGCGCGTTCGTTACGCACCCGGCGAAGGCGCGCTCGTGGTGACGGCGCTCAATCCCGGTCAGACGGCGGCGGCGGCCACTGTTTGCGACAACGCGTATTTCGATCGCGCAAGCTGGCGACGGGAAATCCCAGCCGGCCAGCAAGCCGAGTGGCGCTTGCCGCTGGCGGCGTCCCATCATTGGTATGACTTCACGCTTCGGCTGGACGGAAGCTCCGGCCATGCCCGCCGGTTTGCCGGCCATATGGAAACGGGAAGCGACAGTTTTTCCGATCCGGCAATGGGCGGCCCAGCGGTCGGGATCCGTGCGCGTATGCCGTAAGTCCGTGCTTTATCTTTGCAGGAAAAGTTCTTTCCCCCGCTCAGAATAGTCGGCTACTTGCGGCGACGAAGCGGAGGCAGTATTACCGCTGCGGCCCGCGCTGTGCAGTCGTCTTGAATTGCGCCAAAGCCGGTTCAAGTACCCATGTCAGCTCTTTTATGTGCATGGGCCCTGCCTAGCGAAGTAAGGATAAATGATGTTGCGACTAACCCAGAATGGATTCGATTCCGATACCGAAAAGGGTGTTCTTGTTGTACCGACCAAGGAGTTTCAGCTTCAGGTGAAGTCCGGCAAGGTGGCGTGGCGCCGCCTGGACGGTGGATTTACCGATAGCGGCCATTTCAGGTTTTTAATCGACAGGAACAACCGAATATTTGCGTCGGATGAAAAGGATGAGAATGAAGCCGGCTGCCCCACTTTCCCCAAACGTCCGCGTTTTCACCATGCTTCGCTGGTAGGCAACACTTGGCCGAAATACGCGGGTCGCGGTAGTGCCTCGAAGGGCCACATTATCCTTTTAGCCAACCACACGGGGCATTTTTCACAGCCCAAATCAATCTTCTATGCGGTATTCGGTGTCTTTGAAAGGGCTGGTATCAACGTCATGCGCGCGAAGGCTGCATGGTACGACGGGTTGATCTACTCCACCCGCAATCCGAAAGTGGTGGCGTTTCGTACGGCACCACTATGCGGCCCGGATGCACCCCCGTGGACCGGTATTCACGATGACCAGGATGTTGCCAGGACGTCGCTGTCTCCGAGCGAATATCGGGCCAGTCTTCTGGGATTGTGAACCGGATCAGCCTTCGCAATCCGCCCAGCAATTGGGCGTTTCGTACAAGCGGACTCGCGCCAGGCGCAATTCACCGCCGAACTGCCGGTGATAGTGCGGCCGCAGAATATCGAAAGCGATGCGGACCAGGTTTTCCACCGTGGGGATGCGGTCCAGCACGACGGTCTTGTGTCCCGGCAGGCTGTCCAGGAAGCCACGCACGGCGCTGTCGCCTTCATACACCAGAAAGGCGTGATCCCATTGATCGACCACGTGTTCCTTGGCGATGGCCTTGATGTCCGAGAAGTCCATCACCATGCCATTGTCCGACGCGCCGGGCGCGTCGATGACCTGGCCTTCCAGGGTGACTTCGAGCACGTAGCGGTGCCCGTGTATGTTGCGGCACTGGCTGCGATGATCGGGAATGCGGTGGCCGGCATCGAATTCCAGCCGACGTGTGACGGAAATCGTGCCCGGCGCCGCGGGGGGGGGACTGCTCATGGAATGCCTATGTATTTATGGGTTTGCAGGCTCAATCGCCATTGCGGATGCCGCATGCAGTATTCGACGATTTCCTGCGTATTTGCCGCGCGGGCAGGGCCATCCATGGGCTGCAGGAAAAAGTGATCGAACTTCAGGCCGGCGAAGGCCTCGGGCCGGGCGTCGGCCTGCGGGTAGACCAGCTTCAATTCATTGCCCGCGCGCAGCACCACCGGCGCTTTGCCCTTGGGGCTGACGCAGATCCAGTCGATGCCTTCGGGCGGTTCGATGGTGCCGTTGGTTTCGATGGCAATGGTGAATCCGCGCGCATGCACGGCTTGCACCAGGGCGCGGTCGAGTTGCAGCAGCGGTTCACCGCCCGTGAACACCACGTAGCGGCCGGCGGCATCGGGGCCCCATTCGACGGCAAGCGCATCGGCCAGTTGGTCGGCGGTGGCGAATTTGCCGCCGCCAGGGCCATCGGTGCCGACGAAATCGGTGTCGCAGAATGTACAGGCGGCGGTGGCGCGGTCGCTTTCGCGGCCCGACCACAGGTTGCAGCCGGCAAAGCGGCAAAACACCGCGGCACGCCCCGCCTGCGCCCCTTCGCCCTGCAGGGT
>DATJHN010000307.1:0-12144 GCA_035493915.1 Bordetella sp.
CAGGCCCTAGGCCGCGCCGGCGCGCGCCAGCAGGGCGACCACGGTGGCCGCGATGCCTTCCTTGCGGCCCAGGTAGCCCAGCCCTTCGTTGGTCTTGGCCTTGATATTGACCACGCTTTCGTCGATGCCCAGATCGGCCGCGACGTTGCGCACCATGGCCGTCGCATGGGGTCCGATCTTGGGAGCCTGCGCATGCACGGTGGCGTCGATGTTGACGACCACCCAGCCCGCATCCCTGACCTTGTCCATTGCATGGCGCAACAGCACGCGGCTGTCCGCGCCGCGATAGGCGGGGTCCGTATCCGGAAAATGCCGTCCGATGTCGCCCAGCGCCGCGCCGCCCAATACGGCGTCGGTGATTGCATGCAGCAGGACATCGGCATCGGAATGCCCCTGCAATCCGTGCGTATGGGGAATCGTCACGCCGCCGATGATCAGCGGCCGGCCCGTTACCAGGGCATGGACGTCAAAACCCTGGCCCACGCGAAAGGGAATGCTCACAACCATCTCTCCATCAAGTCGAAGTCCTCGGGCCAGGTCACCTTGAAATTGCGCATGGCACCCGGTACCAGCAGCGGTGCATGGCCGGCGGCTTCGATGGCCGAGGCTTCGTCGGTAACCTCGAAACCGTTGGCGGCGGCATCGCGCAGCGCCCGGCGCAGCAGGCCGGCACGGAACATCTGTGGGGTCTGGGCCTGCCACAATTCCTGACGGTCCACCGTGCGGCTGACGCGCGCCGCGCCCGCCTTGACCGTGTCGCGTACCGGCAGCGCCAGCAGGCCGCCCACCGGGTCGCCAAGACAGGCATCTATCAGGCGCGCCAGCGAGTCCGCCGGCAGGCCGGGCCGCGCGGCATCGTGGACCAGTATCCAATCATCATCCGCCGCGCCGCTGTCGGCCAGGGCATTGGCCACCGTGCGCGCACGGGTCGCGCCGCCGCAGGGACGCCATACGGTGCGCGGCAACCCGGCCAGCGCGGATTCCACCCAGCCATCGCCGGCGGAAACCGCGACGCGCACTTCGCGCACGCGGGGATCGGCCAGCAGGGCCAGCACCGCATGCCGGAGCATAGGCTGTCCGGCCAGGGACCGGTACTGCTTGGGAACACCGCCGCCGTCCGCGGCCAGGGCACGGGCGCCAATACCGGCGGCGGGAACGAGCGCGATAAGAGAGGCAGACATAAGCAGGAGATTTTATAATCTTCCGTCTCATGCCTGCAGATTTCCCCTCTTCGCCCACGCCAGCGCGGGTCCCGTCGACGGACTCCACCCTGGCCGCCCTGAAACCCGGCACCCGATATGCGCAACCCCAACCACCTGGTTCGGGCGACGCATGGCTGCTGGCCGATCTCGCCCGCCGGGCCGGGCGCCCCCTGCTCGTCCTGACGGCGGAGCCGCTGGAAGCGCAGCGGCTTACCGATGAAATCCATCTGTTCGCGCCCGAACTGCGCGTGCGCCAGCTGCCGGACTGGGAAACGCTGCCCTACGATGCGTTTTCGCCGCACCACGACCTGATCTCCGAACGGCTCAAGACGCTGGACGCGCTGATGCATCGTTCCGTCGACGTGTTGACGGTACCGATTACCACCGCGCTGTACCGGCTGGCGCCGCCCGCATTCATGGCAGCCTATACGTTTTCGTTCAAGCAGCGCGACAAGCTGGACGAAGCGGCGCTGCGCGCACAACTGACACTGGCCAACTATACCCATGTGACCCAGGTCACCGCACCGGGCGAATTCTGCCTGCGCGGCGGCCTGATCGACCTGTTTCCCATGGGCTCGGTCGTGCCGTACCGGCTGGACCTGTTCGACGACGAAATCGAATCGATACGCGCGTTCGACGTCGATACCCAGCGCAGCCTGTACCCCGTCAATCACGTCCAGCTGCTGCCGGGACGGGAATTCCCGATGGACGAAGAGGCGCGCAACCGCTTCCGCGCGCGTTTCCGCGAGATTTTCGAAGGCGATCCCTCGCGTGCCCTGCCCTATCGGGATATCGGCAACGGCATTGCCTTCGCGGGGGTCGAATACTACCTGCCGCTGTTCTTCGACCAGACCGCGACGCTGTTCGAGTACCTATCCTCGTCGACCATCGCGGTGACAATCGGCGACATCGACGACGCCATCCGGCGTTTCGCCCAGGACACGTCCAGCCGCTACGGATTCTTGAAAAGCGATCGCGAACGCCCGGTGCTGCCGCCGTCCGCGCTGTTCCTGGACACGGAATCGCTGTTCGGCCATTTAAAGGACTTCGAACGCCTGACACTGACCGCCGAACGCAAGCATCCCGACATCGGACCAGCGCCCGACGTAGCGGTCACGCGGCGGGCGGACGATCCCGTCGCGCGGCTACGCGCCGTGGTCGACGCCGGCAAATGGCGCATCCTGCTCTGCGCGGATTCCGCCGGACGGCGCGAAACGCTGGCGCAGATGCTGGCCGAATTCGATCTGCCGCCCGATTTCGAAGCGGCTTCGATCGAGGACTTCCGCCTTTCGCCGGCGCGCCTGGCTCTGCTGGCCGCGCCGCTGACTTCCGGCTTCAGCCTGCCCGCCGAAGGCATCGCCTTCATCACCGAAAACGACTTGTATCCTGGCCAGGCCGCGGTCAGCCGACGCGGCCGGCGCGAACAGGAACGCGCCAGCAACGTCGAAGCCATGGTGCGCGATCTGTCGGAGCTGCGCGAGGGCGACCCCGTGGTCCACGCGCAGCACGGCATCGGGCGCTACCATGGCCTGATCAATATGGACATGGGCGAAGGCGAGATGGAATTCCTGCATCTCGAATACGCCAACGGCAGCACGCTGTACGTGCCGGTCTCGCAGTTGCACGTCATCGCCCGCTATAGCGGTGCCGATCCGGAAGCCGCGCCGCTGCACCAGCTGGGTTCCGGGCAATGGGACAAGGCGCGGCGCAAGGCCGCCAAACAGGTGCGCGACACCGCCGCGGAACTGCTGGCGCTGTACGCCAAGCGGGCGGCGCGCGAAGGCTACGCCTTCAAGCTGCAACTCAATGATTACGAGGCCTTTGCCGAAGGCTTCGGCTTCGAGGAAACGCCCGATCAGGCCGCCGCCATCCAGGCCGTGATCATGGACATGACTTCCGGCAAGCCCATGGACCGCCTGGTCTGCGGCGATGTCGGTTTCGGCAAAACGGAAGTCGCGCTGCGGGCGGCCTTTCTTGCCGTCGCCAACGGCAAGCAGGTGGCGCTGCTCTGCCCCACCACCCTGCTGGCCGAACAGCACGCGCAGACCTTCGCGGACCGCTTCGCCGATTGGCCGGTACGGGTCGTGGAGCTGTCCCGCTTCCGCTCCGCGAAGGAAGTCGCCGCGGCGATCCAGGGCATCAACAGCGGCAGTGTCGATATCGTCATCGGCACGCACAAGATCCTGTCCAAGGACGTCAAGTTCAAGCAGCTCGGCCTGGTGATCATCGACGAGGAACACCGCTTCGGCGTGCGCCAGAAAGAAGCGCTCAAGTCCTTGCGCGCCGAAGTCGACGTGCTGACCCTGACCGCCACGCCGATTCCGCGCACGCTGGGCATGTCGCTGGAAGGCATACGGGATTTCTCCGTCATCGCCACCGCGCCGCAGAAGCGCCTGGCCATCAAGACCTTCGTGCGGCGCGAGGACGGCAGCACCATACGCGAAGCCCTGCTGCGCGAACTCAAGCGCGGCGGCCAAGCCTACTTTCTGCACAACGAAGTGGAAACCATCCACAACCGGCGGGCACGGCTCGAAGAACTGGTGCCGGAGGCCCGCGTCGCCGTCGCCCACGGCCAGATGGGCGAACGCGAGCTCGAACAGGTCATGAAGGGTTTCTACGCGCAGCGCTTCAACGTGCTGCTCTGTACCACCATCATCGAAACCGGCATCGACGTCCCCACCGCCAATACCATCGTGATCCACCGGGCCGACCGCTTCGGCCTGGCGCAGCTGCACCAGCTGCGCGGACGCGTCGGCCGGTCGCACCATCAGGCCTACGCCTATCTGCTCACGCCCGGCGAAGACGCCATCACCTCCAACGCCAAAAAGCGGCTGGAAGCCATCCAGGCCATGGAAGAACTGGGATCCGGCTTCTACCTGGCCATGCATGACCTGGAAATCCGCGGCACCGGCGAAGTACTGGGCGAATCGCAATCCGGCAACATCCAGGAAGTCGGTTTTTCGATGTACACGGATATGCTGAACGAAGCCGTGCGCGCGCTGAAGGCCGGCGAGGAACCCGATCTGGAAGCGCCCTTCGGCCAGGCCTGCGAAGTCAACCTGCATGCCCCCGCCTTGCTTCCCGCCGACTACTGCGCGGACGTCCATGCACGGCTGGCCGTGTATAAGCGCCTGTCGCACGCTACCGACGAAGACGACCTGATCCGCATCCAGGAAGAACTGATCGATCGTTTCGGCAAGCTGCCGGAATCGGCCCAGACCCTGCTGGCTTCGCATCGGCTGCGCCTGGCGGCGCAAGCGCTGGGCATCGTCAAGATCGACGCCAGCGAGGCGCAGGCCCTGGTCCAGTTCGGACCGAATCCGCCCATCGATTCCATGCGCATCATCGAACTGGTGCAAAAGCAGCGCCATATAAAACTGGCGGGCCAAGACAAGCTGCGCGTGGAAATCAAGGGGCAGCAGATTCCGGCACGCGTGGACGCGGTACGAACCGTGCTGCGCGCCCTGGCATGAATCGTAACGCCCCACCTGCCATCGCCGACGCCTGCGCCGCTGACCCGCTGACCCGCTGACCTGTAAAGACACATCGGGCCCGCGCGCCCTACCCTCCACGGACACCTTTCTCGCCATGAACGCCTACCATCTTGTCATCCAGTCTCCCGCCCTGGCCGCCGAACACTGCGAGCAGGTCGCCGCGCTGTCGCAGGCACAGGGCCTGCTGCGCCTGAGCGCGACGGCCGCGCGTTTGCTGGACGTGCAGCATGACGACGCCACCCGCCGGGAAGTCCGGCAATGGTGCGAAGCGGCCGGCGTGGACCATGCCTTCGTGCCCAAGGGCAGCACCTTATCGCAATGCAAGGTGTTGGCGATGGATATGGATTCCACCCTGATCAATATCGAGTGCATCGACGAAATCGCCGGCGTGGCGGGCGTCAAGGACAAGGTGGCGGCCATCACCGAAGCCGCCATGCGCGGCGAGATCACCGATTTTTCCGAGAGCCTGCGCCGCCGCGTCGCCTTGCTGGCCGGCCAGCCGGCACAGGCGCTGGAGCAGGTGTATCGCGAAAAGCTGCGGCTGAACCCCGGCGCCGAGACCTTGATCGCATCCGCCAAAACGGCAGGCATCAAGATCCTGCTGGTATCAGGCGGCTTCACTTTCTTCACCGAGCGCCTGCGCGAACGGCTGGGCCTGGACGAAGCGCATTCGAACACGCTGGAAATCGAAGACGGCAAACTGACCGGCCGGGTGCTGGGCGGCATTATCGATGCCACGGGCAAGGCCGAGCGCCTGAGCGCCTTCGCGCAACGCCATGGCGCCTCGCCGGATCAGATCATCGCCATGGGCGACGGCGCCAACGACCTGAAAATGCTTGGCCTCGCCGGCTATTCGGTGGCTTACCACGCCAAACCGGTGGTGCGCGAACAAACGCGTTTCGCGTTGAACGTTTCCGGACTGGACGGCGTGCTGAACTGGTTCGAGCACTGACCCGGGCGATGCCGCCGGGCCAGCCCTTGCCCGTCGTTACGGGCTCCTTGCGGGGTCAAGGGTCGATCAAGCACGCCGCTTCACGCGTGCCTGATTCGCAGCCCCACAATCGCCGGTGCGTGGCTGTTTCCAAGGTGAACAGGCCCTAGATCAAGCTTTTTATCTTGGCGATGCCGCCCACCTTGTCCGACACGATGGCCGCGACCGCCTTGTCGATACCGTTGCGGGCATTGCCGTCGCCGAACAGTGTCGCAAGAACCAGAAGAGCACTGTCGCGATCGCCGCGGCTGACCGCGGCCTCGTGCTGCGCGGCATGCCACAACACCTCGGCCGGATTGTTCGCTGCGGGCTTGCCCGCGTTATAGAGGTTTTTCACTGCAGTGATAAAGGCGTAGACCTGATGCCCGCCGCCTATCTTGTTGACGAGGCCGGTCTCCCACTTGTCGACGATCTGAAACGCGGCGGCGCTGCAAGGGCTATTGGCGGGCAAGCGCTGGTGCAGCGCGTGCATCCCATCGATCTTGGGATACTGGTGCAGCAACGTCACGATCGACATCAAAGGCTGGACCAATTTGGTGAACGGCACGGCGATAGTGTGCACGTTGGCCGCGGCGTGCATGATCCCGGCCATGGACGTTGCCGCCGTGAACTTGACCACGACAGCGCCCAGGAACGCATCAGCGGGGTTGGCGACAGTCACAAGGAGCTTGTGCAGGGAATCCGGAAGTGTGATCTCAACCACTTTTGCGAGTGTGGGGATCAGCGGCACCGCCTTGGTCAGGTTGATGGCGGCAGTGATCGCTTTCCGTTGCTCTTTGAAATGGTTGCGCTGCGTCTGTCCACGCTTCTCGTCTATCTTGTTCAATACCAGGTCAAAGAGTTGCTCGACATACGGCGCCGCCAATGCCACCGCCGTCGCCTCGAAGTTCGTGACAAACCCTGCGGTGTGTTGATTGACCGCGGTCTGTATTCCGGCCACTTTGTCTGCCGCGGTCGGCACGGCGGACCATAAAGCGGCACCGGTGGATTGCCCCTTCACCGCCTGGGTGGTACGCGCCAAAGGCCGAAAAATTTCCGCGAGCTCGTCGGGAAGTTCTTTCGACCAATCGCCCATTTTCTTGCGGATCGACTCACGCATTTCCATAACGATCTTGCCGTCATCGATCGCCGTCGCTTCCTTCAATGCCATGAGCCTTTGGTGATTGGTGGTGGTCACCCGGCCCATGGCCGCGCGCAAGCTCATGCTGGCCTGCTCGGCCAGTCTCAGCGTTTCCTGCAGATACTCGTTGTCGCGCTTGCTTTGCTGCATACCGGCAGCAGACCCCAAAACATTGCGCAAGCCCTGCTGGCGGTAACCCTGGTCTTGCCAGTGTTGAACGCCATACGGTGTGTCGCGCAGGTCAAGCGCATCGCGCAGGTCGAAGGCATCAGCCATGTTGGGCATACGTTTCTCCAGAGGTATCGCGGTCGGGGGATTCGATCAATCACACGGCCGATGCTTGCCGTCAAGGCAGCGCGGATCGGGCGGGTGACCGTGCTGTTATACGGCTTGCGTACCAGCATGCCAGCTGGATTATTCTGAAACGACGGCGGGCGTGACCACGCCCGCCTTGCTTGCTCAATACCGGATCGACGTGGTCAGGATGACCTGGCGGCCGGGACCGTAATCGGCGTGGTGCACGCCATTGGTCCGCGAGAAATATTCCTTGTCAGTCAGGTTCAGCACGTTCAGTTGAAAGGTAAGGTTGGGCGAAGCCTGGTAGGCCGCCATGGTGTCGAAGCGCCAGTAGCCGGGCATGTATACGCTGTTCGCGCCGCCGCCCGCGCCGCCCTGGTTGCCGCCGAAGGTTTTGCCCACGTAGTAGATGCCGCCTCCCACGGTGAACTTCGGCAGCAACTTGTAGGTGTTCCACAGGCTGAAGCTGTTGCGCGGCGTATTGGCCAGCGGGTCTCCCTCGTTGACGCCGTTATAGGCGCCCTTGACCAGCTCGCTGTCCATGTAGCTATAGCCGCCGAAGACGTTCCACTTGCGGGTCACCGCGCCGGCGAAGCCCAGTTCCAGGCCGCGGACGCGGGTCTTGCCAGCCTGCGCGAAAACGCCCGGATCGACCTCGATTTGGGCATCTTCGCGATCGGTCTGATACAGCGCGGCCGTCAGCGTCAGCTTCTCGTCCAGCACGTCCCACTTGGTGCCCAATTCGATCGTCTTGCTCTTTTCGGGATCGAGGTTATTGGTGTTCGCCGCCAGCGCTTCCTGGTCCCCGCCACTGACGGTCGGCGGTGTGGAAGCCGTGGCATAGGACAGGTAGATGCTGCCGTTGGGCGCGGGCTTATAGACGATGCCCGTCTGGTAGCTGAAGACGTTCCAGCTGCCATCGCTACTTTGAGAAGTCGTGGCGCCGCGGGGCAGGAAATTGCCGTCGATGCGATAGTTATCGAAACGGCCGCCCAAGCTCAGCGACCAGCGGTCGTTGAGGTCGATCGTGTCGAAAGCATAGATGGCGCGCGTGTTGGATGTGCTGTCGTTGGTCAGTGGACCACGCGAAATATTGCCCGACCAATTATCGTGCGGGTCGGGATGATAGACCGGAGTGCAATCCATTGCGCCTGCCGGGAACACCGTGGGGCAAAAGCTGCCGGACGTCGTCGTCACGTTGTAGCTGGCGTTCTTGTTCTTCTCACTGGTGAATTCCACGCCGACGTCATAGCTGTGCCTGAGCGTGCCCGTGTTGAATTTACCGTATAGCTCCGTCACGTTGGATAGCAGTGTCGTCTGCTGCCAGCGCGACTTCAGCCCGCGCTGCATCCACCATTCGTTGGTACCCGGGTCGAAGCGCGCGGCGCCGCCGTCCCCAGGGTTGGTCAACACGTAATCGTTGAGCGTTTGCCCGTAACGGGTCGCGTTGCGCAGCGTGACACGGTCATTGAAATCATGTTCGAGTTCAATGGTGCCGATGTCGGATTTGTTCTTCTGATAGTCGCGATCCAGCACGCCGTAGAACTTGCTCCGGCCCACATTCAGAATGCCATCGCTGGTGTGCTTGCCGGGAATCTTGCTCGCCAGCGGGACGCCATAATCCGGCATGCCATCCGACTGGAAATGGTAGTAACTGAGCGTCACGCGCGTGGGAGTGCCCAGGCCAAAGGACAGCGACGGCGCCACGCCCCATTTGTCATAGTCGACCACATTGCGACCCGGCACGTTCCCCTGGCCGTCCAACAGGTTCAGGCGGAAGGCGGAGTTGTCGTTGAACTGCCAATTGCCGTCCACGGTTCCGCGCCAGTAGGCGTCGCTGCCCAGGCCCGCATCGGCCTGCACGAAATTGCCCAGCTTCGGCTTCTTGCTTACCAGGTTGATGCTTCCGCCGCCCGATCCCCGGCCGCCATACACGGAGTCCGCGCCGCGGATGATCTCCACGCTTTCCACATTGAAGATTTCGCGTGTCTGGCCGCCGGGGTCGCGTATGCCGTCGACGAAGATGCTGTTGCCGGAAGAGCTGCCGCGGATGAACGGCCGGTCGGCCAAGGGCTGGCCGCCCTCGCCTGCCCCAAAAGTAATGCCCGGAGAATTTCGCAAAACATCCTGAAGCGACGTGGCCGCCGTGTCCTGGATCACCGTCTGGGGAATGATCTGCACCGACTTCGGCGTATCCAGCAATGGCGCCGTGAACTTGTTCGATGAGGACACCGGCACGTCATAGAGCGAATCGCCTTCCACCTGGACGGGTGCCATTTCGGTGACTGCGGCGTTCTGGGCAGAGACTTGCTGGGCCATGAACAACGCCGGTACCGCCAGGGCGACGGCCAGAGACTGCGTAAGCGTATTCAGTGAATACGAGTCCTGCTGCTTCAAGAGGCTTCTCCAATAAATAACGATAATGACAACGATTCTTATTGTGAATTCGCTTCGAATCATAAAGAAAGATGTCAGCTAGAACAATATTTATTAACCTTGTGTAGAGAATGTGGCGGTTAAGCTTCATGTCAGTGCAATCGTTCGCCAGCCAGACATTGGGCGAAGGCCTGGCCGGATACGAGTGCAGGGTGCGGAGTGCGGAGTGCGGCATCTGCTGCCCATGACGCTGCGCCCCCTAGGCGATAAGCTGGGGGATGCTCCCGGACCGGGGGCGCGGGAGGTGGGAAGATGAGATGGTTGAAAATCTCGCGCCTATGGGCGCTGCGGACACGGCAGGATGCCCTGGCGCTATGGTTCGCGCTGCGCCATCCGGCGACGCCCTGGTATGCCAAGGCGCTGGCGATACTGGTGGTGGCCTATGTCCTGAGTCCTATCGATCTGATACCGGACTTCATACCCATACTTGGCTTGGTGGACGACATCATCCTGACGCCGATATTGATTTGGGCGACCTTGCGCGCCCTGCCCGCGCCAGTGCTCGCGGAAAGCCGCGAACGCGCGCTGGACTGGTCCGCGCGCAAACAGGCAAGGCCGCGCAGCCGGCTCGGCCTGATTCTGGTGATTCTGGTCTGGATGGCGATCGCGGCCGCGATCGCGCTATGGGTGCATGCGGCCTGGTTCAGTCCCGACGTACCGGGCGCCGCCGTTTGAGCAGATACCGGATGACGAAGCCGGGATACGCCATGACCAGGAACAGGCACAGGGCGATTGCGTAGAACTCCCAGCCCTGGGAAAAACGGTTGCCCAAGGTGGACTCGAAGGCGAACCCCAAGGCACCGACGATCAGGTAGAACACCAGCAGTTCGACCAGGCGCAGCCAGAAAGGCTTGGACACGGGCACCCCGCCCTTGCGCCACACGAACAGCGCAAACAGCCGCTCGTTCAGGAAAGGTAGATTCGCGCAGACCAGGGCCAGCACGATCAACAGCCAGACGGCAAGGGTTTGTCTCATCAGCCCGGAATAAGCAAACGCGGCGCGGCGCTGTTTATCGGCGCCGCGCCGCGATTCGTGGTTTAGATGCGGCTCACAGGCCCAGGGACGTCTGGACCGCGCGCACGCAAGCCGCCATCAGTCCACCGGGCAACAGGCCCAGCAACAGCAGCAACGCGCCGTTCAGCGATATCAAGCCGCGCTGCACGCAGGAGGCCGACACCGGATGGGCTTCGCCGACGGGATCGTCGAAATACACGACCTTGACCACGCGCAGGTAATAGAAAGCGCCGATCAGCGAGAACATCACAGCGATCACCGCGATGGAGACGTGCCCCATCTGGATCAGAGGCTGCAGCACCGCCAGCTTGGCATAGAACCCGACAGTGGGCGGCAGGCCGGTCAGCGAGACCATCAGCATCAGCAAGATAAACGCATGCCAGGGGCTGCGGCGGTTCAGGCCCTTCAGGTCGTCGATGCTGTCACACTCGAAACCGTCGCGCGACAGCAGCAGGATCATGCCGAAGCTGCCCAGCGTGGTCAGCACGTACGTCACCATGTAGAACAGCGCCGCGCCGTAACCCGCCCCGGCCGACTCGCCGCCGGCGGCCAGGCCCAGCAGGACGAAGCCCATGTGGGAAATCGTCGAGTAGGCCAGCATGCGCTTGAAATTGCTTTGCGCGATCGCGGTGATGTTGCCTATCGCCAACGACAGCACGGCCAGGATCAACAGCATGGGCTGCCAATCGGCGGCCAGCGAGTGCATCGCCACGATCAGCACGCGCAGCGTGATGGCGAACGAGGCAAGCTTGGGCGCGGCGCCCAGCAGCAGCGTGACCGCCGTCGGCGCGCCGTGGTAGACGTCCGGCACCCACATATGGAAAGGCGCGGCGCCCAGCTTGAAGGCCAGACCGGCGACGATGAAGACCACGCCTAGCACCAGCGGCAGATTCTGCGCCTTGCCGGCGGCGATGACCGTGGCGATCTGGTCCAGGTCCAGATGGCCGGTCGCCCCGTAGATCATGGACATGCCGTACAACAGGAAACCGGAAGCCAGCGCGCCCAGCACGAAATACTTCATGGCGGCTTCGGTGGCGGTGGTGTCGTCGCGGCGCAGCGCGATCAGCGCATACAGCGACAGCGACATCAGTTCCAGGCCCAGGTAGACCGTGATCAGGTTGCCGGCCGAGATCATCACCATCTGGCCCAACAGGCCGAACAGCGCGAGCACGTAGAGCTCGCCGCCGCGCAGCATGTCGCGCGTTTGCGAATAGATGCGGCCATAGACCAGGGTGAGGAACACCGCGATGTATGACGCGATCTTCAGCAGGTGAGCCAGGTCATCGGTGACGAACAGGCCGCCGAACGCCCTGCCCTTTACGCCGTCGTGCCATTGCACCAGCGAGACGATGGTCACGACCACCAGGGTGCCCAGCGTAAGCAGATAACTGACCTTGCGCGTCGGATGGTTGCTGACCGCGTCGATCAGCAGGATGGCCGAGCCCAGAATCAGCAGCAGGATCTCCGGCGTCGCCAGCGCGAAATCGAGTGAGGAGTGCATCATTGTCTTGGCTTACAGTTTGGAGATGGCAACGTGTTGCATCAGGGCCTGGACCGACGCGTGCATCACGTCGGTAAAGGGCTTGGGA
>DATJHN010000308.1:0-2537 GCA_035493915.1 Bordetella sp.
CCGCTACGGCTGTTCTGCATGAACGCGTCATAGAAGCCGCCCAGCCAGGCTTTGCCGGCCGCGTCGTTCGCCAATCCGTCGATGGGTACGACGGCGTCTTCATCGATCAGCGTGAACATATCGGTGGACAGCAGCACCGCCAGCTGTGGCGGCTGGCCGCCCTTCATCGAGGTCAGCACCTTGGCGATGGAGTCCTGGTAGGTGCCCGCGTAGACCGGCTTGACGTTGATGTCGGGGTTTTCCTTGTGGAAGTCCGCCACCATGTTGTCGATGATCTTGGTGATGGGGCCGCCCACGGCGACTGGATAGTAGAACTCGACGTCCACCGGCTGCTGGGCGTGGACGGGAAGGGAAAACAGCGCGCCGGCCATGACGGCGGCAAGGCTTTTCAATACGGTGCGTCGCATAGTGGCTTCCTGAAAGGAAAGGAACGGGAAAGAACAAGCGGCATGCTGCCGGGCGATCATGACGGCGCCAGGGTCACGCCCTGCGCGTCGAAAAAATGCTGGCGTTCAGGCGCCCAGTCCAGGCAGACGCTATCGCCGGCGGCGACCGCGGCGTGCCCGGTCAGGCGCACGGCGATACCGGCGCTGGCGCCCACGGCGCAGGTAATGATGGAATCGGCGCCGAAGTACTCAACGCCCTGCACGACGGCGGCATGGCCCTGCGCGGCCAGGCGGATATGCTCCGGCCGCACGCCCAGGCGCGCCGCGCCGGCGGGTGCGTCGACCACGGCGGGCTCGCCCGTGCCGGCCACGACACGCGCGTTTCCGACGCGGTCCAGCAGCATCAGGTTCATGGGCGGCGTGCCGATGAAGCGCGCGGCGAATTCGGTGGTGGGCCGCGCATACAGCCCGTCGGGTGTATCGCGCTGTTCGACCGCGCCGTTGCGCAGGAGGACGATCTGGTCCGCCATGCTCATGGCTTCGGTCTGGTCGTGCGTGACGTACACCATGGTGATCCCCAGCTGGCGCTGCAGGGCGCGGATCTCGCGGCGCATGTCATGGCGCAGCTGGGCGTCCAGGTTGGACAACGGTTCGTCCATCAGGCATACGGGTGCTTCGGAAATTACAGCGCGGCCCAGCGCGACGCGCTGCTGCTGGCCGCCGGACAGCTGCGCCGGCTTGCGGTCCAGCAGTTGTTCCAGGCCCAGCAATTCGGCCACGCGCGCCAGGCGCTGTGCGTGGCCGGCGCGCGGTTCCTTGCGCACCTTCAGGCCGAACAGGATGTTTTCGCGCACGGTCAAGTGCGGAAACAGCGCATACGACTGGAACACCATGGCGATGTGGCGCTGCGCCGGCGGCAGGTGCGTGACGTCGCGGCCGCCGATCAGGATACGGCCCGACGTTGGCGTATCCAGGCCGGCGATCATGCGCAGGGTGGTGGACTTGCCGCATCCCGATGGTCCCAGCAGGACCGTGAAGCTGCCCGCCGGCACAACGACATCGACGCCGCGAATCGCGGCGGTATCGGCGTACCGCTTCGTCAGCTGTTCCAGAACGATGGCTGCCATGTCCCCTCGGTCTTTGTCTTTGTTTGCGGCCCGGCTATTGTGACTGCAAATGAAATCCTTTTCATTGTGCAGTGCGAACATGACGGAACGATGGCATGCCAGGCGCCTGTCGACGCCGGCGAGCCTTCATTCATCGATCAGCTCACCGCCTTCATGGAAGGGATACGGCCCGGCATACGCGCCGATGTAGGCCACATGACTGACCAGGCCGTCTTCGCGCCATTCGTGCAGCATGTAGGCGGGCGGCTCCATCACGAAGGCCGATGGCGCATGCTCGCGCAGATCGAGCGCCACCTGGTGCGCCGGGCTGGGACAGGTGGACGCGATGGTGCCCGCGAAGCGCCGATAGATGGTGCGATGCAGATGGCCGCACAGGATTCTTTCGATGTTGCCGTGCCGACCTACTATGCGGGCCAGTTCGTCGATGCCTTGCAGCAGGCCGATCGCGTCCATGTGGCCGATACCGGTATCGAAGGGCGGATGATGCATGACCAGCACCGTTGGCCGGCCGGGCTGTTCGGCCAGGCGTCCCGCCAGCCAGGAAAGGCGCCGTTCGCACAGCGCGCCGTGGCTCCGGCCCGGGACCACCGTATCGAGGACGATGATGCGCACGGGATAGTCTTCAACCACGTATTGCGCATAGCCGTCGCAGCCGCGCAGGGACGGGTGGTCGACGAAAACCTCGGCCAATGCATCGCGGTCGTCGTGATTGCCCGGTAAAAGCAGATAGGGCATTTCCAGCGTGTCCAGCATACGCTTCAGATGCGCGTATTCGGCGGACCGGCCAAAGTCCGTCAGGTCGCCGGAAATCACGACGACGTCGGGGCGGGGTTGCAGCGCATTGATGGCGGCGGCGGCCGGCGGCAGGAATTCATCGGTGGCGACCACGCGGTAGGCCTTCTGGCCGGGCAAACGGATATGGAGATCGCTGAGCTGGGCAATAAGCATATTGGGTTTTGGCCGGGGACCGGCATTTGAATGAAAACGGATCAGCCCGGCAAGGGACGCGGCACGCGGATGGCGA
>DATJHN010000309.1:0-4135 GCA_035493915.1 Bordetella sp.
GCATCGTGGGCCTGCGACCCACGGTGGGCCGATACCCGGTCGACGGCGTGGCGCCGGTCTGCCCCACGCGCGATACGCCCGGTCCGATGGCTCGTACCGTGGCGGACGTCGCCTTGGTCGACCAGGTCATTACGGGTTCGCAACGCCCCGTGGTGGCGGCCATCCCGGAACGCATACGTCTGGGGGTGGTGCACGGATTTTTTTTCGAAGGGCTGGATGACCAGGTCCACTTGCTGGCACATTCGGCGCTGCGGCGCCTGGAAGACAGCGGCGTGCAGCTGATCGAACTCAGCATGCCCGCCCTGGCGCAGGTCAGCGAGGCCGCCGGTACGCCCATCGGTTTCGCCGAGTTCTGGCCGGCCATGGAACGCTACCTGCGCACTCACGATACCGGACTGTCGATGGCGGACCTGGTGCGCGATGCCGCCGGCGATGACGTCCGCGCGCTGATCGAAAATTTCATCGCGCCGCGATCGCCGCACCGCGTGCCGGCGCATCTGTACGAAACCGCCATCCGTACGCATCGCCCGGCGCTGCGCCGCATGTTCCTGGAACAATTCTGCCGGCACAAGCTGGACGGCATAATCATGCCGACCACCATCGCCGTGGCGGGCTCGCTGGCCGGCGCCGACGGCTTGGTGGCGCTGAACGACCGACCGGTTTCGGCCAACTACGCCTATCTGCGCAATACGCTGCCCGCCAGCAATGCGGGCCTGCCGGGCCTGTCCATGCCGGCGGGCTACACAGCCCAAGGGCAGGCAGTCGGCATCGAGATCGACGGTCTGCCGCACGGCGATCGCCAGTTGCTCGCGGTCGGACTGACACTGGAATCCATTCTGTCCATGCCGGCGCCGCGCCTATCCCGCCCTGCCGGGCTTTCTTGACGGCCTGCCCGCGCGTGTCGCGGAGCTGGCTGCCTGCGGCGCGGCGTCCGCGTCCCATTCGGACCGCGACATGGCCATTTCCGGCATGCCGGCCAGTGATGGCGTGGAAAACCTCGATGTGGCACAGGGTCAGCATGGATAAGCTTGTCCTATGACCTATCGACAAAAATTGATTGGAAAGTTATACCCTAGCCCGCCATCATGCGAAAAAAATCAGGAGGAAGACATGAAAATCGCAGGCTACGAGCTGGACCTGCTCGTCGTGGGCTTTCCCGTCTGCCACGGCGGCATGGGCTGGAGCACGATCGTCCATGCTCCGGGGACATGGCAGCGTCGCGCTGATCGATACCGGTCCGATGGGCGGACGGGAGCCGGCCTGGTCGCTGGAACAGCCCTGGGGCGAAACTCCGGTGCCTGAACTCTATATGCGCCAACTGGCTTCCTGGCCGCGCGTGGATCGCCAAGATACGCGCTGTGCGAAGAAGCGCAGGTTCCGTTTCTATTGACCTAGTGGAACATCTTTCCAATGAAAAAAATCTACGTACTGGATGCATACCATCCCGCCGGCATCGACTGGCTGCAAGGCCGGGCCGAAGTCATTCCCTTTCAGGATCCGCGCGGCCAGCGTTGGCATGAGGATGCCGATGGCATCATGGTGCGCATGCGCCCCGTCACCGCACAGGATTTCCAGCGGGCGCGCAAACTGAAGGCTGTCGTCAAGCAGGGCGTGGGCATCAATACGCTGGACCTGGATGCCGCGCGCGCGCACGGCATCGTCGTCGCCAACACGCCGGGCGTGAACAGTGAAACCGTGGCGGAAATGGCTTTCGCGCTGACGCTGGCGGTAGCGCGCCGGATCGGTGAATTCGACCGCCTGATCCGCGCCGGCGCGGAGATCGTGCGGCCGAAAATGCTGGGCATCGGCCTGGAAGGCAAGACCGTGGGCGTGATCGGCATGGGCAATATCGGCGCGCAAGCGGCCGCCAAATTCCATCGCTACGGCTGCCGCATCGTCAGCTACGACCCCTACTACAAGGCGCGCGCGGACAACGACCCGTGGGCGGACATCCCGCACCAGCGCGTCCATGACCTGGCCCAGCTGTGGCCGCTTCTGGATGTGTTGACCATCCACGTGCCCTACACCGATGAAACCGCGAACCTGGTGGGCGCCAAGGAACTGGCGGCGCTCAAGCGCAACGCCATCGTCACGAACGTCTCGCGCGGCGGCATCGTGAACGAGGCGGCGCTGTACGACGCCTTGGTCTCGGGCCATCTGTTCGGCGCCGGCCTGGACGTGTGGGAAGAACGCGAACCGCCCGCGCCGGATCATCCACTGCTGAAGCTGCCCAATGTGCTGGCGACGCCGCACGCCGCCGGCGGCACGGTGGAAACGCAGGAGCGCAGTTCGCTGCGCGTCGCCCAGGAACTGCTGAAGATCCTGGAAGGCGGCCAGCCGGCATCCCGCGTGGCCTGACCCCGCCAGCCATTCCCGGCGCGGGCCGTGCATATGCCGGCACGCGTTTTTCCGTTCTTGAATAAAAGCTATTTGGTCAAGGCCTGGAATGGCCTGGCGGCGCGCGCGGAAACACCGCCTGAAATCACGCAGCGCATCAGCAAGGAGTTATCGGCGATCCTGGCGATGGACGATGTAAAAAAGCGCTATATCGACCTGGACATCATCGCGAAATACGGTTCGGCGCGGATACTGCGGGGCACCGCAGCTCGCCGACATCAAAAAATGGGGCGGAGTAATGGAATCCGCGCACCTGGTAAGCAATAGAAGGACAGCGATAAGTACCGCGTCCCCTTCCCGCAATAAGGAAACCGCCATGAGCACAGCATCATCTTCTTCCGCCCCCACCGCGATGCCGCCGCGGGCCTGCGACTGCCACACCCATGTTTTCGGACCCGCGTCGCGCTATCCCTACGCGGCGGACAGGCACTACACGCCGGGCGAAGCCAGCGTGGCGGAAATGCTGGCGCTGCATAGCAGACTGGGCATAGAACGCGTGGTGATCGTCCAGCCCAGTCCCTATGGAACGGACAACCGCTGCACGCTGGATGCGGTAACGGTGCTGAACGCCGACGGCGCCGATCGCGCGCGCGCCGTTGTCGTGGTGGACGAACAGGTAACGCCGCAGGCGCTGCGCGCCATGCACGCGCAAGGCGCGCGCGGCGTGCGGATCAATCTGGAAACCAGCGGCGCCAACGACCCAGCCGCTGCCCGCGCCGCGCTGGAAAGCATCGCCGGCAAGATTGCGGACCTGGGCTGGCACGTGCAGATGTTCACCAATCCGCATGTCATCGTGAACCTGGCCGACGCCATCGGCCGGCTGCCGGTGCCGGTGGTACTGGACCACCACGCGGGCATGCGTGTCGCCGACCCCTCGCACCAGGCGGCGCGCGGCGCCCTGGTCGACCTGATCGCGGGCGGCAACGTCTACGTCAAGCTATCGGCGGCGCATCGCGCGTCCGCGCTGCCGGACTGCGCGGATGTACAGCCGCTGGCCCAGGCATTCCTGCAGTGCCGTTCCGACCGCATGGTGTGGGGCACCGATTGGCCGCATCCGGGTGCGTGGCCCGGCACGGCGCGAGACCCGGCGGTCATCGAACGTTTTCATCCCATCGATGACGGCGCCGCGCTGGAACGGTTGCGGCGCTGGGTGCCCGAAGCCGACCGTTTCGCCGCCGTTCTGGCCGACAACCCGGCGCGCCTTTACTGGTACGCATAAGCATCAGACCGGATCGAACAGCCCCGTGTGCGTGAACGCCGCGCGCGCGATATCCAGTACCGCATCCATGCCGGGACCGCGCGATGTCATGGGATACGCGGCGCACATGACGCGCGGCGCCAACGGCGGATTCTGCTGGTAGCGGATCAATTCGCCCGATTCCAGTTCACGCTGCACGACGCAGACGGGCAGTACGCTGGCCGCCACGCCCGCCAGGACCAATCGCGCGATGACGGCGATGTTGTTGCAGGTGCTGAAGGGCGGCGGTGGCGAGCCGTCAGACGTGCACCAATCGACCAGCAACTCGTTCAACGGCGACGGCGGGGTCACGCTCAGGATGGGAATACCGACGACGTCGCGCGGCCGCAATACGGCGGGCCCGATGGGTTTGGCGGCACTGGAGACCCATGCCACGTCGGTGCTTCCCAGTGATTCGACCGCCAGGCTGCGATGCTGGCGCGGCTCGGTCAGGAACGCAAGGTCCAGCTTTTTGCGCATCAGCAGGTCCGACAGCACGGT
>DATJHN010000310.1:0-6192 GCA_035493915.1 Bordetella sp.
AGACGACGTCGACCCAGCTGGTGCGCACCTATGTGTCCATGACCGATGCGATCGCCTTCATGCCCAGTGATGCGGCGCACTATTTCGACGAGACGGGATTGCTGCGCGCGCTGCCTTTCCATCTGCACGGCCTGGTCAAGCCGACCGGCGTGATTTGGAGCCGTGATCATCCGCTGGAGCCGGTTGCCCAGCGTTTTATCGCCTGCCTGGAAGCCGTCAGCGGCATGGCCGATGACGCCGGCGACGCACGCGATCCGGCCGGCAATGTCGTGGTGGGAGAAACCTCCAGCTCCCTGTAACGGCAGGAGATGCCTACAGCTCCTTGTAACGGCGGGAGATGCCTCCAGGCCCTTGTAATAAGGCTGGAATAAAATCGGGCCCCATGGCAACTACCTACGATCACAAGCGGGTCCGCGTATTCATCGTCGAGGACGACGAGCCGCAGCGGGCCGAGTTCGAACGCATGATTGCGGCGCACGAGCGCCTGGCGCTGGCCGGCAGCGCGGCCAGTGTCACCGACGGCCGCCGCGGCCTGGCGGCGGCGCCTTGCGATATCGCCATCATTGACCTGGGGCTGCCCGATGGCGATGGATCCGAGCTGATCGAAATGCTGCGGCAGGCCGCGCCGCAAACCGCTGTGCTGGTCAGCACGGTGTTCGGCGACGAAGCGCACGTGGTGCGTGCCATCGAGGCGGGCGCGCGCGGTTATCTGCTGAAAGACACCACGCCGGACGAGTTCGTCCGTTCGCTGCTGGCGGTGCATGAGGGCGGCGCACCGCTGTCGCCGCAGGTGGCGCGGCATCTGCTGAAGCGGTTTTCACAATCGGCGCAAGGCGCCGCCACGCCGGCCACGCCGCGCGGCGGCCCGGACAATCCGCTGACGCCGCGCGAAATCGATATCCTGAACCATGTCGCCCTGGGCTATTCCACGGGGGAAACCGCCGAGCGCCTGTCGGTGTCGATCCATACCGTCACGACGCATATCAAGAACATCTACGGCAAGCTGGCGGTACGCAATCGCGTAGAGGCCGTGAACACGGCGCGCGGCAAGGGATTCATTCCGTGAAGCGGTGGCTGGCGGTGTTGCTGCTGCTCTGGGTCGCCAGTCTCGCAGGCGCATCGGTGGCCGAGCCCGCCGCCGAACCCGTCTTCCACCTGGACTCGGCGGAGTTTTTTCCGGGACCTCTGCCCTCCAGGGGCGACGTCGCCACGCTGCCCACGACGGGCGGTAGCCGCGTGACCCTGCCGGACAACTGGCGACTCATGCATCCAGACCTGAGCGGTTTCGCCTGGTACGTCATTCGCTTCCCGCTCGCGGCGCCGCCATCGGGACCGCTGGTCCTGTACGTTCCGCGCGTGTCGCTGGCCGCGGAGTTCTGGCTGAATGGCTCGCTGCTGAATCCCGGCGTGCGCTACGACACGGCCCATGAAGTCGGTTCGACGATGAGCGACCGGCCCGTCCACCTGATCCTGCCGTCCGGCCTGTTTCGCCAGGGCGAGAACATCCTTGCCGTCAGGCTGCAGGGCAGTACTCAGATCCGCAGCGGCATATCCGCGGTGACGATCGCGCCGCCCGGCGCGGTGGATGATGCCTGGCGCCTGCGGTATCTGTGCCAGGTGGTCGTGCCGTACGGCATTCTCGTGCTGGTCATGGGCGCCACATGTTTCCTGGCGGCGCACATCCGGCGCCAGCGGCGGCCGCACATTATTCAGCTCGGCCTGCTGGTGGGCGTCGTCGCCGTGGTGTTGTACACGGTGGCGGACATTCCGATGGACCGGGGCGCGCAGGAAGTGGCGCGCATCTGTATATCCTGCTCGATGTACTGGGCGCTGTGCACGGTCGGCTATCGCATCTCGGGCTATACCTGGCGGGGCGTCCTGCCCGCCTGGCACGTGCTCAACGTCCTGACGCTGGTGGCCGTGCTGGGAGCGGCGCTCCTGTATGCCACGAGCGATCGCCTGTGGCTGCTGACGTGGCCGCACCAGATCGCGCGCGTCCTGTTCGTTATTCCGCTGGCATGCCGCGCGTGGCAGGACCGCTCGATCAAATTCGCGGCGTTGGCTGCGTCCGCGCTGCTGTGGGGGGTGACGCAGGTGCAGTCGGGCTTGATCCTGATGGAATGGACCACCTGGGATACATTCCGCTGGAGCGTCGCCGGCGGTCTGCCGTTCTGCATCGTGCTGCTGTTCGTGTTCGCCGAGCGGTTCATCCTGGATGTCGAGGAAGCCGCCGTGGCGCAGCGCCAGGCCATCGTTACCGAACGCGGCCGCATTCTGCAGGACATGCACGATGGCATGGGCGCGCATCTGGTCACCGCCTTGCATATGGCGCGCAGGCCCGAAGCGGATCGCGAGGAACTGGTGCGGTCGCTGGAAGAGTCGCTGCAGGACCTGCGCCTGATCATCGATTCGCTGGATGTGCCGGCGCACGATCTGCTGCCGCTGTTGGCCAACCTGCGTTTCCGGCTGGAGCCGCGCCTGAACGCCTTGGGTATCCGCCTGGAATGGGACGTGCAACCCTTGCCGGCCTTGCCGTCGCTGGGGCCGGATGGCACGCTGTCCGTGCTGCGCATCGTGCAGGAAGCCATCAACAACGCCATCCGGCATGGCGAGCCGCGCACGCTGCGCATCGGCGCGCACCCGGATGGGACGGCGGTGCGCCTGACCATCGTCGACGATGGCCGCGGCTTTACCGAAAGCGCGGCGCGTGCCGGCGCGTATGGACTGAGCGGCATGCGGTCGCGCGCGCAACGCCTGGGCGCCACGCTGACCATAGACAGCGGCGCGCACGGCACGCGCATCGATCTGCGGCTGGATTCCGGCGCCGGCGCACAGCCGGCGTAGAGGGCCTGGTATCGCCGGCCTTGCCGCGTTGCTACCGCGCCACCACCGCGTCGCCGCCACGTCGCCACCGCGTCGCCGCCACGTCGCCACCACGCCGCCGCCACGTCGCCCCCGCGTCGCCCCCGCGTCGCCACCACGCCGCCCCTGTGCCTGCCGGTAGCCCGCGGGGGGGCATGTTCCTCCCGCGTTCGGACTTTTGGGCAGGAATTGCGTGGAAATTGGCAGTTCCGCCGCGGCGTCCGGCAGCATAATCATGCCCAATGATCAAGGACACCGGATATGGTTCATGCGGTCCGCGCGGCGGTCGTAGAATGACGGGCGGCGCGGCCCGCGCCGTCCCTTCGTCATCCATTCCAGCTCGCCATGTCACGCGCCCAACGGCTGCTCGACCTGCTGCAGATCCTGCGCAGCCACCGCTATCCGGTCAGCGGCGCGTTGCTGGCCGGACAACTGGGCATCAGCCTGCGCACGCTGTATCGCGACATCGCGTTGCTGCAGCAGCAGGGCGCGCATATCGAAGGCGAGGCCGGTGTCGGCTATGTGCTGCGGCCGGGCTTCCTGTTGCCGCCGCTGATGTTTTCGGAAGAGGAAATCCAGGCACTGGTACTGGGATCGCGCTGGGTGGCGGATCGCGCGGACAGCCAATTGGGCCAGGCGGCACGCAACGCGCTGGCGAAGATCGCGGCGGTGCTACCGCCGGAATTGCGCAACGAATGCGACGACGGCGCGCTGTTCGTCGCGCCGGGCGAACAGGTGGCGGATACCGCGGACGTCGCGCTCATCCGGGAATCCATCCGTCGCGAACGCAAGCTGCGCATCGAGTACCGCGACGAAAACGCGGCCGAAACGGCCCGCATCATCTGGCCGTTCGCCCTGGGGTTTTTCGATCGGGTGCGCATCGTGGCGGCATGGTGCGAGTTGCGGCAGGGGTTTCGGCACTTCCGCACGGATCGCATCGTGGCGCTGGCGGCGCCGGGCGACCGCTACCCGGAACGGCGGCAATCGCTGCTGAAGACCTGGCGCGAGCTGATGGCGGCCAGCAATCCGGAGTGATCGGCCGCGGGCTGGCGGTGACCTGGTCCATTTGTTCGTGGGCCTGTTCGCCAGCGTAACCCGACGCTGCTGACAAATTCTGACAGTAGGGCTGGATAGCCTATCGCATTGTGTCCAATATCAATGACACGGCGTACGGTCGTCCGGCCGATGAAAAGAGAAGAGGAAAGCACCATGCAACATCCCAATCACGTTTTGCTTTTCGTCGAAAACCCCGTCGCCAGCGCGGCGTTCTATTCCTCGCTGTTTGATTGCAAACCGGTGGAAGCTTCGCCGACGTTCGCGCTGTTCGAGTTGTCCTCGGGCATCCGGCTCGGCCTTTGGTCGCGCCGCGACGCCGAACCCATGGTCATCACGCGCGGCGGAGGCAGCGAACTGGGCATCCCGGTGGCGGACGACGCCACCCTGCATGCTCTGTATGCCGATTGGAAGGACCGCGGCCTGGCGGTCGTGCAGCCTCCTACCGACATGGACTTCGGCCGTACCTTCGTCGTCCTGGACCCGGACGGCCACCGCCTGCGTGTCTTCCGGCTCGGTACGTCCAGCGCCCGCCGTGTGGGCCGGCAAGAAGACGAGGCCATCGCGGCGTAGAGCCTGCGCCGCGGTGGCGCAGGCTGTCAGCGGCAGGCCGTCAGCAGCAACCCGTCAAGCCGTCAGCAACGGCGCGTTCGCGGCTTCGCTGCCGTAGTCGTCGCCGTATTCGTCATCGTAGCCGTCGTAGCCATGCGTCGCGTCGTGCATTCGCGTGGCTTCCGTGCCGTCGTACAGCCGGAACACGCCGATGGCATCCAGCAGTTGGCCCGCCTGGCCTTCCAGCGCCTTGGACGCGCCCGCCGTGGCCGTAACCAGCGCGGCGTTCTGGCGGGTCAGTTCGTCGATCTCCGCGATGGCCGCATTGACCTCGTCGATGCCGGCGCGCTGTGTCTGGCTGGCCTGGCCGATTTCGCCGACGATGGTCGCCACGCGTTCGACGCTTTCGACGATCTCGCCCATGACGGCGGCGGCATCGTCGGCCTTGCGGGCGCCGTTGTCCGTTTTGTCCAGCGACGCGGTGATCAGGCCGCGGATGTCCTTGGCGGCGGTGGCGCTGCGCTGGGCCAGCGCGCGCACCTCGGAGGCCACGACGGCAAAGCCGCGGCCGCTTTCTCCGGCCCGCGCGGCCTCTACCGCCGCGTTCAGCGCCAGGATGTTGGTCTGGAAGGCGATGCTGTCGATCAGGCCCGTGATTTCCGAAATCTTCTGCGCTTCCTGGCGGATTTCGCCCATGACGCCGGCCACTTCCGTTACAGCCTGGCTGCCCGAGCCGGCGACCGTGCGGGCGGCCACGGCCAACTGGGCGGCCGTGGCGGCGTTGGCGGCATTGTTGTGCACGTTATCCGCCAGCATCTGCATGGACGCCACCGTCCGTTGCAGCGAGTCCGCCTGGGTGCGCGTGCGGTCTTCCAACTGCCCATTGCCCTGCATCAGTTCGCGCGACGCTGCCGACATCGCCAGGGCGCCGACGCGCACGTGGCTCATGGTGCGATGCACGGCGTCCATGGTGGTCTTGAAGGCGCCGGCCAGCTCGCTGTTCATATCCAGCCGGCCGAAGCGCAGGTCGAAGGCACCGGCCTCGCGGCCCAGGTGCGCGCTCAGGCGGGCCAATTCCTCGGCCGTTACCGCATCCCTTTCCATGCGCCATGCCAGCCAGCCCAATGCGCTGGCCTGCACCACGACGTAAGCGGCGTGCAGCGCCACGATGCCCAGGCCGGGTTTCGTGAAGCAGGAAACGCCGTAGCCCCATTGCTGCAGGAAATTGAACGACACATGGTGGATGGCGATGACGATCGCGGCGCAGGCGATGGGCCGCCAGTCGCGGTAGGCCAGCAGCAGCGACAGCAGGACGAATACGCCGAAGTGCATTTCGGTCATGCCGGACGCCAGGTGGATATGCAGCGCGGCGAACACCATCAGCGCGGTTGCCACCGTCAGGCGGGTAAACAGGCGCGACGGCAACCAGATGATCAACAGGGACGGCAGTATGGCCGCCGGCAGGCCTACGGCCAGGGCGGACGTCCACCGGCCGTACTGCGGGGCCAGGAACAGGGCGACGATGAACAGCACCCAGATAACCGGCAGCATGGCCCGGTCGACGCGGCGGTAAGAGGCTTCAAGCAGAAGAGAGATGTCTCGCATTGGCATGTCCTGGAAAGGCATGTCCTGGAAAGGGCAAAACGCACAAATCCGGATGGCAGCCAATTTAAATCAGTTTGTGAATAGTTGTCGCAGAAAATTTCTCATTTTTCTGCAAATTTC
>DATJHN010000311.1:0-22591 GCA_035493915.1 Bordetella sp.
TCGGCGGTCAGGTCGCGCTTGAAATCTTCCCAGATCGAGTCCAGACAGTTGCCCGGCTGCGGGAAGTGGTCGCGCAGCTGATCGGCTCGCAGGAGCATCGCCCGCAGGCGCTTTATTTCGTGCAGCAACGCGACGACATCCGCCCAGACGACTTGGTCCTGGTACGCACACGGTGCTCTGCCAGAGCGTCACCGCGACCCAGGCAGTTCCTTGCGCCAACGTCGTGGCGCCGCCCGCGTCAGGCCTTGCGGACCGCCTTCACCGGCCGCTTGCGATCCAGGCGCAGGCGGTACTGGAACTCGCCGCCCTTGAAGTAAAGATGTTCGTAGTCGACGGGCCGAAGCGCCTCGTCATACGTCAAACGTTCGACGCGCAGGGCTGGCTGCTCCTTCTTCATGCCGAGCGCCCGGGACACGGCCCCCGGGGCGGGTATCGCTTCGATACCCAGATCGGCGCTGCCCAGGGCAACGCCACAGTCGTTTTCAAGGATAAGGAATATATCCCGCGTAACGAGGTCCGCACGTTGCAGCTTTCTCCCCAGCGCTTCGGGCACGAAAGTCACTTCGTAGGACGTGGCTTCCCGGTTGAGCAAGCGCACGCGATGGATTTCGGCCACGGTGGTACCTTCGTCCAGCGCCAGCTTGGACGCCACCTGCGCGTTCGCCGCGACGAAGTCGAACGACACGACGCGGTTAACGATTTCCTGTCCTTCGCCCATGGCTTCCGCGAAGCCTTGCAGCGACGTGATGTTTTGCACGGCCTTGGGTTGCGATACGAACGAACCCTTGCCATGCACTTTGAATATCAGGCCTTCCTTTTGCAGGTCGCCCAGAGCCTGCCGGATCGTGATGCGGCTGACCTCAAACATTTCCTGCAGTTCGCTTTCTGAAGGCACCCGGCTGTGAGGCGGATACTGGCCGTTCAGGATGCCCGCACGCAGGGTGTCCTTGATTTGTTGATAAAGCGGGACGTGGGAGTGTGCCCCAAGCGCGGCATAACTGGTCTGCAGGTTTGATGGGCGAGCGGGCATATGGGTTTTGTGCTTGCAGCCTGGACTGCGGAATTGTATCGCTACGCCTGGCGCCGCAGACGTTTATGGATTATGTCATAACTTGATATGCCAACATAGCACAAGGTGCGTTGACACTCACCATAACATGTCATAACATGCGCTCCCAATGGCGTAGGGTTCCTGTCGCGGGCAGGGCGGAACATGCGCCGGTTGGGAGATGACGTTGGAAACCTTGTTCGCCTTCTCGACTGCGGCAGCTGCGGCGTACATGTCGACGAACGTCGACGGCTTCGCGCTGCTGCTCGACTTCTTCAGCAACGAAAACTATCGCGCGTCGGAAATTGCTGCCGGACAGCTTGCCAGCGTGGCGGTCCAGCTCGCCATGTCGATCGCAATCATCAAGCTCGGCTATGTCAGGGATACACCATTCATAGGCCTGGCGGGGATCGTCCCCCTGGTGGCGGGGCTCAAGCGCATCGCCACATGGCGTAGCGGGGATGTTGCTCGTGGCGCATCGGCGCCAGGCCCTCGTCCGGGGGCGCCGCAAGGCACGGTCGCACGGCTCGCGGCCGTCGCCGTCATCGCGACATGCGGCGCTATCGACAACGTCCTGGTCTATGCGGGACTGCTTGTCGGGCATGGTGTGGCGGACCTGATATCCGTGTCGATTGTATTCGTGGCACTCACGGTTTCGTTATGCATGTTGGCATTCACGGCGGCGCGATCACGCATATCCGTACCCGCGTTACGCACGGCAGCGAACCGCATCGCGCCGTTCATGACGACGGCCATCGGCGCGGCGCTGCTGATCCGGTTCGGCACCTTGGGATGGATTTATTCCCTTGCCTGAAGGGATGCACCAAGCCGAAACGGCCATGCACCACACAACGTCGCCCGGCACCGTTGTGGAGCGTAGAACAGAAGGCATGACCGGGCAGCATCGGTGGGATCAAGGGGAAAGCCTTTTGGCACGGGTTTTGCATGACTCCTCAGTGCTTGTACTGACGAGTTATATCCACTGATGTTGTCACTGTCCGACATGGACGGCGCATCGCACCGTTCATGTCGATCAATCACCAAGGTTTCGTCATGAGAATCAAAGATTGGATCGACCATGCGTCACGCAGTGCGTTACCCCTGGCCGCGGCGGCCGTGCTGATGTGCGCCGGCGCCGCGCGCGCGGATACCATCGACATAGGCATTGGGACACAGGATACGACGACCAATACCGTCACTGGCGGCGTGGTCCTGAAACAGCTTGGCCTGCTGGAAAAATACCTGCCCCGCACGGGCAAGTACAAAGATGTCACCTACCGTGTGACGTGGCAGAACGCGACGTCCGGGCCTCCGATCACTAACGGCATGGTCGCGGGCAATCTGCAGATCGGCATGATGGGGGACTATCCCCTGCTGGTGAATGGGGCCACGGGCCATGCTACCGGCAACGATACGGAACTGGTCGCGGTGATCGCGTACAACGCGCTCGGCGGCGGCAACGGCCTGGTCGTTCCGAAGGACTCTCCCTACTACGATCTTGATGACCTGAAGGGCAAGCGCGTGTCGGTGCCGTTCGGTTCGGCGGCGCACGGCATGCTGCTGGCGGCGTTGCAAAGCCGCCACTTGCCACCCGACTACTTCGCGCTTGCCAACCAGTCGCCGGAAGTCGGCAGTACCAGCATCCAGGAACATCGTATCGACGGCCATGCAGACTTCGTTCCCTTCGCGGAGCTGCTGCCCTTTCGGGGCTACGCGCGCAAGATTTTCGACGGCGCGGAAACGGGCCAGCCGACATTCCATGGTGTCGTCGTCCGCAAGGACTTCGGCCAGAAGTACCCGGAAATTGTCGTCGCATACATCAAGGCCTTGATGGCCGCTAACGAGTGGGTGCGGCAGGACCCAGTCCGGGCGGCGGAACAGATCCAGTCGTGGACCAAAGTAGACAAGGAAGTCGTTTACATGTTCCTCGGGCCTGGCGGTATCCATACGCTGGATCCAACCATCAAGCCACGGTGGATAGACGCGTTGAAGACGGACTATGCCGTGCTCAAGAAGCTGAACATGGTGAAGGACCTGGACATCGACAAGTGGGTCAACGATTCCTTCGTACGGCAAGCCTTCAAGGAATCCAGCCTGGATTACGACAAACAGCTCGCCAGTTTCAGCAATTATCTGGTGCAGGGCAGGGACCCGGTATGCGGCGTGGCCATCACTGATCCGTCGCAGGCGGGACAGATCTGGTTGCAAGGCGAACCCATCGTCTCGTTCAGCTCTGCCGCATGCACCTTGCGGGCGGTGAACCAGTATCGCGCCGAAGGCAAGAAACCGAACGCGGTCTATCTCACCGACAAGGCCCTGGGCGTCAAGGTCTTCGCGAACGACGCCTTCTACACATTGGGCGGGGCCGATGGCCAGGGTCCCCCCCAGGTCACGCCTTTTCTCCTGAAGCGCGATGCGGATGCCAATGCGCTGGAATCGCACGCCAAAGTCGTCGGCTACGAGCAGGCCCTGAAAGCGGTCAGCGCGGGAGGGAACTGACATGGCCCATTCCATCGATCTGAAAGCCAGGGACGATATCCGTTCGTCCGCCAGCCCGGGGCAGCCGCCGCGCATGCAATCCGACCCGCCGCAGCCCCGCCAGGCTCACGCCACCGCGCCTGCCGCCGCCGCGCGCAACCGTCGGCGCGCGGCGACAGCGACGGCGTCCAAGGCCCGCGCGTTCGCCATCAGGCTGGCGTTCGCTGCCGTATCGATCGGCACGCTTTTGCTGGTGTGGTATCTCGGTACACGCTACCGCGTGGAATTCTACGTCCGGTTCAGGAATGTACCGACTCCGCTGGATGTCCTGCGGGAGGCCACCAACGTGGTCGGTACGAACACATACGCAGTCAATGTGTTGAACAGCCTGCGCCGCATCCTGGTCGGCTTCCTGATCGCGCTGGTATCCGGTGTTGGATTGGGTCTGCTCATCGGCCGCTACGGCGCCATCCGGCGGCTCTTCATGCCAGGGCTGGAAGTGCTGCGGCCCATTCCCGCCATCGCATGGGTGCCCATGTCCATCATGCTGTGGCCTACGACCGAATCTTCCATCGCGTTCATTACCTTCATCGGTGCCTTCTATCCGATCCTGCTGAATACGGTGGACGGCGTGGAGTCGCTCGACGGTGTATTGCTGCGCGCCGGCCGCTGCCTGGGCGCCAGCGAAGCCAAGCTGTTCTGGTATGTGATTCTTCCGGGCGTCATGCCGAACATTTTCACGGGCCTGGCCGTGGGCATGGGCGTGGCCTGGGTGTCGCTGATCGCCGCGGAAATGATATCCGGCCAGTACGGCGTGGGCTACTACACATGGGAGGCCTATTCGCTCGTCAACTACCCGGCGATCGTGCTTGGCATGATCACGATCGGCGCGCTGGGCCTGCTTTGCAGCGGCGCGATCCGTCTGGTCGGGCGTGCCTTGATGCCATGGCTTTCTTACGCCAAAGGAGCCCGGAAATGAACGAGCCGAGCAAAGGCAGTATCGAGTGCCGCGACATCGCGGTGGTGTACGGATCGGGAGATGCGGAAACCGAAGCCGTCCGCGATGTGTCGCTGACAGTCGCGCCCCACGAGTTCGTGTCCCTTATCGGTCCTTCGGGATGCGGCAAGTCCACGCTGTTGAGCATCGTCGCGGGCTTCACACAGCCGAGCCGCGGCGTCGCCACGCTGGACGGCGTGAGGATCAGGAAGCCGGGCGCGGAGCGCGGCGTGGTGTTCCAGCAGTATTCCCTGTTCCCCTGGCTGCGGGTCCGCCAGAACGTGGAATTCGGCTTGAAGATGGCAGGCGTGCACCGCAGCCGGCGCGAGGCCACCGCCCGCACCTTGCTTGGCCTCGCGGGCTTGCTGGCGTTCGAAAACCATTATCCGGACCAGCTTTCAGGCGGCATGAAGCAGCGGATCGGCATCGTCCGCGCCCTGGCGGCCAATCCGCGGGTACTGCTCATGGACGAGCCTTTCGGCGCGCTCGACACGCAGACGCGCACCGTCATGCAGGAGATCCTGACCAATATGTGGCAGCGATTCCGGCTGTCCGTGCTTTTCATCACGCATGACATTGAGGAAGCCGTCTTCCTGTCGGACCGCATCTACGTGATGACGGCACGGCCGGGCCGCATCAAGGCGGAGATACCCGTTCCCCTGCCGCGGCCCCGCACGGCGGCGATGTTCGACACGCCCGGGTTCGTCGAGCTGGTGTATCGGCTCAAGGGCTTGATCCGCGAAGAATCGCTGGCCGCGATGGGGCCCGAGCTGCAGGCGGGCGGCGTGGAAGGTTTCAGCATGGAGATGGGCCCGAACGGCGTCAACGAGATGCTGTGAGCCGAACGCGGCCGGAATGAATCAGTTTCCCTACCGAGAGCAGAGCGAGGCTCTCAACTTCAATGGAGTTTTATCATGAGCAAGAAACCCAACATCCTGTTCTTTCACGTCGATAACCTCGGCATGGGTGAACTTGGATGCTATGGCGGCGGGAAATTGCGGGGCGCGGATACCAAGCGCATCGACGCATTCTGCAAGGAGGGCACCAAGCTGACCCACTACGTCGTGGAGCCGCAGTGCACGCCAACGCGTTCCGCGCTGATGACAGGCCGTTATCCGATCCGGTCCGGCAACCATACGATCGCCCTGGGCGGCAACGGCGGCGGCCTGGTGACGTGGGAAATCACCATCGCGGAATTGCTGGCCAAGGGCGGATACAGGTCCTCGTGCCTGGGCAAATGGCACATCGGCGCCGAGGACGGCCGCTTTCCCACCGACCACGGGTTCGACGAATGGTACGGGCCGCTGCGCACATATGACGAATGCATGTGGCTGGAAGATCCGCACTATGTTCCGGAGCGCGATGGCTATTCGCACATGCACGAAGGCTTCAAGGGGGAGGGGACCAGGCCGCTGCTGGACGAACAGCTGACAATGGAGACCAAGAAGACCTGCGACCTGGAATACCAGAGGCGCGGCATCGATTTCATGCAACGTTGCGTGGGGAACGACGAGCCCTTTTTCCTCTATTTCAACCATTCGCTGATGCACTTTCCCATGTCGCCGCGCGACGAGTTCGTCGGCAAGAGCACGAACGGCGAATGGGGTGATTGCCTGTTGATGCTGGACCATGACTTCGGCGTGTTGCTGGACGAACTGGACAGGCTTGGCGTGGCCGACGACACCATCGTCATCCTGTGCGGCGACAACGGCGCGGAGGACCATCTTGCCGGTCGCGGCACCGGCGGGTTCTTCGATGGCTCTTATTTCAGTTCGGCGGAAGGGGGCATTCGCACGCCGCTGCTGGCCCGCTGGCCGGGCCGTATTCCCGCGGGTGTCGAAAGCAATGAAATGGTGCACGTCACCGACATGTTCACCACGCTGCTGAAGTTCGCGGGCGGCGACATTCCGCAAGACCGCATCGTTGACGGCAGGGACCAGACCGCATTCTTCCTGGGCGAGCAGGAACAGTCCAACCGGGACCATTGCATGGTATGGCTGAAGGATGAGCTGCACGCTGTCAAATGGAAGGATTTCAAGATCAACTTCAAGCGACAGCAGCATTTCCACGATCCGGAGCTGCCGTTGGGCTTCGCTCGCATCACCCATCTGCAGGAGGATCCGAAGGAACGTGAGGCGGTCAACCAGCGCTACGTGCGCTGGTGGGTCATGCAGCATGCACACCGCGTCGTGCGAGAATTCGAGGAAAGCGTGAAGCGCGAGGAGCTGATCCCCCCGGGTTCCGCGTTGGACTTCGTACCGAAGTCCGAGCTGAGGGCCTAAACCCATGGACGCGCCGATGACGGACTCGTCCGTTCAGAAACGTGCTTGTTGCTGCGCATCGGGCCAGGACAAGCCGCGGGTGCCCGTGATGGAATCCCCCGGCACCCAGGGCATGGTGTGGATAAAGGGGCATGATTTCACGATGGGGTCCGATGTCTTCTATCGAGAGGAGCGTCCGGCACGGCGCGTCACCGCCCCCGACTTCTGGATGGACGCCCATCCCGTGACGAACGCGCAGTTCCAGGCATTCGTCGCCGCCACGGGGTATCGCACGCTGGCCGAGCGCCAGCCCGATCCCGCGCTGTATCCGGACGCGGACCCGGCTCTGCTGGCTCCGGGATCACTGGTGTTCACACAACCCGCCACGCGCGTCCCGCTACGGGATCACCGTCTGTGGTGGGCCTATGTGCCTGGCGCGAACTGGCGGCATCCGCAGGGCCCCGGCAGCGACCTGGCCGGCCTGGAGGATCATCCGGTGGTGCACGTGTCCTTCGAGGATGCAAACGCATACGCGGCTTGGGCGGGCAGGGCGCTGCCCACCGAAATCGAATGGGAGTTCGCCGCGCGCGGCGGGCTGGATGGCGCCGCGTATCCGTGGGGAGACGAGCCCACCCCGGGCGGCCAGCACATGGCGAATACCTGGCAGGGCGACTTTCCGTGGCAAAATTCGGCCGCCGACGGCTATGAGCGGACGTCACCGGTGATGTCTTTTCCCGCCAACGGGTATGGCCTGTTCGACGTGGCGGGCAATGTGTGGGAGTGGACAACGACCCCTTATGGCAGCCCGCCTGGCGTGGCAGAGACGAAGTCCTGCTGCATTCCGGCTTCCGCTTCGAACGATCCCGGCGCGCGCCAGGTGGTCAAGGGCGGATCCCACCTGTGCGCGCCAAGCTACTGCCTGCGGTTCCGGCCGGCGGCGCGCCAGGGCCAGACGCTGGACACGTCCACCAGCCATATTGGTTTTCGCTGCGTTTTAAGGCCATGACGGCCCCCTGGGACGCCTGTCCGCGATGCGCGCCTTACTGTCTTTTTATTCTACGAGTCCTGTGTCATGACAAATCCTGTTGACGGGAGCGATACATCGCCAAGCCAGCCGGGCATTCCCCTGGTCCCGCCGCGCACCCACTTCACGCGCGAGATCCTTGCCGGCGTGGTAACGAGCCTTGCGTTGATTCCCGAAGTCATCTCGTTTTCATTCATCTCCGGCGTGGAGCCGCGGGCCGCGCTGTTCGCTTCGGTCGTGTTGCTGGTCATTACGTCATTGTTCGGTGGACGGCCGGCAATGGTCACCGCCGCCGCCGGTTCGGTCGCGCTTGTCGTGGGCCCGATGGTCAACGCACATGGGGCCGGCTACATCCTGCCCGCGATACTGCTGGCGGGGATGATCCAGGTCGCGTTCGGATTGCTGGGGCTGGCACGCATCGCGCGCTTCATTCCGCGCTCCGTCATGCTGGGCTTCGTCAATGCGCTGGGCATCCTCATTTTTTGCGCCCAGGTACCTCATATCATCGACAAACCCATCGCGGTCTACATACTGTTCGTCGTCACCGTGCTGATCGTCCTGATCGCCCCACGCTTCAGTCGTGTGGTTCCATCGCCGCTTATCGCAATCGTCGTGGCCACCGGATTGGCCGTCAGCTTGCACTGGAGCGTGCCCACCGTGGGAGCCGGCGACTCCGCCGCGGCCGGCCTGCCGGGCTTGACCGCCTGGACGGTTCCCTTCGATCTGGAAACCTTGAAGATCGTATGGCAGACCGCGCTCAGTGTCGCGTTCGTGGGTTTGCTCGAGACGCTCCTGACCGCGAAGCTGGTCGACGAGATGACCGATACCCGTTCGCGCAAGTCCCGGGAATCCTGGGCCTTGGGCCTGGGCAACCTGTGCGCCGGGGCGTTCGGCGGCATCGCCGGCTGCGCCATGATCGGCCAGACCGTGGTCAATGTCGGCATCGGTGGCGCGCGTACCCGCGTTTCGACGCTGGCTGCCGCCGGCACGCTCCTGCTGTTGATCACCGTGTTGAGCCCTGTAATGGCGCGCATACCGATGGTGGCGCTGGCCGCGGTCATGATGGTCGTGGCGGTGAAAACGGTCGACTGGCACAGCGTGCGTCCCGGTACGCTCAAGCGCATGCCCTGGATGGAGACTTCCGTGATGGTGCTGTCCGTCGGGCTGACCGTCTATACGGGCAACCTGGCATTGGGCGTCGTGGGCGGCGTGCTGCTGGCGACCGTGCTGTTCGCGCGCAGGGCGGCGCACGTCATCCGCACGACGCGGACGGTCAGCGCGGACGGATCCAGCGTCTGTTACGAAGTCCATGGCCCGTTGTTCTTCGGCAGCAGCAACGACCTGGTGGAGCGCTTTCTGTACGCCGCCGATCCGCGCAACGTGGTGATCGACTTTTCCAAGTCCCAGATACTGGACGCGTCGACCGTGGCTGCGCTCGATTCCGTCGAAGTGAAGTACCGGAACCATGGCAGTGCCGTGCGGTTCACCGGCCTGGACGAGACCAGCCAGGCTTTCCATGCCCGGCTGAGCGGAAACTTGAACGTCAACTGACGCGGCACGGTGTGCCGGTCATGCATTGCCTTTTCTGGGACAGGCAGGAAGTGATGATCATGGCCTCACACAACGAAGACCGGGCGCAGGACTATCCCGCGCCGCTGTACGCGCAGGTCGAGGCGTCGTTGGTCGCGCGCATCCGGCGCGGCGAATTGGCCGCTGGAGCGCAACTTCCGCCGGAAGATGTATTAATGGCGGACTTCGGCGTCAGCCGCACGACCATCCGAGCCACGATCCAAAGGCTGGTGCAGCGCGGCCTGGTTGAAATCCGCCGCGGCAAAGGCACTTTCGTCTCGCCGCCAAGGTTGACGTTGCCGCTGGCGGAAATGGCGGGGTTCGTGCGACACCACACCCCCCACGGCCATCGGACGACGGCAAGTGTCCTGTCCAAGCGGGTCATCCCCGCGAACAGCGATGTCGCGAGCGAATTGGACCTTCAGCCGGGTACCGACGTGGTCCAGATCCTGCGGACGCGCCTGGCCGACGATGTCCCGATGTCCTTTGACGAGACCTATCTGCCCCTGGACATCGGTCGATCCGTGATGGAGGCCGATTTCTCGATAGAGCCGATTTCCGATGTGCTGGAGCGGCGGTGCGACCGGGCCTATGTCGGCGCCTCGTATCGCATCGAATGTTCGTCGGCCGATACCGCTGTCGCCACGGCGCTGCGCATCACGGTGGGCAGTACCATTTTCCTGGTCGCGCGCACTTTCCATGGAGCGGGAGAGGTACCCGTCCAGTACGAAAAGCTGCACTTCCGGGGTGCGCTGGTCCGCTTCCATACTTATCTGGCGCGCGAGTGCGCGGCGTGAAGTGTGCCGCACTCCGCTTCCAGCTTGACCGCGGGACTACTTATCGAAATAGCCGTGCTGGATCGCGCGCAGCCAGACGGGGCCGATCACTTGAACCTGGCGGTTGACGATGCTGTGGTTGAAGCCTTCGATCCGGATCAGCACATGCTTGCCCACATAGGGCGCCATCATCGTACGCGCGGCTTCCATCCACGACACCGGATAGACCTCGTCGTAGGTGCCGTTCATATCCCACACCGGCAGCCCTTTCAACGCGGGGCCGGGCTTCGCGGTCGCAAGAATGTCGTCCAGGATCTTGTTGAACCCTTCCCGCTTGACGCTGTCAGGAACGAACGGTGCCATGTACAGCCGCAGCGCGATTTCCGATAGTGCGCCCACGTTGTAGAACATGATGGGATCTTCCACTTCCTTGAAGCGGGGCTCTTTCAGGTCACGTTCCCAGCGGGCGTCCTTTTCGGCCGGATCGGCGCGCTTGTTGTAGAACTCGAAGTCCGCCCGACCGCGGCCACGCACGCGCAGCGCCGACTTTTCATAAGGCCAATCCCAACGGCCGGCTTGCGCCGCGCCGTAGTAATAGGCCACGCCCGGAGGCGACGAACCCCAGTTCAGGAAGCCGTCGGGGCGCACACGCTCGGCCAACGGCCACATCAGCGCGCCCCCCGTGGAGAAGCCCCAATAAAGCAGCAGAGATTGCTTGCGCTCATTGGCGGAAACCACGCTGCGCAGGCCCTTCTCCAGGCCGTCCACCATGACCACCGGCGTGGCGGCGACCATCTCTTCGTACAGCTCGGTGCCTTCCTTCGGGAAACGCACGAATTCGCTGCCGCTCTTGCTTGCGGTATTGCCCGCGGGCTGCGAGGTGAAGTCGTCCTTGGACCAATAGGCCTTCTGGTGCTGCGAGAAGATGGGCATGCGATCGTTCAGCGGGATCGTCTCCCACGTGCCGCTCTTGTCGGGGGCAAAGAAGTTCCAGCGTCCCACGCGCGTCAGGGCGATAAAGGTCACGCCACGCTTGGCCAGCCAGACACCGATGCCCTCTTTGCCTTCGTCGGTCTGGATGAAACCGTTGGCGCTGGAGCTGCCTTCTTCCGTTGCCACCAGCACGACCTTGCGGCCCTTGTGCATCAATGGCTTCGCCGGTTCAAGGCGCATGACCACCTGGGTGAACGTCTTGCCATTGGCGGCGTAGTCGACGTATTTCACCGTCTTGGTGAAGGTGGTGCTTTCCGGGAAGTCCTTGCCCCCAAGAATTTCTTCCACTTGGGCCTCGGGCAGGGTCCCTTTGTCCACCGGCAGCGTCCATGCCGCCGCGGAAGTGACGTAGACGGTGGTCAGTATCGAGGCCGCGACCCCGATCAACGATTTAAATTTCATGAAAAACAGCGCCTCGTATTGTTCTGCGGTCCGCGGGATTCCGCTTCGCTCGCCATCGGATTGAACACGCCGCAACTGCAGCGACGGGTGCATGATGTCACGCCGGTACATCGCGGTGCACCAGCCTCCCTTATGTGGTGCGCGGATTCCTCACCCCGGCACATCGCCGCACCAGGACAATGCGAAAAACGTGGCACATCGGCAACGGTCGCTCAGGCGCGGCTATGTCGCTCATATCCCGAAAGGGCTAGATCCACAGGGCGTAGCGCCTATTGCCTGCGCCGGCGTCACGACCTACAAGGGCATCAAGGAAACCGAAGCGAAGCCGGGTGAGTGGATCGCCATCTCCGGCATCGGCGGGCTGGGCCACCTGGCGGTGCAGTACGCCAGGACGATGGGCCTGCACGTCGCCGCCATCGATGTGGATGAGGGCAAGCTCGAACACGCCAGGCGGCTGGGCGCGGACGTGACCGTCAACGCGCTGCGCGACGATCCCGTACAGGAGCTCTGCGCAGGGCCACCGGCGGAGGCGCACACGGTGTGCTGATTACGGCCCCATCCCTTGCGGCACAATTGGCGATCAGGGAAAAAGAGGTCGAGCAGTTGATGGTCAAGCCGACGTCAAAAGGTAGCGGGCGAGGGGAGAGTCGTCGTGCCGCGACCGCCACCGCTGGCGACCTGCAGCGACGACGGCAGCATTGACCGCGAAGCCATGGAGATTATCGAAGCGAATCCTTTGGAACATCTGGCTCACCAAAACCTGAAGGACTGTTTCGCCAAACGCCGCAAGATTAAGCAGGTGGGCATGGCGACCGCTTTGCTTATTGCCCGTGTGCTAATTCGCCCTTTGCGATCATCAGGTGATGGGGCTGGTGATGGCTGCCGCTGGCCATAATGCCGATGAAGCCGAGACCGTTGATGTGCTGGACGTCCTTTGCATCGACAGCGGTAACAGTGAGAAGCTCACCGTTGGACAGCGATGATGCCTTGACGGTCCAGCCTCGAAACCCGTTGATTTCCCGACTTCGATGGGCTTCGCAACTGTATCGGCAAATCTTTGCCGGTAAAAGAAAAAGGTGAGTTTCTGCGCTGAAGTGCGGGGCGGGCTGGGCGCCAGAAACGCGCGATAACCCCTGACGAAGGCCTTCAATGATTTCGAAACTTGCTCCTAGGGGCCTGGCCGGCGTGGTCCCACGCAGTCGGCCAGCAGGTCCACCCACATGCGAAAGTACGTTGTGGGCGAGCTGCAGGAAGACCTGACGACGCCTTCTTCGGTATCGCGGACCTGGAATCTGCTGAACCCGCTGCAGTCGGCCCGGCCCCTTTAGGAAAGACGTTTTAGGGCGAAAGCATGCGCGGCTTTTCTTTATTGCGCCGTTAAATCTACCGCAACCGCATAGGCGCAACACTATGCCCCTCGTTCGCCTCCACCAGCCTGGCCATCATCACAAGCAGCATCTCGCGCTCGGGCTCTGAAAGCAGCTCGATGGTCCGGTCATGTGCGCGCTGCACCGACACGCGCATGCTCTCCAGCAGGTCATACCCCTTGGGCATCAAGCGCACGAGTTTCACGCGCCTATCTGCTTCGGAGACCCGGCGCTGCAGCAGTTCCCTGGCTTCCAGCCGGGGTAGGACCTCCGCGACGCTGGTCCGTTCCAGGCCGATGGATAGCGCCACGGTGTTCTGATCCATTTCACCTTCCTCGGCGAGGGCGGTCAGCAGGCTGTACTGTACCGGCGTGATCTGGTGGTCGCGCGTCTCTTCGAGAAAGAGCGCGGTGTGGATCTGGTGCAGGCGGCGGATCAGGAATCCGGGGCGGGCCAGCAGGGGGGAGCGGGCCCGGATGGCATCTAGCTCTGTTTTTATCGATTTGGGCTTCATGCAAGGTCCGTAACTGCGGAATACCTTCGATTCTAACGAAAAAGTGGTATGCCACATTCGTGTTTTCCCGAATAAGGGGTATACCTCATATCATGTTGCAAGCATATAGGAGATGCTTCTTCACGCGGCGCAAGCGTTGAAGGGTCTATTTCCGCTTGCCGTGCCGGGTCGCCTGCATCGTCAATTCATTTTCTGGTGAGAAAGTCCATGGGCAAGCATCTTTCGGACGCGCAGATCGCGCAGTTTCGCGAGCGCGGATACGTCTATCCATTTCGTGCGATCGATGAGCAGAAGGCCAGGGAGTACCGCGCCCTGATCGAGGACTACGAGCAGAAGTCGGGCCAGAACGTCAACAAGACCTTGAAGATCAAGGGGCACCTTGCCTTGCCGGCCGTGGTCGAGCTGGCGCGCCATCCACGGATCCTCGACGCCGTCGAAGACCTGATCGGCCCGGACATCTTGCTCTTCGGCGCGTCCATCTTCGCCAAGAACGGCCGCGATCCCAGCTATGTGTCGTGGCACCAGGACTCGGCCTATTTCGGCCTGACGCCGCACGAGGAGGTGACCGTATGGGTAGCGCTGACGCCAGCCAACTCGGTCAACGGCGTGCTGCGGGTCCTGCCCGGCTCGCACATCGGCCCCGACATGCGCCATGAAGAGACCCACGCCGAGAACAATATGCTGGCCAAGGGGCAGACCCTGGTCGGCGTCGACGAAACCCTGGCCGTGGAAATGCCGCTGTCGCCGGGGGAGTTTTCGATGCACCAGGAGCGCACCGCGCATTCGTCCCTGCCCAATCGCTCAGAGGACCGCCGCATCGGTTTCGCGTTTTTCTACATTCCCACCCGCGCCCGCTCGACCAAGGGCCGGGGCCGCGCGACGCTCGTGCGGGGCACGGATACCTACCAGCACTGGGAGCCCGACACGCTGCCCGAGTACGACTGCGACCCGCGCGCGATGAAGGAACTGGAGCAGGCTTGGGGCAAGTATCGCGACGGCGAAGTCAAGCAAGCGGCCGACATGGCCTGAGCCCTGAAAACGCGACGCGGCATGACGGAGACGGTTCCGATGAATGCGACGAATCGGCAAATGCACCTGGGCCTGTACCTGGCGGCGACGGGTCACCATGCCGCGGGCTGGCGCATGCCCGGCGCGCAGGCGGGCGGGCAGAATCTGCCGCTCATCACGCGCATTGCCCAGACGGCGGAGCGGGGCAAGTTCGACATGGTGTTCTTCGCCGATTCGCCGAATTCCGCGCCCAATATGCATCCGGGAATGATCGTCCGGCTGGAGCCGCTGACCCTGCTGGCCGCGCTGGCCACGGCGACGCAGCGGATCGGCCTGGCGGCGACGGTGTCGACCACCTATACCGAACCCTACAACCTGGCCCGCATGATGTCTTCGCTGGATCACATCAGCAACGGCCGGGTAGCCTGGAACGTGGTGACGGGCTCGTTCAGCGAAGTGGGCGAGAATTTCTCGAAGGCCCATCCGCCGCACGACAAGCGCTATGCCATCGCCGCCGAATACCTTGACGTGGTCAAGGGCCTGTGGGACGGCTGGGAAGACGGCGCATTGGTCATGGATCGGGACACGGGCGTGTACGTCGATCTTTCCAAGCGCCACGAGCTGAACCACAAGGGCGAGTTCTATTCGGTGCGCGGGCCGTTGAACATCACGCGCTCGCCCCAGGGGCATCCGGTCATCATCCAGGCGGGGGCGTCGGACGCCGGCAAGGATTTCGCCGCGGCGTCGGCCGAGGTGATCTATTCCATCCAGCAGGAACTGGAGAGCTCGCTCGCCTTCAACAACGACATCCGCGAACGGGCCCGGGCTACCGGCCGCGATCCGTCGCGCATCAAGATCCTGCCCGGCGTGATCCCGCTGGTGGGTAGCACCGAGAAGGAGGCGCGCGAAAAGCTCGCCCGGCTCGGCGAACTGGTCGATCCCAAGACGGCGCTGCAGGTGCTGGCCGAACGGCTGGGACACAATCTCGACCGCTACCCGCTGGACGCCCTGGTGCCCGACCTGCCGCCTTCCGACGGCATGCGCGGCCATGCCGAATCGCTGAAAAAACTGGCGAAGAAGCACAATTTCACCCTGCGCGAGCTGCGCGACTACACCTCGGTCGGCTATGGCCACCGCCTGCTGATCGGTACCCCGGAGCAGGTGGCGGATGGGTTGCTCGAATGGTTCGACGCGGGCGCCGCCGACGGTTTCAACATCATGCCGCCGTGGTTTCCGGAGAGCTTCGACGACTTCGTCGACCACGTGGTGCCCCTCCTGCAAAGCAAGGGCAAGTTTCGCCGGGACTACGCGGGCGCGACTTTGCGGGAGCACCTCGGGCTTTCGGTTCCCCCCAATTGCTATCAACAGTAAGCAGCATGGAAGATACGGATCCCACCCGCGTGCGCGACAGCTTCCTCGGGGCTATGGCCGCGATGGCGGGCGCGGTCAGCATCGTAGCGACTTCCGAGGACGCCGTGCCCAGCGGCATGGTGGCCACGGCCGTCTGCAGCCTGTCGGCCCAGCCCCCCTCCGTCGTCGTGTGCGTCAACAAGGACGCCTCGTCGCACGACATCATCCTGCGGCAGAAAGTGTTCAGCGTCAGCCTGCCCAAGGCGGACGACACCGAGACCGTGCTGCGCTTTGCCACCCGCAAGGGCGCCGAGCGTTTCGTCGCCGACGACTGGATGGCCGGCGCGACGGGCGCACCCCTGCTCAGGCGAGCGCGGATCAGCCTGGACTGCAGGCTCGCCATGGCGCATGAGGGCTTTTCGCATTCCATTTTCGTGGGACTGGTGGTCGGCGTCCAAAGCGCCGGCGACGAAGCCGGGCCTTGCCTGCTGTGGCAAGAACGCGACTTCTATGTGGCGACGCAGGCAGCGGTCTGCTGACGCCGGAGGGCTGTGCATGGATCAGACGCAAGGAACGCTCGCCGCCGGCCTGGTTGCGGGCGGAGCCGCCTCCCGGCGCGCGGAGCCGCTGGATCTGTCGGCGATGCTGTTGTGCGCGCCGATCGGAGTCTTCCTGTTCCTGTTGTTTCTGCTGCCGATGGGATATGTGCTCTACCTGAGCGTGTCGGACCCGGGCCTCACACTCGAGCACTACCGCAAGATCTTCTCCACGCCGGTCTATACCCGCGTCATGCTGGGCACCTTCAAGACGTCCTTGATCGTCACGGCCCTGAGCATCCTGCTCGGCTATCCGCTGGCCTACGTCATGGCCACGCGCAACAACGCGCTGAGCCTGTCGCTGATGATCGTGGTCGGCCTGAGCTTCTGGTCGGGCTTCGTGGTCCGTACCTATGCCTGGCTGGTCATCCTGGGCGCGAACGGCCCCGTCGCCTCGGCATTCAAGTGGCTGGGCGCCGACGCGCCCCCCAAGCTGCTGTTCAACGCGTTCAGCTCGATAGTCGGCATGCTGCACATCCTCCTGCCCTTCATGGTGTTCTCCCTCTACAGCGTCATGAAGCGGATCGACCTGGGGCACCTGCGGACGGCGGCCAGCCTGGGCGCGCGCCCCTGGTCGGGCTTTACCGAGGTGTTCTTTCCCCTCAGCCTGCCGGGTATGGTCAACGGGTCGGTGCTCGTCTTCACGAGCTGCCTGGGGTTCTACATCACGCCCATGCTGCTCGGTTCGCCCAGGGACATGATGATCTCCCAGCTCATCGACCAGCAGATCGAAGAGCTGTTGGCCTGGGGAACGGGCTCGGCGCTGGCCGTGGTGCTGCTGGTGGCCACGCTGCTGCTGCTCTGGCTCTACAACCGCGTCGCCGGCCTCGACCGGCTTTGGGGGTAAGCCATGCCGGCCGTCGTCCTGGCGCTGTTTTCAGCCGCCTTCCTGATCGCGCCGCTGCTGGTGGTGGTGCCGATGTCGTTCAGCACCTCGGTGTCGCTGCAGTTTCCGCCGCCGGGCTACTGGATGGGCTATTACAAGGCGTACTTCAGCGATTGGGGTTGGCTGATGCCCACGATCAACAGCTTCGTCATCGGCGCGGTGTCGGCCCTGGTGACCATGGCGCTGGTCATCCCGGTCTCGTTCGCCTATGTCCGGCGCCGTTTCCGCGGCCGGGCGTTGGTGAACCAGGTGATGATGCTGCCGCTGATGGTGCCGCACGTCGTCGCCGCGCTCGGCTACTACGGCTTCCTGTCGCGCCTGCACCTTAACGGCACGCTCCTGGGCGTGATCATCGCCCATACCTGCCTGTCGGTGCCCGTGGCCTTTCTGGTGCTCTGCGCCACGCTCAAGGGCTTCGACCGCAATCTGGAACTGGCTGCCATGAGCTCGGGCGCCGGCCCCCTGCGCACTTTTTTCTGGGTGACCCTGCCCGTGTTGCGACCCGGCTTGCTGGTCGCCTTGCTGCTTTCGTTCCTGCAGTCCTTCAACGAGTCCGTGGTCTCGATCTTCATCGCCGGAAGGGATGCCTCTACCTTGCCCAAGAAAATGTACGAAAACATACGCATCGATTCCGACCCGGTGATCGCCGCCGTCTCGACGCTGCTGACCGGCCTGGTGCTCGTCGGCGTGCTGGTCGCGCAGGCGAGACGCACGGGCGCCGCGAGGAAGGCCGCATGAGCGCGCGGGGAAACCAGGCCGTGGCGGTGCCTTATCTGCGTCTGCGCAACATCAGCAAGTCGTATGGCGGCGGCCCGCGCGCCGTGAGCGATGTCAGCATCGACATCGCCAAGGGCGAGTTCGTCAGCTTTCTCGGGCCCAGCGGCTCGGGCAAGACGACGACTTTGATGATGATCGCCGGCTTCGAACAACCCACCCAGGGCGCCATCGAGATCGCCGGCGAGGACATCAGCCGTAAAAAGGCCTACGAGCGCAATATCGGGGTGGTGTTCCAGAACTATGCGCTCTTTCCGCACATGACGATCGCGCGCAATGTCGGCTTCCCGCTCAACATGCGGCACCGGCAGCAATGGGAGATCGACAAGCGCGTGGCGCGCGTGCTCGACATGGTGGGCTTGAGTGCGCATGCGGGCAAGTATCCCCGCGAGCTCTCCGGCGGCCAGCAGCAGCGCGTGGCCCTGGCGCGCGGCCTGGTCTTCGACCCGGACGTGCTGCTGTTCGACGAGCCGCTGGGCGCCCTCGACAAGAACCTGCGCGAGCAGATGCAGATCGAGATCAAGCGCATCCATCGGGAAGTCGGCATCACGATGATCTATGTCACGCACGACCAGACCGAGGCCATGACCATGTCCGACCGCGTGGCCGTTTTCAACAACGGCCGCATCGACCAGGTCGCCCCGCCGCTCGACGTCTACAACCGGCCTGCGACCCGTTTCGTCGGCGGGTTCGTCGGCGACAGCAACTTTCTGTCGGGCCATGTCGATGTCGACCGGCCCGGGCTGGTGCTGGTGCCCGGGTTGGGTCCGGTGCGCACGGCGGCCGCGGACGCCCCGCCGGGAAAGAAGGTCGAGCTGATGATCCGCCCGGAGCGGATACGCGTGCTGCCGCCGGGCGCGCCCCAGGAGGAAAACAGTTACGCCCTGGCGATCCATGACCTGGTGCATTACGGCGACAGCGTGCTCGTCCTGGGAGCGGTGGAAGGCGTCCCGATGCGCGTGCGTATCTCCGGGAACCTGCCCGAGCATGTCGTGGAAGGCGAGAGCATCCGGATAGGCTGGGCGCCTCGGGACGGTTACCTGCTTCAGGCAGCGTAGGTTTGGGCGGTGCAGATGAACGCAGCGTAGAAGAAGTCGTTGGGATTTTGATACTTATCAAGGGGAAAAAATCATGTCGGACGGATTTCGCAAGTCGAGAAGAACCTTGTTGACCGCCGCCGCTGCCGCCACGCTTTCCGCGCCCTTCGTGCGCGCGAACGCGGCGTCCAAGGTGCTCTACATAAACTCCTGGGGCGGGGTCTGGACGCGCGTGGAGGAGGAGGCCTTCGCCAAGCCCTTCACCAAGGAAACAGGCATCGAAGTGCGCTTCGTGACGCCGGTCTCCTACGCCAAGATGAAGGCGCAGGTCGAGTCCGGCAACTACGAGTGGGACGTGACCGCGCTGGGCGCGGCGGAGTGGATGCGGGCCTATTACGAGGGGCTGGTCGAGCCGCTGGACCGGACGGTCGTCGATCCGTCTAAGCTCTATCCCAACGCCATCGTGGCCGATGGGCTGGACTTCACCTCGCTGGGCAATGTGCTGTGCTACCGCGAGGACAAGTACCCCAACGGCGGCCCCAAGAACTGGGCGGACTACTGGGATGTGCAGAAATTCCCTGGGCCGCGCGCGATGTCGACCCAGGCGACCCGGGTACTCGCCTATGCCTTGCTGGCCGACGGCGTGCCGCATGACAAGATCTACCCCCTGGATGTCGACCGGGCGTTCCGCAAGCTCGACCAGATCAAGCCCCACGTGAAGGTCTGGTGGACGCAGGGCAGCCAGGCGGAGCAACTGCTGCGCGACGGCGAGGTCTACATGAACGTGCTGTGGAGCAGCCGCCCGAACGAGGTTCGCAAGAGCGGGGTGCCGATCGGCGTGGTCTGGGACGGCGCGCTAGTCGTCGAAAACTACTACGGGGTGATCAAGGGCTCTCCCAACAAGGCCTTCGGCTGGGAGTTCATCAAGTTCGTCGCCGACGCCAAGCGGCAGGCCGACTGGGCCAAGGGCACGCTCTACGGGCCGGCCAACCCCGACGCCTACAAACTGCTTCCTCCCGACGTGCTGGACGCCCTGCCGGGGTCGGAAAGCCATGCCAAGCTCATCGTCAGGAACGATGCCGAGTGGGAGGGCAAGAACGCCGCCAGTATCACGGAACGCTTCACCGCCTGGCTGGCCGCCTGACGGAACAACCATCCTCGCTACAACGAAGGAAATTCACATGTCGATTTCTACTCGTAGTCTGCAAAAAGCGTTACGTGCCGCCGCCGTGCTGGCCGTGGGCGCGGCGCTGTGCCATGCGGCCTCGGCCGCCTCCGTGGGGGAGATCAAGTCGCGCGGGTATCTGTCCGTCGCCACCGAGGACGATTACACCCCGTTCGAATTCGTGGAGAACGGCAAGGAAGTCGGCTATGACAACGACCTCAAGGCCTTGCTCGCGCAGAAGATCGGCCTCGAGATTCGCCAGCAGGTCATGCCCTGGGCCGGCATCCTGCCCGGCGTCACGACGGGCAAGTACGATATGGCGCTGTCGGCCGTGCTCGTGACCGACGAACGCAAGAAGGTCTTCGACTTCGTCTCGCCCACCTGCGAGTCGACCACCTACTTCGCGACCAAGAGCGGTTCGCCCATCAAGAACGCGGACGATCTGGTGGGCAAGGTCGTGGGCGCCGAGACCGGCAGCGCCATGCTGGCCGACCTCAAGGCGTTCGACGCCGCGCTCAAGCAGAAGCATGGCGGCACGGGCCTCAAGCAGATCGTCGAATACCAGGGCTATCCGGAGGCCTACCAGGATCTGGCGCTGGGCCGCGTCGATGCCGTGGCCAATACCGAGATCAGCCTGTTCTCGCTCGTGAAGACGCGGCCGGGCGTGTTCGCCGTCGGCCAGGAAATCGGCAAGCCGACGTATATCGCCTGGGCGATCAAGAAAGGCAACCCGGAACTGGTCAAGCTGGTGAGCGACGCCCTGCTGGAATTGCGCAAGAGCGGCCAGATGTACGCGCTGCAGAAGAAGTGGCTGGGCACCAGCTTCGAGCACATGCCGGAATCGGTCAACTGAGCGGATTGCTCCGCCTGACCCAGACGAGGACTACCGATGTTTTCTGCGAGTGAACCCGAGAACGTGCTCGACCCCGCGCATTTCGCCTCGGTGCGGCGGCCCAGAGACCGGGCCGAGACCATGCCGCCCTGGGTCTATACCTCCGAACGTTTCTACGAGGCCGAGCGGCAACGGATATTCTTCAGGAACTGGAACTGCATCGGGCACCACAGCAAGGTGCCGAAGGTTGGCGACTACTACACCTTCGAGTTCGTCGGCGTGCCGCTTATCGTCGTGCGCGGCGACGACATGCAGGTGCGGGCCTTCATCAATTCCTGTCCGCATCGGGGGGCGGAGCTCATGGCCGGCGCGGGGCAGGGCAAGTTCATGAAGTGCCGCTACCATGCCTGGACCTTCGACCTGCAGGGCAATCTCTTCGCCACGCCGCTGGTGGAAGAAACCGATTGCTTCAAGAAGGCCGATCACGGCCTGCGCCAGGTCAAGCTCGAGCTGTTCGACGGCTTCATGTGGATCAATTTCGATCCGGACAGCATCAGCCTCAAGGAAAACCTGGGCGACCTGCCCGAGCGCACCAGGGTCTGGGGCGCCGACAGCATGGTCTGCGTCAATTCCTGCGAGATCGAGTTCGACGCCAACTGGAAGTTTTTCACCGAGAATTTCAGCGACGGGCTGCACGTGCCCTTCGTGCACCAGACCTCGATCGCCAAGAAGAAGGTGGCCAAGCGGGACTTTCACGATTCCGCGGTGTTCAAGGGCAACTACCTGATGCACTACACCTACTTCGACGGTTCGCGCGGCGTGCCGGAGGGGCACGCCAAGCTGCCCGAGCTCGACCTGCCGCCGGAGCTCAAGCTGGGGACGTTCTTCCCGGTGGTGCATACGAATGCCCTGATGGGTTATGCCATCGACAGCGTCTTCATGCACGAGATACATCCCCTGGGGCCTAACCGGACGCGCCTGGTCAGCACCTTCATGGTGCCGGCGGCGAGCACCGAAATGCCGGGATTCGCGCAGGTGATCGCCAAGTACAAGGAAACGTCTCTTACCGTTCTCAGGGAAGACTGCGAGGCGGCGCAGTGGCAGCACAAGGGCGCGCTGTCGCCGATCTGTCGCCGTGGCTGCTACGCCCCGCAAGACCGCTTGCTGCACGACTACGACCTGTGGATCCTGGACCAGATGCTGGGGCCGGTCTAACCAGCAGCGGGAGCGGGGAAACCATCCTGTCGGGGCAGGTCCGTGTTTTCCCTATATAAGTGGTATACCTCATATCGTGAGGCCGCCGTTTGCGTGATCCTTGTCTTGCAAATACCTCTTATCCACGGACGATCTCATGAGCAGTGAACGGCGCAAGGAAAAAATCAGGCTGGGCGGCTTCTTCCATCCCACGGGCAATCATGTGGCGTCCTGGCTGGACGAGAGTTCCCAGATCGACGCCGGCACCAACTTCCAGCATTACGTCGAGCTGGCGCAGACCGCCGAGCGCGGCAAGTTCG
>DATJHN010000312.1:0-8527 GCA_035493915.1 Bordetella sp.
CGCGCCCCGCGGCCAGCGGCCACAACACGCGGAAAGGCAGGCCATACATGTGCTGCGCGCTGACGCTGCCCAGCACGCAGGCCGGCGTTTCCGACCATCGCCACACCTGTTCGAAGGCAGTGATTTCAGCGATCAGCTGCGCCCATTGCTTGCGTATCTGCTTGGGCTGGCCGCTGGAACCGGATGTACACAGCACGACGCCGGCGCCGCGCGGATCCAGGCGGCATGGGCTCAGGGGCTGTGCGTCCGCGTCCAGGCCGTCCAGTGCGTAGCGGCGGTCCGCCGGCACGGGCAGGGCCGGCTGGTCGGTCAGCCACAGATCCACCTGGGAATCGATCGCCGCGCACGACTGCGGCCGCGCATCGCCGGGCAGAATGGCGACGACGCCGGCGCGCCAGCAGGCGAACAAGGCAGTCGCCAGCAGGGCGGCGTCCTCGAACCAGAGGCCGGCATGACGCGCGGCGCGCGCCTGCAGGAAGCCGGCCGCCGACAGGGCGCGCCGCGCGAATTCATCATGGGACAGGCAGGGATCGTGCGCATAGCACACGTCGCGGCGCTCACCCGCCAGCATGTCGGCAAGATCCATCCAGGCCATGGCGCGCCCTTTCAACTGCCGTGGCGCGCGATCGCGCTAGCGCTGTTATCGCCGGCCGGGTTCGGCGGCTTCTTGCCGGGCGATGGGCGGACCAGCCATTCACCGATCATGATCAGCCCGATCAGCACATAGCTGATGACGCCGTTGTACAAGGTCCACCAGTCCCAGGGCGCCCACAGCGACAAGGCCACCGACACCAGGCCGTTGACGGCGAAGAAGGCGGTCCAGACCTGCGTGACGCGGCGGGTGTACTTCACCGCATGCGGTGGCAGGTCGGGATGGCGCAGGCGCGCGAAACGTTCGACGATCGGCATGCCGCGCCACAGGCTGGACGCGAACACCGCGAACATGGCGCCGTTGATCAGGACCGGATAACCACGCAGCCAGCGCGTGTCGTCCGAAAACGCGATAACCGCGCAGAACACCACCACGATCGCGGGCAGCAGCCAGCCTCCCGCCGTCCTTTTCCGGTCGACCAGGGCGCGTGCCAGCCACAATCCCGCCAATGGCAGCAGGATCCATCGCGCGGTGCCGTTTTGCAGGCTTGCGTGCGCGACAAAGGGGTAGGCCACGCCGGCCAGAAGCAGGACGGTCGCGAGGACAGCCCGCGTCATGCGGCCGATTCCCGCTGCTGCAGTTGTTTTTGTTGTTCCATCACGGCGTCGACCACGTCCTGCACCGTACGCACGGTACGGAAGTTCTCGGCCGCGAGCTTGTACCCGGTTTCGCGCTTGATGTGATCGAGCAGGTCGATGGCATCGATGCTGTCGATTTCCAGATCGGTGTACAGATGCGCGGTCGGCACGACGCGTTCCGGCGGTATTTCGAACAGTTCCACCAGGGCTTCGCGCAGGACGCTGAAGATGTCTTCCCGGGTTTGCATAACACTGACTCCAGTTGCTCAGGCGCTCCGCTGCGCGGAGACGAATTTGCTCAGATTGGCCACCGTGGCGAAATGGTCGCGCATATTACGTGTTTCCGGATCGATGGAGATGCCGTAGCGCTTTTGCAAGGCGAGGCCGAGCTCGAGCGCATCGACGGAATCCAGCCCCAAACCGTCGCCGAACAGGTCCGCATCATTGGCGATATCGTCCGGCGCGATATCTTCCAGGCCGAGCGCGTCGATGATGAGTTGCTTGATTTCACTTTCCAGCTGTTCCATCCAGGCCAAGCTCCGTTTTGAAATAGTGATGTAGATGATCGTTCATGCGCCGGCCCGCGATGGGCGCGGGGTGCTGTTCGGTCCACCGCGCGGGGTCGATGTCCGCGCCGACCTCGAATACGTAATGCATGCGGCGGTGGGGAATGCGGTACCACGGCTCGCCCTTGGTCAGGCTGCGCGTATTCATGCTGATGACGACAGGCGTGATGATCCGCGCGCCGCGCACGGCAATGGCGCAGGCGCCGCGATGGAATTGCGGAGGCGCGTCCACCGGTGTGCGGGTGCCTTCGGGAAAGACGATCAGCGTTTCACCCTTGCGCAATACCTGTGCCGCGCGATCCAGCATGTCCATGCTTTCATCGTTGGTGATATAGCCCGCGTTCAGGATCGGCCCGGCGGTGAAGGGGTTCTTGACCAGGCTGTGCTTGACCACGCAGTTCGCGTTGGGCACGTGCGCGATCAGGAACACCACATCCAGCAGCGACGGATGGTTGGCGACGATCATCTGGTTCGGCCGGCCCAGGCGTTCCACGCCGCGGAACTCATAGGTCAGGATGCCCATGCCGACCATCAGCCGCACGAAGCGGTAGAAGGTCCAGGTGATGACGGCGCGCGATCGGCGATGGCGCCGTTCGGGATTGGCGATCAGCAGGCGCTGCGCGTGGAAAACCACCAGGCGCAGGAACAGGCCGCCCAGGCCGAACAGGCTGAACGCAATCGCGGTGGCGACCAGGCGCAGCAGCCATGCGTCCTGGCGGGGGGCGGTAGGCGCGGGCAGGGTGTTCATGATGCGCGCCGCCATTGCCAGTTCGCGGAACGGCCCGGGTGCAGCCATTCGGCCGTACCCAGCAGCAGATGCCGCAGCAGGTTCAGGGGATGAGGCCAGCCGGCGGCTGTATCCGGAGCGGTGCCGATGTTTGCGGCGCTGCGTTGACCATCGCCATCGCCATTGTCGTTGGCATTGCCATTGCCATTGGCATCACCGTCGCGCGCCCGGATGCCGAGCTGGAAGCTATCGCCCTGGCTGATGCGCAATGCCATCGCATAGGAAAAAGGAACGTCGTCGATCCAGGGGCGGTAGCCGGTGGGCGGGGTTTCCTCGGCCAGAATCACCAGCGCATCGGTATGGCCGCTATCGAGCAGCAGGCAGGCCTCCGCGATGGCGCTTTCCAGGCCGTCGCCGCTGGCTGATAGGGCGACGGATTCAACGGTTTCCTTGCGCAGGATGGACCACATTCCCGCCGTTGCGTTGTGCACCGACAGGCTGAAGGACGTCGGCGACAGATCTTCGTCGCGCGCCAGGCATTGCAGCAGCTCGAAGCTACGCGTGGTTTCGCCGTGATGCGAGGCGTAGACGACAGGCATGGCGGGGCGGCCATCGGCCAAGGGCCAGGCGCAGGCGACCGCCATCCGCGCCAGCGGGCTGAGCCGGCGGCGTTGCAGCGGAGGCAGAAAACCCAGATTGGGGGGCGTGGCGGCAACGATCGGGCAGTATGGTGTGCGTGCCCAGTCTTCCCATGCGGGAAAATCCTCGATGCCCGGCGCCCAGGCTTGCCATGCGGATATTGCAAAGTTGAACATGCGCGGAAGTGTACCGGTCCACCGGACCTGATAGGAGCTTAGTTGTTATCGTTCAAACCATGTTCATGCCGGTTGTTTCCCCTCTTTCCAATGATTTTTAAGCGGGTTGTAAGCATGTGCCCAGGGATTCCCCGTTGAACGGCGTCTTGGCCCTGTGGTGGGGCGATCCGAATCTTGCCATGCAGTATCGCGCGGATCTGTTGCAAGCCGTCGACAGCGGGCGTGCTGAAAACGCGCGTTCGCCCCGCGCCGAACGGGACTGGCGGGTCAGCCGTGCGCTGTTGCAGCACGTGCGTCCGGTAGCGCCGGAATCCAGCGGCGCGGTGCCGCTGTCGCCTGGTCAGTCCGCATTGTCGCCCACTCAGCCTGCGCCATCGCCTGGTCAGTTCCTGCTATCGCCCGGTCAACCGGCCCTGTCGCTCAGTCATTCCGGCGGCCATGCCCTGGTCGGAATCGCGCCGGCCGGTTGGCGCATCGGCGTGGACCTGGAGGCCATCCGGGCGCGCGATACGGGGCGGCTCGCGCAATGGTGCTGCACCGACGCGGAACAACAGGCGCTTGCGCACTGTGCCGACGAAGCGCGGCGCTCCAAGGCGTTTTACCTGCTGTGGACCTTGAAGGAGTCCTTCATCAAGGCTGCGAACCTGGATTTTCCGGCCGACATGCGATCGGTCGGATTGATGCCGGACGCGCCGCCGGGTCCGGCACTGGACTTGCCTGCGGACGCCGGATGGGAAAAAGACGGCCATCCGTGGGCCGGTTGGCGCCTGCGCGCGCCGCAGGCCGGGTGGCACGCCTGGGCGGCGGTGGTGGACGACGCCTGGATCGCCACGGTCGTCTGGCAACGTCCCCAGGGTGCGACGGGCAGTGCGATCGTCCCGGTTTGGCACACGGCGCAGGGCGCGGCAGCCCCGCGCGTCATGCCGGCGGGGCAGTGGTCCTGATCGGATTCCCAGCGCCGATCAGGGCTTCAGCGCCTGCGCCACTTCCGCGCAGGCCAGGCGCAAGGACTCGATGAACCCGTGATGCAGGGCCGACATGGGATCGTCCGCATGCACCAGGGCGCCGATATGGAAATGCACTGGCGGATCCAGGCGCCGGATCGACAACCCAGGTCGCGAAATCCCATGGGCGCTGTAGGCATCGACGATGGCGTCGCCGCAGCCGGCTTCCACCATGGCGCAAGCCATGTAATGCGTCTGCACCTGCAATGCCGTATTCATGCCCACGCCATGCTCCGCCAGCGCGGCCTGCAGCAAGTTGCCCAGCGGGTCGCGCGGGTCCATGGCGATCAGGTTATCGGACCGGACCCCGGCCAACGGAACGGCCTGGCCGCCCGGTTCGCGGCTGACATAGACCATCTCCGACCGGTCCAGATCGATGCGCGCGATGCCGGGATGGGCCGGCGGCTCATAGGTGATCGCCATATCGATCTCGCGGGCGAGCAGCCCGGCGATCAGTTCGCCGGTATGGTGCGTTTGCAGGCTGAAGGTAATGTCGGGCTGCCTGGCGCGGCTGATGCCGGCCGCGCGGGGCACCACGCCCAAGCCCAGGCTGGGCGCGCAGCCGATGCGCAAATGGCCGCGCGGATGGTGGCGCAGATTGGCCGCCAGCTTGCGCACGCTTTCCAGATCGCGGGACAGCCGCGCGATATCGGGCGCAAGAATGTCAGCCTCGCGGGTGGCGCGCAGCCGCCCCTTGACCCGCTCGAACAGCCGGAAACCCACTTGCGCTTCGGCATGCGCCAGCATCTTGCTGGCGGCGGGTTGGGAAATATGCAACGCCTGGGCGGCGCGGCTAAGCGAGCCGGTGGCCCGGATGGCTTCGAACAGCTCGATATGGCGCAGGCGCATGAAAGGTCGGCTCGCTGGCGTGGATCGGATAGCAAAAGGTTATATCGGATCTAGTCATTTCGCACTATGTAACATTGTCGCTGCCGCCCGGATGGCTCAGTCCCGGCTGATGTAACTGGTAAAACAGAAGCGCATAGCCAAAGGTTATGTATTCTGGTGGCTTTGGCATTTGCCCGCCATGTCACCGGCGTACAGAATTCGGTCATGAACGATTTCAGGGTGGTGCGATGCGCGTATGCGTGATCGGGGCGGGCGTGGTCGGCGTGACCTCCGCCTATTTTCTGGCGCGCCAGGGATACGAGGTGACACTGGTCGACGGACGGGACAATCCCGGCGAGGAGACCAGCTACGCCAACGGCGGCCAGCTCAGCTACAGCTATGTGGCGCCGCTTGCCGGTCCCGGCGTGCTGTCCAGCGTCCCCGCCTGGCTTCTGCGCGACGATTCGCCCTTGCGCTTCCATCCGCGGCTGGATCCTCATCAATGGAACTGGTGCCTGCGTTTCGCGCTGGCCTGCCGCGCTTCGGTTTCCCGCCGTGTCACCGCGGAAATGCTGACCCTGTCGTATCTCAGCCGTGACGTGCTGAATGCCTTGCTCGAACAGGAACCCTTGTCCTTCAGCCATCTGCGCAACGGCAAACTGATCGTGTATCGCAGCGGTGCGCTGCTGGAAAAGGCGCGTGCGCTGGTCGAGTACCAGGCCAGCCATGGTGCCGAACAACGGGTGCTGACCGCCGCGCAGACGTTGCAGATGGAGCCCGCGCTGGCGGGCATGCGCGCGCATTTGGCGGGTGCCGTCTACACGCCGGGCGAAGAGGTCGGCGATTGCCTGCGCTTTACCGAAGGCCTGTACGGACGCCTGTTGCGCCAGCCGAATGTGCGTACCCTGATGGGCACATCGGTATCCGGCCTGCGCCGCCAGGGCGCGCGTGTCGTTGCGGCGCGGACATCCGCCGGCGATGTGGAAGCGGATGCCTACGTCGTGGCGGCCGGGCTGGGCAGCCGCGCGCTGCTGCATCCGCTGGGCCAGAACGTGCCCATCTATGGCCTGAAGGGATACAGCCTGAGCGTGCCGCTAAAGGACGATGACACCGCGGGACCCGCGATCAGCGTCACCGATTACGAACGCCGCATCGTTTATGCGCGCATCGGCGCGGTGCTGCGCATGGCCGCGATGGTGGACATCGGCGGCGATGCCGGCATCGACGAACGGCGCATCGCGCTGCTCAAGCGCCAGGCCGGCGATACCTTCCCGTCCTTGCGCCTGGATACGGCGCGCCCGTGGGCTGGCTCGCGTCCGGCCATGCCGTCCGGCAAGCCCTGGATCGGCCCCAGCCGCGCGGCATGCAATCTATGGATGAACCTGGGGCATGGCGCGCTGGGATTCACCCTGGCGTGCGGCAGCGCGGCATTGCTGACCGCACAGATGGCTGGAATTCAGGCCCCTATCGAGCCCCGGCCGTTCCTGCCTGAGTGATTCTTCCGCGCGGATAAGCGGCCGTAACGGTTGACGGGTCTTCATGCGCTCGGATAACGGGCCCAACGGCAGTTGGGGCGGGGCAGGGGGCAAAACTTACAGTAGATGTAAAAAGCAGGAAAGACCCTGCTGCACGGGCCTTTCCTGCTATCGAACAGTCAGTTAGCGCTTCTGGTCGGAGCTTTGGCCAGGGCGCTGGCCTTGCTGCTGGCCAGGGCTCTTCTGCGGCTGTTGCTGTTGTTGTTGCGAGCGTTGCTGATCCTGGTTTGGCTGCTGGCCTTGTTGACCTTGTTGGCTATGCTGACGCTGCTGATTTTGTTGGTTTTGCTGGTTGGGCTGGTTGGATTGCTGCTTCATTGCTGGCTCCTGTGCATGGATACTCCCGCGGATAGAAAGGTGCGGGAAAAATGCGGAACGGATCCGCACCAGGTGGGCAGCAAATGGTGTGCCCCGCATGCCTTAATCCGGCAGGGCGATGGCTAAGATTTTTGCGCATTGCCGCGCCCGCGCCTTCATGGTCAGATTTCAAAAAGCCCTGGGGGATCGCCATGGCACTGACCGACGCGCGGGGCAACCCCGTTTCCACCCACAGCGACGACGCCCTGGATCGCTACGAGACGGCTCAATCGCTGTTCCATGGCTATTACGGCGATCCGGTCGGCGTAATAGACGAAGCGCTGGCACGTGACCCCGATTTCGTGATGGGCCATCTGCTACGCGCGGGCATGTTGATCACGGCCAGCGATCAATGCGTCGAATCCATGCTGCGCGAAAGCGTGCAAGCTGCCGAAGGCCTGCATGCCGGCGCCAACGATCGCGAACGCCGTCACACGGCGGCGGCGCGCGCCTGGCTGGATGGCCGGCTGCACGAATCGCTGGCGCGCTATGCCGACATCCTGGTGGACTACCCGCGCGATACGCTGGCGCTGCAGGTCGGCCATATCGGTGATTTCCTGCTGGGCCGTTCCACCATGCTGCGCGATCGCGTCGCCGGCATACTGCCGGCATGGGATACGCACATGCCGGACTTCGGTTACGTCCTTGGCATGTATGCCTTCGGCCTGGAGGAAACCAATCTGTATGACGAGGCCGAGGCGCAGGGCCGCCGCGCACTGGACATGAACCGGCGCGATCCCTGGGCCGTGCATGCCGTCACCCATGTGATGGAAATGCAGGGCCGCGTCGAAGAGGGCATTGCCTGGCTGAACACCCGCCGCGATGACTGGTCCGCCGAAAACATGCTGGCGGTCCACAACTGGTGGCATCTGGCGCTTTTTCACCTGGACCGCGACGAGACGGACCAGGTGCTGGCGCTGTACGACCAGCGGCTGCGCGAGGAGTCCTCCGGCCAGGTGCTGGATTTGATCGATGCGTCGGCCATGCTGTGGCGCCTGTGGCTGCGCGGCGTGGATGTCGGGCAGCGCTGGCGCGATCTGGCTGACGTGTGGCAGGCGCGCGGCGGCGCCGGCTATTACGCCTTCAATGATGTGCATGCGCTGATGGCTTATCTGGGCGCGGGCGACGGCACGGCGGCGCAGTCCTTGATTGAAGCCATGGAGGCGGCCGCCGCCGGCGACGGGACCAACGCGATGATGACGCGAGATGTCGGGCTGCCGGCGGCTTATGCGCTGGTCGCTTTCGTGCGCGAGGACTATGGCCGGACGGTCGAACTGTTGCGCGACCTGAGGTTTATCGCGCACCGCTTCGGCGGCAGCCATGCCCAACGCGATGTGCTGGCATTGACGCTGGTGGAGGCAGCACTGCGCGGCGGCGCGCGCAACCTGGCCAAGGTGCTGACGGCGGAACGCCTGGCACTGAAACCGGCCAGCGCGGGCAACCAGCGGTTGTCCGCACGGGCGGC
>DATJHN010000313.1:0-5630 GCA_035493915.1 Bordetella sp.
ACCGATCCGCTGGTCGCTCCGCTGGAAAAAGGCCAGCGGGTCGGCACGCTGCGCCTGACGCTGGACGGCAAGACGCTGCGCATGGAACCGCTGGTCGTGCGCGAACCCGTGGAACGCGCCGGCTTCTTCGGCCGCATGGTCGATATCGTGAAGCGCTGGATGCAGTAGGCGGGCCAGGAGGTGTAAGCTGGCGGCCATTCTGCGCATGGCCGCCGGACTGGGCACATGGGGCGGACGAGAGTCCGCCTTTTTCGTTGCCCGCCGTTGGCCATGCCGGTCATTACCGCGGTAACGGCTATGACGGCAATCACGATCATCACGGCAGGCCGGCCGGGCCGGTGCGGCGGTGCCATCTTTTCTTGCGAGGAGCACACATGATTCCGGGCGTGCCGGGCGATAGCCTGGCGTATCTGAACGGCGAATTCCTGCGGGTGCAGGACGCGAAAATCTCGGTGCTGGACCGGGGCTTCATCTTCGGCGATGGTATTTACGAAGTCGTGCCGGTGTACGAAGGGCGACCCTTCCGCATGGCCGAACACATGGGCCGGCTGGACCGCAGCCTGGCCGCCATCCGCATCGAATCGCCCTTCGATCGCGTGGGCTGGAACGAAGTCGTACAGGGGCTGATCGACCGGTCCCTGACGCCATCCTGCGTCGTCTACCTGCAAGTCACGCGCGGCGTGGCCAAGCGCGATCACGGTTTTCCGACCGATCGCGTGACGCCGACGGTGTTCGGCATGACGTCTCCCTTCACGCGTCCCTCCGCGGAGCTGCGTGAACAGGGGGTATCGCTGATTTCGATGCCCGACGAGCGCTGGCTGCACTGCGATATCAAGTCGGTGTCGCTGTTGGGCAATGTGCTGGCCAAGCAGCGCGCGGCGGACGAAGGCGCCGACGAGGTCGTGCAATTCCGCGACGGCATGCTCAGCGAAGGCGCGACCTGCAATATCTGGGTGGCCGCCGGCGGCAAGCTGCTGGCCCCGCCCAAGAACCATCTGGTGCTGGAAGGCATACGCTACGGCCTGATGGCCGAGCTGGCCGACGAGGCCGGTATTCCCTTCGAGATGCGCCCGATCTCGCGCGCCGAAGTGGAGCAGGCCGATGAACTGATGGTGTCTTCCGCCACGCGCGAAATCCTGCCGGCGGCGACGCTGGATGGCCGGCGCGTGGGCGCGGGCAAGCCCGGCGCGGTTTATGAGCGCCTGCGCCGGGGTTATGATGCCCGTATCGCCACGCTTCTTGGAAAAGCGCCCGGCGTCTCCATGTAGTACGCATGATGAATATTCCGCCCGAGCAATCCCTGATCGAATATCCCAGCGACTTCCCCATCAAGGTGATGGGAAAGCAGCATCCGGGTTTCGCCCAGGCCCTGACCGAGGTCGTGCTGCAATTCGATCCCGGCTTCGATCCCGCCACGGTCGAAATGCGGCCCAGCAAGGGCGGCAACTACATCGGCCTGACCTTTACGGTACGCGCCACCTCGCGCGAACAGCTCGACGAGCTGTATCGCGCGCTGCATGGTCACCCCATGGTTTCGGTCGTTCTTTAGCGCCGACGGGATAGCTTGCCGTGGGAAAAGGCGCCAGCGCATGATCAAGTGGTTGGACAGGCCTGCCGATTACGAGCCGGTGTGGCAGGCGATGCAGGCATACACCGCCGCGCGCACGCCGGCCACGGCCGATGAAATCTGGCTGTGCGAGCACGCGCCGGTCTATACGCTTGGGCAGGCGGGCCGTCCCGAACATGTGCTGAATCCCGCCGGTATTCCTGTGGTGCGCACCGATCGTGGCGGCCAGGTCACCTACCATGGCCCCGGCCAGGTCGTCGCCTACGCGCTGGTCGATCTGCGCAGGGCCGGCATGTACGTCAAGGAATACGTGGCCTTCCTGGAAGACGCGGTCATCGACACGCTGGCCGGCTATGGCATCCAGGCATGCCGCAAGCCGAACGCTCCCGGCGTCTATGTGCCCGTGGCGGCGGCCGGCGGCGAACTGGCGAAGATCGCCGCGCTGGGCATCAAGATCCGGTCGGGATGCGCGTATCACGGCGTTGCCCTGAATGTCGACATGGACCTGGGGCCTTTCCTGGGCATCAATCCCTGCGGCTACGAGAACCTGGCGACGATAGACATGGCCGCCTGTGGCGTGACCGCAACGCTGGAAGAAGCCGGCGGGCGCCTGGCGGAGCGGATTGCCCGGCTGGGCGGTCGCGCCGGCTGAGTGTCGCCGGGAGGGCCGCCCGCCGTCAGGGTCTTGTCCAGGACGGCTGGCGGGGCGGGAGTATCATAGGGTTTTTCCCGAAGGCGGCGCCCCGGGCGCCGCGCGCAGCTGACTCATGTCCACGCCCGCAGATCGTCCCTTCGCCGAGCCCGCCGGGGCCGACGCCTCCCATTCCCAGGCCATGCCGGCCGTCGTTGACGGTGCACAGGCCACCTCCGCCAAGCCCTACGACCCGACCGCGAAGCAGAAATCGCAGGCCAAGACCGCCCGCATCCCGATCAAGGTGGTGCAGGTCGAACGGCTGAAGAAACCGGAATGGATACGCGTGCGCGCCGCCACGCCGGGCTCGCGCTTCTACGACATCAAGCGCATCCTGCGTGAACACAACCTGCATACGGTTTGCGAAGAAGCCTCGTGTCCGAACATCGGCGAATGCTTCGGCAAGGGCACCGCCACCTTCATGATCATGGGCGACAAGTGCACGCGCCGCTGTCCCTTCTGTGATGTGGGCCATGGCCGCCCCGATCCGCTGGACACGGAAGAGCCGCGCAATCTGGCGCGCACCATCGCCGCGCTGAAACTGTCGTACGTGGTGATCACGTCCGTGGATCGCGACGATCTGCGCGACGGCGGCGCCGGCCATTTTGTCGAATGCATCCGCCAGGTCCGCGAACAGTCCCCGTCCACCCGCATCGAAGTGCTGGTGCCGGATTTCCGCGGCCGTCTGGACCGCGCGCTGGACATCCTGAACGCCGGCCCGCCCGACGTCATGAACCACAATCTGGAAACGGTGCCCCGCCTGTACAAGCAGGCGCGTCCCGGTTCCGACTACGCGCATTCGCTCAAGCTGCTGCAGGAGTTCAAGCGCCTGCATCCCGATGTGCCGACCAAGTCCGGCCTGATGCTGGGACTGGGCGAAACCGACGAAGAAATCCTGCAGGTCATGCGCGACATGCGCGAGCACGGCGTCGACATGCTGACCATCGGCCAATACCTGCAGCCGTCGGAACACCACCTGCCTGTGCTGCGCTACGTGCATCCCGACACCTTCGCGATGTTCGAGCGCGAAGCCTACGAGATGGGCTTTTCGCATGCGGCGGTGGGCGCGATGGTGCGTTCTTCCTACCATGCGGACCAGCAGGCACACGCAGCCGGCGTGAACTGATCGCGGGCGGGCGGCAAGCCGTTCCGCTCACTCCTTCTCGAACTGAGGCGGCGACAAATCCCGCAGCGTCCTTACGAAAGCCAGGGCGATGCGGCTTAGCCGAACATGGCGGCGCCGTATGACGCCCATCGAACGAAACACCTTCGGGCCATGAATCGGCAAGCAGGCCAGTCCTTCGATCGCAAGATCCGGGATGATGCTTGAAGACAGAACCGTGATTCCCATGCCTTGCCGAACCATCGCCAAGGCAGTCGATACCTGCTCCACATCACAGGCAGGAATTACCGAGACGCCTTGAACCCGCATGGCGTCCTCCGCCTGGCCTGAAGACACCAGGATCAAGGGCCAATCGTTCAATGCGCGCCAGTTGGGCTTACTGCCAACGAGCGGATGCCTGGCGGGAACGACGATCATGAGGCGATCGGTGTATAGCGACTGAAAGCTCAATTCGGGATGGGGCCCGCCCAAGGTGCAGATTCCGAATTCGACATCGCCATTCAACACGGCTTCGCGCTGCTGGTCATGCCGCCGCTCGATCAGCGTGATGGTGACATCCGGATGCGCACGCTGGAACTCGGCAAGCTTGCGAGTGATTGCACCCGAAGCCATGGAGGGTAGTGCGGCCAGACGCAGGCGTCCGCCTACGCCGTTGCCCAGGTCGCGTGCGCTGCGGTAGGCCAGTTCGATCTCGCGCAGCGGAGATTTCACTTGCTCGTAGAAACGCTGGGCGGCATCGGTCGGCACGCACCGCCGGGTGGTGCGCTCGAACAGCTTGGCCTGAAGGCCGGACTCCAGGTCCCGGATCAACGCCGAAAAGGACGGCTGCGAGATTTCCATTCGCTGCGCCGCGAGGGTGAAGGAGGTCGTCTCCATTGCCGTCACGAACGCGCGTATCTGACGGAATTTGGGATCTGGATTCATAGCCATTGGCTCATAATAAATGGTCTTCGCCTTATTGACGGGATAAGGCTGATCCCTAGAATTGTCAAGCACTGATCTCCTCGAAAGGTGCGGAAGATGACGATGTTGGTGAGTGGCCCTTCAGTGTGGCTTGGCGTCGAGATGGCGCGGGACCCATCGTGGGTATGGCAGGTGCCCGCGAGTGGCGTGAAGACGATCGAGCGCGCGCTGGAAAGCGTGATGCGGCGCAATCTCCAGATTCCCGAAATGCGGAAAGAGGATTTCGTCTTGCCGGGGCTGGCGGAAGACTTCCATGAAATCGCCCACCAGGTTGATGCCGGGCGCGGATTTCAGGTCGTGCGAGGAATACCGGTCGCGGGCTTTAGCGAAGACGAATTGCGCCGGCTGACGTGGGGACTGGGGCTTCACTTTGGCGTGCCCGTGGAACAGACCAAGGACGCCGATTGGTTGATCGATGTTCGCGACGAGGGCGGCAGCTACGACCGCAATTCGCGGGGTTACCACAGCGCTTCCAAGCTGGAATTCCATACCGACGGGGCCAGCATCGTCGGCTTGCTGTGCGTGAACAAGGCAGAGGAGGGCGGCCTCAGTGTCCTGGTGAGTGCCGGCGCGGTGCACAACGAACTGGCCCGGACCCACCCGGAGCATCTGATCCCTCTTTACGACGGGTTTCCCGTGGATCGCCGTGGGGCGCAGCCGGACGGCGAACCGCGCGTGTCGCCGTGGTATCTGCCGGTATTTTCGGTCACGCGCGGACAATTCAACTGCGTGTATAGCCGGGGCGCTTGCATCTGGGGGCGTGAGCACCTCGGACAACCCTGCAGCGATGCCGAAATCGCCGCGCTCGATGCTTTCGAGGCCGTCGCGAACGATCCGCGCTTCCGGCTCGAAATGGACTTGCAGCCGGGCGATCTGCAATTGGTCAACAACTTTACTGTCTTGCATTCGCGTACCGCGTTCTATGACAACCCGGCTTCGCTGCGGCGTCGGCATCTTATTCGCCTGTGGCTGGACGTCGAGGGTAGCGACCATGCGGCGATCAACAAACTTCACCTGTACACAAACAAGCCGCTGCCCGGCTTGGTGGCAGTGAGGCCGCGGACCTGAGTTCGATCACGGCACAAACTAGAAATCCAAGGAGACAATGGTGATGAGATTGATAAAAGCTTTGCGTGCGCTTGCGCCGGTCGTCGTCATGGCAGCCGTCGCGCCGGCAGCGCTGGCACAGGACGCGGGCAACTGGCCCGCGCGCCAGCCGGTGAAAATCGTGGTTCCCTTTCCGCCAGGCGGCGCGGCCGACATCAACGCGCGGCTTCTGGCCGCCA
>DATJHN010000314.1:0-7474 GCA_035493915.1 Bordetella sp.
CCACGACCGAGGCCGAAACGCCGCGCTATTGGGTCAGCCTGGGCTACCGCCTGCCGTTCTGACGCCCGACAAAGAAAGCGCGGGCCTGCCGGACTCCCCGGGGCGAAAGTTTTACTCCGACCCCGGGTTATATCAGGCAGCGAAGTAATCTTCCCAGCGCAGCCCCGCCTCTCCCGCCACCCGCTTCAAATCGGCCAGCGTATCGGCGGCCAAGGACAAACCGTTCGCGCGGTTTTCCTTCTCTGCCTGCATCTCCAGTTCGCCCGGGTAATAGACCTGCTTGTGACCCGGCGCCACGGGCACATCCTTGAGCGACGTGATGTAGGCGTCGATGCGCGAATTGAATTCCTCCGCCGGCATGAGCGCCGCCACATCCACCGCCATCATGAAATGGCCCGCGCCGCTGCGGTTGACCGGATCGTAGGGACCATGCACCTGGTCCAGGAAACTGCTGCCCGACAGCACGCCGGACAAAACGTCCACCATGACGCCCATGACGTAGCCCTTGTGTCCGGCCATCGGCAGGATAAAGCCCTCTAGCGCGGCGCGCGGATCGGTGGTCGGATTGCCGTCCTTGTCGATCGCCCAATGATCGGGAATCGGCTCATGCCGATTATTGGCCAGGTAGATCTTGCCGCGCGCGACGCCGGAATTGGCCATGTCCATCACCACGGGCGGATGGCTGCCGCCCGGGGTGGCGATGGACCAGGGATTGGTGCCGATCTTCTTCTTCAAACCCCCCCAAGGCGCCATATTGGGACCGCCATTGCTCATCAACATCATGACGCAACCCTGCTCCGCGCCGATACGCGTGTAGTACATGCACGTCCCGAAGTGGTTCGAGTTGCGCACGGAGACTATCCCCACGCCATGCTTGCGCGCACGGCCGACCGCTTCGTCCACGGCGCGGCGCGTGATTACCTGGCCCACGCCATCATTACCGTCCATGACCGCGATGGCGCCGCCGTCGACGACGATGCGGGTGTCGGTCACGGGCTTCATCGCGCCAGACCGCAGGCGGGCGTAGTACCAGCCGAGGCGCAGCATGCCGTGCGACTGATGGCCCCATAGATCCGACTGGACCAAGGTGTCGGCCGTCAGCTCGGCATCCGCGTCCGGCACGCCCATGCTGCGATAGACGGCGGCACCGAAGGCCTTCAAATTGGCCGGATCGATACGCGATCCCGTTGCAGCCATATCGCCCGGAGTTGTTTGCATGATCTGAGTTTCCTGGAATGAATCAGTTTTTGATCTGAATATCTTATGAGTGAATAAGACTATAACCAGTGAAAAGGGATAAAAAGCCAATTCTCCAGCGATGACCTTGAAGCCTTGATGGTCCGCGTTAGTGAGGGGGCCTGATGTCACCCGGACCACCGCCCAACCAGCCTTGCTAGAATCAGCCTCTTTCCAAGGCGCATTCATGACGAAGGATAGTAGCGGCCGTCATGCCATCCTGGTGGGAGCCGGCATCCTGTGCAGCCGTTTGATGGGATTGATCCGCCAGCGGGTTTTTTCCCATTACTTCGGTCTCTCCGACATCGCGGACGCGTTCAGCTCGGCCCTGCGTGTTCCCAACTTTTTGCAGAATCTCTTCGGCGAAGGCGTACTATCGGCGTCCTTCATACCGGTGTATGCGCGGCTGCTGGCCCAGGACAAACAGGAGGACGCCGACCGCGTGGCGGGCGCCGTCGCGGCTGTACTCGCACTGGTCATTTCCATCATCGTACTGATCGGCATCCTGGCCACGCCATGGCTCATTTGGGCGATCGCACCCGGCTATACCGGCGAAAAGCGCGAGCTCACTATCCTTCTGGTCCGCATCCTTTTTCCCGGCATAGGCCTGCTGGTCGGCTCAGCCTGGTGCCTGGGCATCCTGAACAGCCACCGCAGATTCTTCCTGTCGTATTCAGCGCCTGTGATCTGGAATCTATCCATGATCGCGACCATGGTGGTGTTCAGGCACGCCCCCCTGCCCAACCTGGCAGTCTGGCTGGCGTGGGGGACAACGCTCGGCTGCCTGCTGCAGTTGGCCATTCAATTGCCGCCGGTCCTGAAACTTACCGGAAAAATGCCGTTGCGCCTGGATGGATCCAGCGCCAATGTCCGCGAGGTTTTCCGCAATTTCGGCGCTGTCGCGATCAGCCGAGGCGTCGTGCAGATCAGCGCTTACGTCGACCAGGCCATTTCAACCTTGCTGGGCCCAGGCGCCATGGCCGCGATGACCACCGCCGCCTCGATCAACATGCTGCCGGTGAGCCTGTTCGGCATGGCCATATCGGCATCCGAATTGCCGGCAATGGCGCGCTCTTTGGGCGGTAACGACACATCCGATGCCACCGCCGCCCTGCGCTTGCGCCTGAACCGTGGCATGCGCCGCATCGCGTTTTTCGTGGTGCCTTCCGCGGCGGCGTTTTTCGTCCTGGGTGATGTCATTACGGCGGCGTTGTACCAATCGGGCCGGTTCACGCACGACGATGCGGTTTTTGTCTGGGCAATCCTCGCGGGATCGGGCGTCGGGCTGCTGGCATCGACCATTGGCCGCCTCTACTCGTCCACCTATTACGCCTTGCTCGACCCGCGTACGCCATTACGGTACGCAATGGTGCGTCTGCTGCTGACGACCGTATTGGGCCTGATATGCGCCTTGGTCCTGCCGTCGCAGCTAGGCATCGCGCCGCAATGGGGCACCGTTGGCCTTACAGCCTCCGCCGGCATCGCAGGGTGGATAGAGCTGTTCCTGCTTCGCCGCACCCTTAACGCACGAATCGGCGTTACCGGACTGCCTCGTTCGCTGCTAGCCGTACTATGGGGCTCCGCCGGGCTCTCGGCTGCCGTGGCCTTCGGAGCGAAGATCGCCCTTGGCCGGCAGCAACCGATACTCCTTGGCGTTGCCGTGCTCGGGCTATACGGGTGCCTCTATTTCGCAATGACCTACGTCGCGAAGGTCGAAGAATGCCGGACCCTCTTTCAGGGGCTGGGACGACGGCTGAAACGGTGATCGCGGTAAGGCGGTTGCCGTCTTTCCCCGCGGCAACCGGGTAGCAAAAAGCCCGCGAATTTCTCAGCGAAATTGCGGGCTTTTGACATCAGGACCAGCCTGAAACACTTATTCATTGGTGCCGACGGCGAGACTCGAACTCGCACAGCTTTCGCCACTACCCCCTCAAGATAGCGTGTCTACCAATTTCACCACGTCGGCGGGGTAAATCTTGATTCCAGCTATCGTGCCGCTGGAAAGCCGGAAATTTTAGCACGGTTCTGACTAGCAAGGCCGGGCTTGCCATTGGCCGAAGCCACCGGGGTGGCCGCAGCGCCGGCGCTTGCAAAATCGAAGCGCCCGACAGGGGGAGGCAGGCGGATTGCCGGCCGCCCTGTCCTGGCACCTTTGAGTTCGTGACAAGCTAATACCTGTCACATTGCCGAAGCATTATCGGCACGCGCTGATGCCAGGAGCAGCAGCCGCGATGCTCGATGCCGCCGGATCCGGCAAGCATCAAGAAACTCTTCGGAAGAAACATGCCCGCGGGAGGGTATATGAACAATCAAGGCTTTTCCATGTTGATCCGCACCCGGATCGCGCTGACGCTGGGCGTCCTGTCCTGTATTTTGCTGGCCATCGGGGGGTTCTCGATCTACGCGACGTCCCGCATCGACAACGTCCTGCGCGAAGTCCACGAACAAGACATGGTCGGGGCAGCGGATATCGCCACGATCCAGCTCGGGGTCTCGCGCCAGCGGCTGGCCCTGGATCGCGCGGTACTGGTGGTCGGCACGCCAGAGGCCACCGAGCGCGTCTCCACGCTGCCGAACCGGCAAAAGCAAATCGACGGCGCTTGGAACCGCCTGCAGTCGCTGCCTCGCGACGCAGAGGCAGCGAAGCTGGCGTCAACCTTCGGCACGGCCATTACCAATATGCGCCAGGCGGTTGAAGAACTGGCGGCGGCCGTCCGGGCCGGCGAGAAAGACAAGCTGATCGATCTGATGCGCGGCCTGACCCAGCGCTACGAGGGCCTGACCGGCAGCGCCGACGCGCTGTCCAAATACCATAACGATCTCGCCACGCGCCGCTACGAAGACTCCAAGCAGACCTACAACACCCTGCGGATGGTTTCGGTAATTGCGGTCGTGGTCGGCCTGCTGATGGCGCTGTGGTCGTATGTCGCGCTGCGCCGGGCCATCGTGCAACCCATCGCCTCGGTGATGACTTCGCTAAGGCATATCGCATCCGGCGATCTGACCCACGGCGTGCCCGAACACGCTCATGACGAGTTGGGTCAGGTGTTGGGCGAGTTGAACGACATGCGGCAAAGCCTGAACGCCACGATCGGTGAAGTGCGCGCCAGCGGCAGCTCTATCGGGGCGGCCACCCGTGAAATCGCGGCTGGCAACCTGGATCTGTCCTCGCGCACCGAGCAGCAGGCAGCGTCGCTGCAGGAAACGGCGGCCTCGATGGAAGAGCTCGCCTCGACAGTAAAACAGAATGCCGAGAACGCGCACCAGGCCAATCAGCTGGCCGCCAGCGCATCCAAGGTCGCCGAGCGCGGCGGTTCGGTGGTGTCCGAAGTGGTGGGCACGATGGAGCAGATTTCGGCCAGCTCCAAGAAGATTTCTGAAATCGTCTCGGTGATCGACGGCATCGCGTTCCAGACCAATATCCTGGCGCTGAACGCGGCGGTCGAAGCGGCACGCGCCGGAGAGCAAGGCAAGGGCTTTGCGGTGGTGGCGGGCGAGGTACGTTCGCTGGCACAGCGCAGCGCGCAGGCCGCCAAGGAAATCAAGCTGCTGATCGAGGATTCGACCGGCAAGGTAAGCATCGGGTCGCAGCAGGTGGAGCGCGCCGGGGCGACCATGCAGGAAATCGTCAGCTCGGTGAAGCGCGTGACCGATATCATGGCCGAGATCTCGGCAGCCTCGGACGAACAGTCCAGAGGCATCGACCAGGTCAATGTGGCGGTGTCGCAGATGGACGAAATGACCCAGAGCAATGCCGCCCTGGTCGAACAGAGTGCCGCCGCGGCGCAGTCGCTGGACGAGCAGGCGACTCGGCTGTCACTGGCGATCACCGCGTTCAAGACATCGGAACTTGTCGCTGGGTCCGCGCCAGCCTTGCGCGTCGGGGCGGCGCCGAGCCTGCTGGCAATGGCGCCTTCTGCCTGACCCAAAAATCCGGAGAATCCGGAAAATCCGCTACAGCCTTACTTGGCGGGCGTCGCCGGTTTGGCGGGTGCAGCCGGCGCGGCCGGAGCCACCGGCACCGAAGCGTCCGGCTTGGCGGGAGCCATCGTCGCGGGCGCGGGAGCCGAAGGCACCGCACCCGGCACCGACGCATCGCCCTGCGGAGCCGGCGCGGCAGCGCCACCCGGAGCCTGCGGCACGGACTTATCGGCCGGAACCTGATAACCCTGCATCACGCCACTATCCACAGCAGTAGCTGGCTCGCTGCCCTTGTGCGAGACATAAGCCAGGCCGGCCGTCGACGCGAAAAACACCACCGCCGCCCACTTCGTCGTACGCGACAGGAAATTCGCGGCACCGGAGGCACCGAACAGGCTGCCGGCGGAGCCGGTGCCAAAGGCGGAGCCCATGTCGGCGCCCTTGCCTTGCTGCAACAGGACCAGAACGATGATGGCCAGTGCCGACAGCACCTGCACGATCATCAGCGCGGAAAGCATCAAAGACATTACTTACTCCAGACGGAAACTCAAATTGCGGCAATGCGCAGGAATTCATCGGCCACCAGCGACGCGCCGCCCACCAGGGCGCCGTCGATGTCGGGCATGGCGAACAGCTCGGCGGCATTGGCGCCCTTGACGCTGCCGCCGTACAAAATTCGGACTTGCGGTACACCCAGGCCGCGCAGCGCGACGCGGATCGCGCCGTGGACCTCCTGCGCCTGTTCCGGGGTGGCGGTGCGACCCGTGCCGATCGCCCAGACGGGTTCATAGGCCAGCACGATATGGTTCAAGGACTGCGCGCCCAGGGCCAGGATGGGCTCCAGTTGGCGTTCGATAACGCCCAGGCAATTACCGCCGTCCCGTTCAGCCAGCGTCTCGCCGACACAGACAACGGGAGTCAGGCCGGCCGCCAGAGCGGTTTTGGCTTTTTCCGCGACCAGCTCATCGGTTTCGCCATGCATGGCGCGGCGCTCGGAGTGGCCGGCCAGCACCCAGCGGCAGCCGAAATCCTTCAGCATGCCGGCGGAGACTTCGCCGGTGTAGGCGCCCTTGTCGTGGACGCTGATGTCCTGAGCCCCCCAGGAGACGGCGCTGCCATCCAGCAACGCCTGGGTCTGCGCCAAGTAGGGAAACGGCACGCACACGCCAACCTGGCAGGTGCCGGCCCCGGCGCGGGCCCGCAGCGAATCCAGCAACGTGGCGTTTTCGGCCAGGCTGCCGTTCATCTTCCAGTTGCCCAGCACCAGACGCGCGCGCGCGTCGCCCACGGGCGACCCGGAAGCGGCGTGGGCAGGCTTGTCACGGCGATCGTCTGTACTCATGGCGGCTGTGATCTCGGTTTGGGCGGTCAAACCCGCGATTGTATCGTGTTTGGGCAATTTCCGGATCCGCCCCCGTCGCCGTCACCCCTTCGCGATCAGCACTATCTTTCCGATCTGCTCCCCTGCTTCCATCATGGCGTGGGCCTGGGCGGCCTGCTCCAGCGGGAACGTGGTGTGGATGATGGGCTTGATCCTGCCGCTTTCCAGCAAGGGCCAGACGTCCTTGCGCAGGCCGTCCGCGACTTGCCCCTTGAAATCGACCGGACGAGGACGCAGGGTCGAACCCGTGATGGTCAGGCGCCGCCGCATGACCTGACCAAAATCCACATTGCCGTGGTTGCCGCCCTGGGTGGCGATCAGGACGATACGGCCCTCGTCCGCCATGCACTGGATGTCGCGGGCGATGTAGTCGCCGGCGACCATGTCCAGGACGACATTGACGCCCGCGCCACCGGTAGCGTCCAGCACCTCTTTCACGAAGTCCTGGTCACGGTAATTGATGCCGCGCACGGCGCCCAGTTTTTCGACGGCGCGCGCGCGATCGTCGCTGCCGGCGGTGGCGTAGACCTTATTGCCGAAGGCGACGGCCAACTGGATGGCCGTGGTGCCGATGCCGCTGGCGCCACCATGGACCAGCAGGCTTTCGCCGGCGGCCAGGCGGCCTCGCACGAAAACGTTGCTCCAGACGGTGAAATAGGTTTCCGGCAAGCCGGCGGCTTCCACTTCGGACAGGCCGCGCGGGATGGGCAGGCATTGCTTGACCGGCGCCACGCAATATTCGGCGTAGCCGCCGCCGGTGACCAAAGCACAGACCTTATCGCCGACGGCGAACCCGCCCGCAGCCGCATCGCCGCCGACGATCTCGCCGGCGATTTCCAGACCGGGCAGGTCCGAGGCGCCGCGCGGGGGCGGATACACGCCCTTGCGCTGCTGGACGTCCGGCCGGTTGACGCCGGCGGCGGCGACCTTGATCAG
>DATJHN010000315.1:0-2260 GCA_035493915.1 Bordetella sp.
CGGCTACCGGCAGGAAGAGCGCATCCCCGCCGACAGCCGCCGCGAAACCTACGCCGCGATGAAGGTGCTGATCGACAACTGGCGCTGGGCCGGCGTGCCCTTCTACCTGCGCACCGGCAAGCGGCTGGGCGTACGCGATACGGAAATCGCCATCTGCTTCAAGCCCGCGCCGATGTCGCCGTTCCGCGATACGCACGTGCATCGCATGCGGCCGAATTACCTGATCATCCAGATCCAGCCGGACGAAGGCATGTGGTTCGACTTCCAGGCCAAGAAGCCCGGCACCACGCTGGAGATCGACAATGTGCAGATGGGCTTCGCCTATGCCGATTTCTTCAAGATGCAGCCGTCGACGGGTTATGAAACCCTGCTGTACGACTGCATGATCGGCGACCAGACGCTGTTCCAGCGGGCGGACAACATCGAGAACGGCTGGCGCGCGGTGCAGCCGTTCCTGGACGCGTGGGAAGGCTGCACGGACGTGCATCTTTACGCGGCGGGCTCGGACGGCCCGGATGCCGCCGACGAAATGCTGCGGCGGGATGGGCGCGCATGGCACAGCCTGAAGTAGGCAGCGCCGCGCCGGCGTCCGGCATCCGCCTGCTGGTGTCGGACGTGGACGGCACGCTGGTGCGGCCGGACAAGCAGATCAGCGCGTCCACCGTGGCCGCGGTCCACGCCCTGCGCGAAGCGGGCGTGGCATTCACGCTGGTCAGCAGCCGGCCGCCGCGCGGCATGCAAGGCCTGATCCGCATGCTGGGGCTGGATACGCCCAGCGCGGCGTTCAACGGCGGCGCCATCGTCGATGCCGGCGGCCGCGTCATCGAATCGCATCCGCTGTCGACCGGCAATGCGCGGATCGCGCTGGACATGTTCGAAAGCGAACCCGTCGAAACGTGGGTATTCGCCGACGACCAATGGCTGCTGCGCGACCCGGACGGCCCTTACGTGCCGCTGGAACGGCACACACTGGGCTTCGACGGCACCCTGGTCGACGGTTTCGAGCCCTATATCGACCGCATCGGCAAAATCGTCGCGGCCGGCGCGGACGCGGCGGGACTGGTGCGGCTGGAAGAAGAACTCAACCCACGCATCGCGCCAGACGCGCATGCATCGCGATCGCAGGTCTATTACCTGGACGTCAACCACGCGCGCGCCAACAAGGGCGATGCCGTGGCGGCGCTGGCACGCCATCTGGGCATATCGCTGGCCGAAACCGCCGTCATCGGCGACGGCGACAACGACGTACCCATGTTCAAGCGGGCCGGTTTCTCCATCGCCATGGGACAGGCGTCCGCGCAGGTCCGGGCCCAGGCGACGGTAACCACCGCCAGCAACGCCGACGACGGCCTGGCGGCCGCCGTGCACCGCTTCATCCTGCGCGGCATTTAGAGTTGACGGGCCCAGGGCCTGTTCGCCCCGTCCAGGGGCAGGCGCGCGGCGCCAAGGAGGTATCGATGAACAAGGAACAAGCCTGCATTTTCGACAGCCCTGCCAGCCTGGTCCAACACCTTGCCGACTGGCTGACGGCGCGCATCGCCGCCTGCGAGGGCCCCTTCGCGCTGGCGCTATCCGGCGGAAGCACGCCGCGGCCCTTGTATGAGCTGCTGGCCGAACCGGAACGCGCTTCGCGTATCGACTGGTCGCGCGTGCATCTGTTCTGGGGCGACGAACGTTTCGTGCCCTACGACGATCCGCAAAGCAATTACCGCATGGCACGCCGGGCCATGATCGACCACGTGCCGATCCCCGCCGCCAATGTGCATCCGGTCCCAACGGACGGCACACCCGAATCGGCCGCCGCGCGTTACGCGGACACGCTGCGCGAATACTACGGCGCGGCACGGCTGGAGCCGGGGCGGCCGCTTTTCGACGTCAATCTGCTGGGCATCGGCGATGACGGCCACACGGCCTCATTGTTTCCCGGCGCTCCGCAGGTCGACGAAACGCAGGCGTGGACGGTGGCGGTCGTTGGCGTCAAGCCCGAACCGCGTATATCGCTGACGCTGCCGGCGCTGGACAGCGCGGCGGCTGTCGTCTTTCTGGCGGCCGGCGACAACAAACGCACAGCAATATCGCGTGCCCGGGCGCATGATCCGGACGTGCCGTCGGGGCGCGTGCGGCCGCAGGGGGAATTGCTGTGGTATCTGGATCGGGATGCGGCTGGGGGGGATGCTTGACGTATTGCTGGCACGAGCAGGGTTCTTGCGCTTCGTGGGTTGGTCGATTGGTGGCGAGAAAGAATTGGGGGTGCCCGTCG
>DATJHN010000316.1:0-3583 GCA_035493915.1 Bordetella sp.
TTACCCATGTACGCGGTCATAAAAACCGGCGGCAAGCAGTATCGTGTCGCAGCCGGCGAAAAACTCAAGGTAGAACAGATACCTGCTGACATTGGGCAAGAAATCACCCTGGACCAGGTTTTGTCCGTGGGCGAAGGCGACCAGCTGAAAGTTGGTACGCCTATCGTCGCCGGCGCCGTGGTCAAGGCGACCGTTCTTGCGCATGGCAGGCATGACAAAGTCACGATCTTCAAGATGCGCCGTCGCAAGCACTATCAGAAGCATCAGGGCCACCGTCAAAACTACACCGAAATCCGCATCGAGGCCATCACGGCCTGACGCGCACCGGTATCCATAGCAGGAGCTAAACATGGCACAGAAAAAGGGCGGCGGCTCTACGCGGAACGGTCGCGATTCAGAATCGAAGCGACTGGGCGTCAAGGCTTACGGCGGTCAAATGATCCCGGCCGGTTCGATCATCGTGCGTCAACGCGGCACCCGCGTCCACGCTGGCGTGAATGTCGGCATGGGCAAGGACCACACGCTGTATGCGCTGATCGACGGCAAGGTGCTGTTCGGCACCAAGGGCTCGCTGAACAAGAAGACGGTATCGATCGTCGCCGCCGAATAAGCGCGCGATCCTCGATCCACACCGCAAGAAGCCCTGTCGCACGCGGCAGGGCTTTTTGTTTTAATAGATTCAATCCGGGAGCCGCGCGGCATCGCGCGCATCGCCATCATGAAATTCGTAGACGAAGCCACCATCGAAGTCATTGCCGGTAAAGGCGGCAACGGCGTGGCGAGCTTTCGCCGCGAAAAATTCATCCCCAAGGGCGGACCGGACGGCGGCGATGGAGGCCGGGGCGGCAGCATCCTGGCCGTGGCCGACCGCAATATCAATACCTTGATCGATTTCCGCTATGCCCGGCTGCATCGCGCGCGCAATGGCGAAAACGGTCGCGGTTCGGATCAATACGGCGCGGCCGCCGCCGATATCGTTCTTCGCGTTCCTGTCGGGACCATCGTGCATGACGCCGATACCGGCGAACAGTTGTTCGACCTGAACCGGCACGAACAAGTAGTCGTGCTGGCCGCGGGCGGGCAAGGTGGCATGGGCAATTTGCATTTCAAGTCCAGCGTCAACCGCGCACCGCGCCAATGGACACCGGGCAAGGAAGGCGAGCAGCGGCGCCTGCGCATGGAATTGAAAGTGCTGGCCGATGTCGGCCTGCTCGGGCTGCCGAACGCCGGCAAGTCGACCCTGATCAGCAAGATTTCGAACGCACGGCCCAAGATCGCCGATTATCCGTTCACGACCCTGCATCCCAACCTGGGCGTGGTGCGCACGTCGGCATCGCGCAGTTTCGTGGTGGCGGATATTCCCGGCTTGATCGAAGGCGCATCGGAAGGCGCCGGCCTGGGCCACCTGTTCCTGCGCCACCTGGCGCGCACCCGGGTGCTGCTGCACCTGGTGGATGTTGCCTCGCCCGACCCGGAAGCCGATCCGATCCCGCAGGCGGTCGCCAACGCCCGTGCGATCGTCGAGGAACTGCGCCGCTACGACGCCGATCTGGCAGCCAAGCCGCGTTGGCTGGTGCTGAACAAGCTGGATATGGTCCCCGCGGAAGACGCGGAAGCGCTCAAGGCGCGTTTTTGCCAGGAGTTTGACTGGTCCGGCCCCGTCCATACGGTATCCGGGCTTACCGGCGAGGGCACGCAGGATCTGATCTGGGCCTTGCAGGATTACCTGGACGAGGAAAACCGCAAGGACCACATCGCGCAGGACCAGACCGACGGCACCTACGTCGCCGAGGATCCGCGCTTTGACGACACGCGCTCGGATGCCGACCCGCGTAGCAGTGACGAATAAACCATAACTTGCGTCATGTCCGCCGACACCAACGCCGTATCTGTCATCGCCGCCGCCAACCGGCTGGTCGCTAAAGTAGGATCCACACTGGTCACCAACGAGGGCCGCGGGCTGGACCGCGCGGCCGTCGCGCACTGGGCGCAGCAGATAGCCGCGCTGCGCCGACAGGGCAAACAACTGGTGCTGGTCTCCAGCGGCGCCATCGCCGAAGGCATGGCAAGGCTGGGCTGGCGCAAGCGTCCGTCGGTCATGCACGAACTGCAGGCAGCCGCGGCGGTGGGGCAGATGGGATTGGCGCAGGCCTACGAGGCAGCCTTCGCGGAATACGGATTGCGCACGGCGCAGATTCTGCTTACCCACGAAGACCTGGCCGATCGCCGCCGCTACCTGAACGCCCGCTCGACACTGTTCGCCCTGCTGCGCCTGGGCGTGGTGCCCATCGTCAACGAAAACGACACAGTAGTCACCGATGAAATCCGCTTCGGCGACAACGACACGCTGGGCGCGCTGGTCACCAACCTGATCGAAGCGGATGCACTGATCATCCTTACCGACCAGCGCGGCCTCTACGAGGCCGACCCCCGCAAGCATCCGGATGCGCGCTTCGTTTCGCATGCGCAAGCCGGCGATCCCGCACTGGAAGGCATGGCCGGCGGCGCGGGCAGCGGCATCGGCACCGGCGGCATGCTGACCAAGGTGCTGGCGGCCAAGCGCGCGGCGCACAGCGGCGCGCACACGGTCATCGCGTCCGGCCGCGAGCGCGACGTCCTGGTGCGTCTGGCGCACGGCGAATGCATAGGCAGCGAGCTGCGCGCGGTACTACCCGTATGGTCGGCCCGCAAGCAATGGCTCGCCGACCATCTGCGCCTGCGCGGCCGTGTCGTCCTGGACGAAGGCGCCGTGCGTGCCCTGCGGCAGGAAGGCAAGAGCCTGCTGCCCATCGGCGTGACCGATGTACAGGGCGATTTCGAGCGCGGCGACGTCGTGGCTTGCCTGGATGCGGAAGGCCGCGAATGCGCGCGCGGCCTGGTCAACTACTCCGCGGCCGATACCCGGCGCATCATGCGCCAGCCTTCGTCCCGTATCGAAGCGCTGCTGGGCAGCATGACCGAACCGGAACTCGTGCACCGGGACAATCTGGTCGTGCTGTAAACGGCGCGCGACCGTCCTTATACGCGCAGCCAGTCCAGGTTCTTTTCCTTCTCTATATTCTGGATCCGGTCGAACAGCTGCGACATGGCCTTTTCCGGGTGATCCCGCGTCAGCAGCATGAACTTCTCGCGCAAGCCGGCGCGGTCCAGAGGACGCTCCGGCGTGCCGCTGAAGGCGGTGACCTCTTCGCTGAACGTGCGGCCATCGGTCAGGGTTACGGTCACTGTACTGGCCAGGTCGCTATTGGGCTGGCCAGGTGTCATGGTCATCCTGATCTTGCGTGACAGCGCGCGGATCTTCTCGTCCTGCGCGACATGCTCATCGAACGAACGCGGGTCGACCGGGTTGCGGTACATCGACAATGCGACGCAGAAGGGAATGCTGAACTGCGCCAGCAAGGCATCGGCGGGCTCGGGAATATTGTTGACGGTGGCCATGCGGCGATTGCCCGCCACGCCGATCGATGCGATGTCGCCCGCCGTGAAGCCATGCTGTTTACGCAGGTTCAGCATGGCCTCCACCGGCGTGTGCGCCGTGATGTGGCAGGCATAGCGCTTGATCATCAGGTTCATGGTTTCGTAG
>DATJHN010000317.1:0-9932 GCA_035493915.1 Bordetella sp.
GGCGCAGATCATCCAGCATGTGCAAACGCTGGCGCCGCGCGTGCAGATGGTCAACGAAGGCATGCAGGCCCAGGCGACCGGCGCCGAGCAGATCAACCAGGCGCTGAGCCAATTGGCCGACGCCACGCAGCAGACCGTCGAATCGCTGCGTCAATCCAGCGTTGCCATCGACGACCTGAACATGGTCGCCGGCGAACTGCGCGGCAGCGTTACACGGTTCAAGATGTAATGGCTCCCGCGACGCGCGCTTCCGGGCCTTTGGCGCGCGCCGACGCTGGCACGCGAAAACAGCGGTTGTTCCTGCGTTTTGATATAGGCGCCGATCGCTACGTGTTGGCGGCATCCCATATTGTGCGGATGCTGCCCGAAATGCCGCTGAAAAGCCTGCCGGCCGCGCCTGCCTGGGTGGCCGGCATCCTGCTGTACGGCGAGACGCCGGTACCGGTCATCGATGTCAGCGCGCTGGCGATGGGACAGGCATCGGCCGCGCGCGCCAGCACGCGCATCGCGGTGGTGGACTATCGGGCGGCGGCGGATGCGCCGGCCCGGCTGCTGGGCCTGTTGCTGGAACATGCGACCGAGACCGTTCATTACGACCCGGACGATTTCCTGCCTTGCGGCGTGGATAATCGCGACGCCCGTTACCTGGGGCCGGTACATGCCGATGCGCACGGCATGGTGCAGTGGGTGCACATCGGCGACCTGCTGCCGGTACCGGTGCGCGAACGGCTCTTCCAGGACGCCGAACGAGAGATGGCGGCATCATGACCATGGCCGACTTCCGCGCGCTGCTCAAGCGCCGCATGGGACTGGATGCGGAGTCGATCGGTATCGCCGCCGTGGAGCGGGCGGTGCGCCAGCGCGCGCAGGCCATCGCGGGCGGCGACGAAGCGGCATATTGGCAGTTGCTGGCAGGATCCGCGCTGGAGCAGCAGGAACTGATCGAAACCGTGGTCGTGCCGGAAACGTCGTTCTTCCGGCACGCGGAATCCATTGATGCGCTGGCCCTGCTGGCGCGCCAGCGTGCCGCGCATGGCGGTGCCCTGCGCATCCTGAGCCTGCCCTGCTCCAGCGGCGAAGAACCCTACACCATCGCGATGGCTCTGCTGGACGCGGGCGTGGATCCGGAACGCTACACCGTGCTGGGCATGGATATCAGCGAGCGCCTGCTGGCGCGCGCGGAGCAAGGTATCTACGGGCGCAACGCTTTTCGCGGCGAAGCACTGGATTACCGCGCGCGGCATTTCACGGAAACGCCGCAGGGTTATTCGGTCATGCCGCGCGTGCGCGCGCACGTCCGCTTCCAGCCGGGCAATCTGCTCGATCCCGGCCTGGGCTTGCCGGCCGATGCCTATGACTTCGTTTTCTGCCGGAACCTGCTTATCTATTTCGACAACGCGACACAGGAAACGGCCATCGGCGTGCTGCGGCGCCTGTGCCGGCGCGATGGCGTGATCTTCGTGGGGCCGGCCGAAGCCAGCCTGCTCACGCGCCTGGGCATGCGCCAGATCGATATGGCACGCGCCTTCGCCTTCCGGAATGAACAGGATGCACCGGTGGATGCTCCGCCCCAGAGGGTCTTGATGGAGTCCCGGACGCGGCGGAGTATGGCGTCGGCGTTCGCGTCGAAATCGGTGTCCTTGCGGGCTTCGACATCAACACCGGCTTCGGCTTCGGCGTTCGCGCGACGATCGCGGCCGAATGACAAACAGCAGGCCGGCGCACCGGCTTCGCTGGATGCCATCCAGGCGCTGGCCGATGCCGGCCGGCTGGACGAGGCGCGTGCGGCAGCCACTGCTCACGTCGAAACGCATGGCGCATCGGCGGAAGCCTATTACCTGGTCGGCCTGCTGGACGATGCCGCCAACCTGCCCGTGGCGGCGGAGGCGGCCTATCGCAAAACGCTGTACCTGGACCCCGGCCATCGGCAAGCACTGCTGCATCTGGCGTCGCTGCTGGAGACGCGTGGCGAAGACGCGCCGGCCCGCCAGTTGAGAGCGCGTGCCGCGCGCCGCGAGAACAGCCATGCATGATCGTGATTCCGATAGCATCGACGATTGCTGGAACCGCATCGGCGTGCGCGGCGACCGGTCCTGCCCGCGGCTGGACGAGTACATCCATTGCCGGCAATGCCCCGTCCATGCCGCCGCGGCGAAAACCCTGCTGCACCGCGTCGTGTCCGATGTCGACACGCGCGCCGGCGCGCCCGCCACATCGTCCATCGCCAACGGCGGTGCATTCCTGCTGATCTTCCGCCTGCACGCCGAATGGCTGGCCCTGCCAGTGGCGGCACTGGCCGAGGTCACGGCCATGCGCCCTATCCACAGCCTGCCGCGCCGCGCGGGCATCGTGCTGGGCGTCTGCAACGTGCGCGGCCGCCTGATCCCCTGCATATCGCTGGCGGCGCTGCTGGACCTGGCGCCACGCCAGGCCGAGGAAGACGGCAAGGCAACGCCACGCATGCTGGTGCTGTCCTCGCATACGGGCACGATCGTCGCGCCAGTGGACGATATCGCGGGCATACAACCCTTCACGGCATCATCGATCGGCGCCCTGCCGGACACACTGGCCGGCGCGCGCTATGCCAGCGGCGTGGTCCGCTACCGCGACCGCGCCGTAGGCCTGCTCGACAGCGCAAGAATCACGCAGGCTATCGTGGGGAGGTTGCAGTGAACCCCAATTCGCTGCGCGATGCGTCGCTGCTGGACCTGTACAAGATGGAAGCGGACGCGCAGGTACAGGTGCTGGACGCTGGACTGCTGGCACTGGAACACGATCCGCAGGCGGCGGCGCATCTGGCTGCCTGTATGCGCGCGGCGCATTCGCTCAAGGGCGCGGCACGCATCGTCGGGCTGGACGGCCCGGTGCGCGTGGCACACGCCATGGAAGACCGCCTGGTCGATGCTCAGAAAGGCTACGCGCCGCTGGATGCCTTCGCCATCGATCTGCTGCTGCGCGGCACGGACCTGCTGCGCAACATGCCCACGCCGGACGCCGAGGCCGACATTGCCGCCGCGCGCATCTTCGTCGAATCCCTGACGCTGCCGCGCACCGCCGATGCCGCCCTGCCGCCCCCCAAGGCCACGGTCACGCCGGCTCGAACGGCGGAACCCACCGCAACGCATCAGCCTGAAACCGCTGACGAACGCGCCTTGCGCGTGACGGCCCGCACGCTGGACGAACTACTGGGACTATCCAGCGAAACCCTGGTCGAGGCTAACCGCCTGTCGCCCTTCGCTGCGTCCCTGCTGCCTCTCAAGCGCATGCAGGACGGACTGGCGAAATTGCTCGAAGCACTGCAGCACCGCACTGCCGGACTAGCGGCCGACGACGACATGCAGACTGCACTGGCCCAGGCGCGCCAGCAGGCAGCGGCCTGCCAGCAACTACTGGGCGAACGCATGGCGCAGGCGGATCAATTCGGCTGGCGCATCGGCGACCTGGGCCAACGCCTGTACGACACTGCACTCAGATGCCGCATGCGGCCGTTCGGCGATGCCGTGGCGAACCTGCCGCGCATGGTGCGCGATCTGGCGCGCACGCTGGGCAAGCAGGCGCGCCTGGAGATCGACGGCGAAGTTACACGGGTGGATCGCGACATTTTGGAAGGACTGGACGCGCCGCTGACGCACCTGCTGCGCAACGCCGTCGACCACGGCATCGAGCCGCCGGCACAGCGCCGCGCGGCGGGCAAGCGCGAAGAAGGCACCATCACCTTGCGCGCGCGCCATAGCGCCGGCATGCTGCTGGTGGAAGTCGGCGATGACGGACGTGGCATCGACGTCCCCCGCCTGCGTGAGGAAATCGTCGCGCGCGGATTGGCGGCGCGGCAAACCGCGGATGCGCTCAGCGAAACCGAAACGCTGGCCTTCCTGTTCCTGCCCGGCTTTACGACACGGGCCGCCGTCACGGAGATATCCGGACGCGGAGTCGGGCTGGATGTCGTGCATGACATGGCACGCCGGCTGCGCGGCGCGGTACGCGTGCACCAGCGCACCGGAGAAGGCACCCGATTCACTCTGGAATTGCCGCTGTCGCTGTCGGTGGCGCGCAGCCTGATCGTCGAGATCGCGGGCGAACGCTACGCCTTTCCACTGGCCTATGTGGCACGCACGCTGCGCCTGCCGCACGATGCCATCGAGCAGTTGGAAGGCCGCCAGCATTTCGAACACGAGGGCCGCCAGATAGGACTGGTGGGCGCCAGCCAGGTGCTGCAATATGCGCAGCGCCCCCCCATGGGCGACGTGGTGCCCGTCGTCCTGTTGAACGACCAGCAGGGACGCCACTATGGCGTGGCGGTGGACCGCTTCATCGCGGAACAGACGCTGGTGGTACAGCCGCTGGACCCTCGCCTGGGAAAACTGCAGGACATCCAGGCCGGCGCGGTAATGGAAGACGGCTCGCCGGTGCTGATCCTGGACGTGGAAGACATGCTGCGCAGCATCGAAAAGCAGGTCGCCAGCGGCACACTGCAGCGCGTCGACGCCGACACCGCGGCCCATGCTCCCAAGCGCCGCAAACGTATCCTGGTGGTGGACGATTCGCTGACGGTGCGCGAACTGGAACGGAAACTGCTGGCGAACCGGGGCTATGACGTCACGGTGGCGGTCGACGGCATGGACGGCTGGAATATGGCTCGTGCCCAGAATTTCGACCTGATCGTCACCGACGTCGATATGCCGCGCATGGACGGCATCGAGCTGCTTACCCTGGTCCGCAAGGATCCGCGCCTGCAATCCACGCATGTGATGGTCGTTTCGTACAAAGACAGGCCGGAAGACCGGCAGCGCGGGCTGGACGCCGGCGCCGATTACTACCTGGGCAAGAGCAGTTTCCACGACGACGCGCTGCTGGATGCCGTCGAGGATCTCATCGGACGGGCGGAATCGTGAAGATAGGCATAGTCAACGACAAACCGGCCGCGGTGGACGTGCTCAGGAAGGCCTTGGCCGTCGAACCTGACCTGCAGGTCGCATGGGTGGCCTTCAACGGCGCCGAGGCCTTGCACCGATGCGCCACCGCCCGGCCGGACATCGTGCTCATGGATCTGGCGATGCCCGTCATGGACGGCGGCGAGGCAACCCGGCGCATCATGGCCGATATGCCCTGCGCCATCATCATCGTGGCCACCGGCGTCGAGGACCAGACCGCGCGCGTCTTCGACGCGATGGGCCATGGCGCGCTGGACGCGATCGAGATTCCCGCGCTGGCCGACCAGGACCCGCGCGCCGTGGCGGCGCCGCTGCTGCGCAAGATTCGCAATGTAGGGTGGCTGATTGGAGCCTACGACCGCCAGCGCGCCGCACCGCCGGCCCCGGCGGCGGAACCAGCTGCCCCGGCGCGGCGCCAGCTCGTGGCCATCGGCGCGAGCGCGGGCGGCCCGCCTTCGCTCGCGGTGCTGCTGAAGGCCCTGCCGGCCGATTTTCCCGCCGGCATCGTGCTGGTGCAGCACGTCGATGCGACCTTCGCCCGGGATATGGCCCGCTGGCTGGACGATCAGATCGCGATGCCGGTACGCCTGGCGGTGCCCGGCGATACGCCGTTGCCCGGCAGCGTGCTTCTGGCCGGTACCAACGATCATCTGGTGCTGCTGCACGACGGCACCTTGAACTACACCCGCCAACCGGAGGAAGGCCTGTACCGTCCCTCCATCGATGTTTTCTTCAACAGCGTCGCCCGCCAGTGGCGCGGCGATGCCGCGGGAGTATTGTTGACGGGCATGGGCAGGGATGGCGCGCTGGGACTGAAAGCCATGCGCGATAGCGGGTTCCTGACCATTGCGCAGGACCGCGCCACCAGCGCCGTCTACGGGATGCCCAAGGCGGCGGCCGAACTCGGCGCAGCCACTGAAATCACGCCGTTGCCGCGTATCGCGGAAAGCCTCGCGGGGCGATTCGCGCGCAAGCCGGCCTGACGGCCAAAGGAAATCAAAATGGAACCAGTCATCGATTACGTGGCCGGCCTCGACAATAAACCGCAGAACGCCATGGTTTTGCTGGTTGATGACCAGATCGTGGTGGGCGAAGCGGTGCGCCGCGCGCTGGCCGACGAGCCCGGCATCGATTTTCATTTTTGCCCGGACGCGCAGGATGCGCTGAACATCGCGACCCAGACCCGTCCCACCGTGATCCTGCAGGATCTGGTGCTGCCCGGCGTGGACGGACTGACACTGGTGCGCGCCTACCGCGCTAACCCCGCGACTCGCGACATCCCCATCATCGTGCTGTCCTCCAAGGAGGACGCCGAGGTCAAGAGCGCGGCGTTCAGCGCGGGCGCCAACGATTATCTGGTCAAGCTGCCGGACACCATCGAACTGGTGGCGCGCATCCGCTACCACTCGCGCTCCTATCTGGCGATGCAGCAGCGCGACGAAGCCTATCAGGCCCTGCGGCAAAGCCAGCAGCAATTGATGGAAATCAATCTGGAGCTGCGCCGCCTGACCAATTCCGACGGTTTGACTGGCCTGTCCAATCGGCGTTACTTCGATAGTTACCTGAGCGCCGAATGGAAGCGCGCGATGCGCGAACAAAGCGAAATCAGCATGCTGATGATCGACGTCGACCACTTCAAGAGCTACAACGACGCTTATGGCCACATGGCGGGCGACGAGGTGCTAAAGAAAGTGGCGCATACCATCGCCAGCTGCTGCGATCGCTCCACCGATCTGGCCGCGCGCTTCGGCGGCGAGGAATTCACCGTGGTGCTGCCCGCCACGCCGCTGGCGGGCGCGCGCCTGGTCGCCGAAAAGATCCGCCGCTCCATCGAGGGCCTGCATATCCCGCATCGCGATTCGGTGACGTCGGAGTGGCTGACGGCCAGCGTGGGTATCGCCACGCTGGTGCCGGATCGGCTGGACCGCTACACGCAGATCATCGACGCGGCCGACCGCGGGCTGTACAACGCCAAGCGCCAGGGGCGCAATCGCGTGATGTCCCGATCGGACGATTGACCGGGGACCGAAATGGATACGCCCCTGCCCCGCCTGGCGCCGTCCCTCCTGCCCGGATTGAGCGCCCACCTGCCCGCCGCGCCGTGGTCCGATCCAGGAATCGGCATCGTTCATCTCGGACTGGGCAATTTCCATCGCGCCCATCAGGCGATATACACGGAAGACGCCATGCTTGGCGCCGGCGGTGCCTGGGGTATCTGCGGCGTATCGCTGCGCCGCACCGATACGCGCGATGCGCTGGCGCCGCAGGACTGCCTGTACAGCGTGCTGGTGCGCGACGTGGACGGCGAGCGCGTGCGCGTGGTGCGCTCGCTGCGGCGGATACTCGTCGCGGCGGAAGAACCGGATGCAGTCCTGGCCGCGCTGTGCGACGCGAACGTGCGCATCGTCTCGCTGACCGTGACGGAAAAAGGCTATTGCCTGGATTCCACTACCGGCGGCCTGGACTTCGCGCATCCGCTCATCGATCACGATTTGAGTAATCCGGATCAGCCGCGTAGCGTGCCGGGCTATCTGGTCGCCGCCCTGAAATCGCGTCGCGCCCAACCATTCACGGTACTGTCCTGCGACAACCTTGCGCATAACGGCATGGCCCTGCGTCGTGTAGTGGTCGACTACGCACGCGCACTGGACGCGAGTCTGGCGGACTGGATCGAAGGCACCGTGGCCTTTCCATCGACCATGGTCGACCGCATCGTGCCCGCCACGACCGATGCCGACCGGCAGTCGGTGGCAACGGCGCTGGGCTGTATCGACGCCTGGCCCGTGCCGACGGAAAGCTTCCGGCAATGGGTCATCCAGGATAATTTCCCCACGGGGCGGCCAGCCTGGGAAAAGGCCGGCGCGCTGATGGTGGACGACGTCACACCTTATGAAATGGCCAAGCTGCGCATGCTTAATGGCGTCCACTCGACGCTGGCCTATCTGGCGCTGCTGGCCGATATCGAAACGGTCGACCAGGCAGTCGGCCAGGGCGATCTGCGCGCGCTGCTGCACCGGATGATGACCGATGACATCGCGCCGACGCTGACGGTGCCCGACAGCTTCGACCGGCTGGGCTATCGCGATGAACTCCTGGCGCGCCTGGCCAATCCCGCACTGAAGCACCGTTGCATACAGATCGCCATGGACGGCAGCCAGAAGCTGCCGCCACGCCTGCTCGGGACCGTATCGGATCGCCTGCGCGAAGGCCACGCCGTGGACCGGCCCGCGCTGGGCATCGCCGCCTGGATGCGTTTCCTGTCCGGCAGGTCGGCAAGCGGCGCGGTGCTGGAATTGAACGACCCCATGGCGGCGCGCCTGCGTGCGCTGGCGGCGCCCGGCTCGAACGGCGTGGTGGAACGACTTCTCGCGGTACGCGAGATCTTTTCCGCCGGACTGGCGGCCGATATCCGCTTCGCTGGCGCCGTGCAGCGCGCCTACGACGCGCTGGAGCACGAAGGCCCGCTGGCCGCGGCTCGACGCTACGCGGCTCTGTAGTTCCAGGCTACAGGAAACGATCCAGCAATCTGCGGCTGTGCTTGTCGAGCGCCCGCGTGTCGCCGACCAGGTAATGAATACCGTGACTGTCGGCGATCAGAAGCGCGTGGCCGCTCAGCCGGCGTATGTCTTCCTCGCCGCGCAACACGAAGAACGTCGCGCCGCGGTCGGTCTGCACATTCCAGGTGCACGGTGTCGCATACCCTGACACCGCCATGATGCGCTGGATGCGTGGCATGAACTCACGCGCGCTCAGCGCTTCCTGGACCAGGGTCCGCATGGACTGCGGCAGATCGTCCACGCGGCCGATCCAGGCCACTTCGTGGCCTGCCGGATCCAGCAGGGAGCAGCCGGATTCGGGCGCCGATATCGGAAAGGCGCGCACCGGCGTCACGCCGTCGATGAGCGTGCCGTCGCTGCCCTGGTAGACCAGTCTGCCGTGGGCATTGCGCCGCAGGCGGAAATCAAGCTTCGGCGACGAGGTCGTCATCGTCATCCTCCTCGCTGGAGCGCGCTTCGGCGTCGGCTTCCGCCTGTCGCGCCTGGGCCTGGTACAAGGCGTGATACGCGCCGCCCGCCGCCATCAATTGTTCGTGGTTGCCTTGTTCGACGATGCTGCCGCGATCCAGCACCACCAGCCGGTCCGCCTTGCGCAGCGTGCTCAGGCGATGCGCGATGGCAATAGTGGTGCGGCCGCGCACCAGATTGTCCAGCGCTTTCTGGATTTCCTTTTCGGTGGCGGTGTCCACCGACGACGTGGCTTCGTCCAGGATCAGGATGCGCGGATCGATCAGCAGGGCCCGCGCGATGGAAATCCGCTGGCGCTCGCCGCCGGACAAGGCCTGGCCGCGCTCGCCGACCAGCGAATCGTAGCCGTGCGCCAGGCGCAGGATGAATTCATGCGCGTGCGCCGCGCGCGCGGCCGCCACGATTTCTTCGCGCGTCGCTTCCGGCTTGCCGTAGGCGATGTTTTCCGCGATGGTGCCGAAGAACAGGAAAGGCTCCTGCAGCACCAGACCGATATTGCGCCGGTACTGCGAGATGCTCATCGTGCGGATGTCGATGCCGTCCACCAGGATCGCGCCCTCGGTGACGGCGTAGAAACGGCAGATAAGATTGATCAGCGTGCTTTTGCCTGAACCGCTATGGCCGACCAGGCCGACCATGATGCCCGGTTCGATCGACAGATCCAGCCCGTGCATGACCGAGCGGTTGCCGTAGCGAAAGCCGACGTCGCGCAGGTCGATGCGGCCGCGCACGCGCCCGATCTGCACCGGGTTGCGCGGTTCGGGCACGCTGGATACGTGGTCCAGGATATCGAAGATGCGCTTGGCACCGGCCGCCGCCTTTTGCGTCACCGACACGATGCGGCTCATCGAATCCAGGCGCGTATAGAAGCGGCCGATATAGGCCAGGAACGCCGCCAGCACACCCACCGTGATCTCGTGCCGCGAGACCTGCCAGATACCGTAGATCCACACCACCAGCAGGCCGATTTCGGTCA
>DATJHN010000318.1:0-5738 GCA_035493915.1 Bordetella sp.
ACCATGCGCGTCGGCTTCCTGGTGCTGGACGTGCGCGGCACCGCCACGCCAAACTCGCCGCTGCGCGATGTGAAGGTACGGCAGGCGATCAACTACGCGATCGATCGCGAAACCATGTCCAAGAACCTGGTGCGAGGCGGCAGCAAGCCGGCCTATGCGGCCTGCTATCACACCCAGTTCGGTTGCGACGATACGCTGGTGACCAGGTATCCCTACGATCCCGCCAAGGCCAAGGCCTTGCTTAAGGAAGCGGGCTATGCCAACGGCTTCGAGACCGATTTCTATGCCTACCGCGAACGGGATTACGCCGAGGCGGTCATCGGCTATCTGCGCAATGTGGGCATCACCGCGCATCTGCACTGGATGCAGTCGTCCGCGATGAGCAAGATGATGCGCGAAGGCAAGACGCCGATCGCGTTCCAGACCTGGGCCTCGCTGTCGGTGAACGATGCGTCGGCCTTTACGGGCGTCTACTTCAAGGGCGGCTCGGACGACCTGGCCAAGGACCCGCAGGTGGATGAATGGGTAAGGACGGCCGATGCCGCCACCGACCCGGACATGCGCAAGCAGAACTATGCCAAGGCGTTGCAGCGGATATCCGAGCAAGCTTATTGGGCGCCGTTGTTCACGTACTCCACCAACTATGCCTATACGTCCGACCTGAACTTCCAGGGCTATCCGGACGAGCTTCCGCGCTTCTACGAAGCCAGCTGGAAGGATTGACGGGTCGGGTTGCCGCTGGGGCGCCGCACCCGGTCGGCGTCCACACTGGGAGATAAGGAATGATTGTTTTCCTGGCGCGCCGCCTGATCGTGGCGGTGTGCGTGGCGCTGACGGTATCCGTCGTCAGCTTCATGCTGCTGCATTTGTCCGGCGACCTGGCGTCGTCCATGGCCGGCGCGGAGGCCACGCCGGCACAGGTGGAATCGATACGCGTGCAGTACGGCCTGGACAAGCCGGTAACGCAGCAGTTCGCCGTGTGGTTCTGGAATGCGCTGCATCTGGATTTCGGCAAGTCGTATTTCTTTCCCGATACGGTGATGAACCTGGTGCGGGCGCGGTTGCCGATCACTTTGACGCTGGGGGGCTGCGCATTGGGGTTGGCCCTGCTGGTGGCGATACCGCTGGGTGTGCTGGCGGCGGTGTTTCGCGATACCTGGTTGGATCGCCTGGCCTTGCTGATCGCCGTGATCGGACAGGCCATGCCCAGCTTCTGGTTCGGCTTGACCCTGATCGTGGTGTTCGCCGTCGGCCTGAAATGGCTGCCCGTCGCCGGCAACGGGACCTGGCGGCATTTCGTGCTGCCGGCGGTGGCGCTGGGGTATTACGCGACGCCGGCGATGATGCGGTTGACGCGCGCCGGCATGCTGGACGTGCTGGGCGCCGACTACGTCCGTACCGCGCGGGCCAAGGGGCTGCGCGAAGGGACAGTGATCTTCAAGCATGCGCTGCGCAACGCGCTGATTCCCGTGGTGGCGCTGGCCGCGGTGGAACTGGGCTTCATGCTGGGCGGTTCGGTGGTGATCGAGTCGGTGTTCTCCATGCATGGATTGGGGCAACTGGCTTGGGAAGCGATCTCGCGCAACGACTATCCGGTCGTGCAGGCGGTGGTGCTGCTGATCGCCGTGTTCTACATCGGCCTGACCTTACTGGCCGACGTGTTGAACGCGGCGCTGAATCCGCAGTTGCGCGGCCGTTAGTCCGTGAACGTCAGTCCCGTGAACCTCAGTCCCGTGAACATTAGGCCGGTGAAGATTGGGCCGGTGAAGATTAGGCCCGTGAATCCTGGAAGGACCCCCGCATGAGTACGCAAACAGGCCCCGGGAGCGCGGCATGACCGTCCAGATATCCGCCGCATCCGCATCCACATCCGCTGGCCTGGCGGCGTTGCCGAACGAGTCGGCGTGGCGCCGGCGCTGGCGCAGATTCGCCGGCGGCCGCGGCCTGCGGCTGGGCGCCTTGCTGCTGGCCGTCATCGCGCTGGCCGCGCTGCTGGCGCCCTGGCTGGCGCCGCACGATCCCTATGCGCAGGACGTCGCGCATCGGCTGATTCCGCCGGTATGGTCCTCCAAGGGAAGCTGGCTGCACGTGCTGGGCACGGACAAGCTGGGGCGCGATTACCTGAGCCGCCTGTTGTACGGCGCGCGCGTGTCCCTGGGCATCGGACTGGCGGCCGGGGCCATCGCCGGCGTGATCGGCACCACGATGGGCGTGCTGGCCGGCTACTTCGGCGGACGTGTCGACGCGGTCATCAGCTACGTCATCACCACGCGCCTGGCGATGCCGGTGATCCTGGTCGCGTTGGCGATGTCGGCCCTGATCGGCGGCTCGGTGCGCGTGGTGATCCTGCTGCTGGGATTGTTGCTGTGGGACCGCTTCGCGGTGGTCAGCCGATCGGCGACGCAGCAGTTCCGCCACGCGGATTTCGTCAGCGCGGCGCGCGCGCTGGGGGGGTCGGATGCCTATATCCTGCTGCGGGAAATCCTGCCTAACCTGAGCAGCGCGCTGACGGTGGTCATGACGCTGGAAGTCGCGCACGCCATTCTGCTGGAGGCTACGCTGTCCTTCCTGGGCCTGGGCGTGCAGCCGCCGACTCCGTCCTGGGGCCTGATGGTGGCGGAAGGCAAGGCCTATATGTTTTTCCAGCCCTGGATCATCATGATTCCAGGCATCGCGCTGGCCGTGCTGGTGCTGGCAATCAATCTACTGGGCGACGGACTGCGCGATGCGGCCGCTCCGGAAGGCCGGGGGTAGCGACAGCCATGGATGCATTGCTGGATGTGCGCAATCTGCGGGTCGAACTGCCCGGTTCGCAAGGGACGGTGCATGCCGTGCGCGGCCTGGACTTCCAGGTCAAGCGCGGCGAAATGCTGTGCCTGGTGGGCGAATCCGGTTGCGGAAAGTCCATGACCTCGCTGGCGCTGATGGGCTTGCTGCCGCGCGCGGCCGTGCGATCGGCGGACCGGTTGGAATTCGATGGCGTCGACCTGCGCGGCCTGTCGCCGCGGCAAATGCAGGATCTGCGCGGCAATCGCATGGCCATGATTTTCCAGGAACCGATGACTTCGCTGAATCCCGCATATACGGTGGGCAATCAGCTGTGCGAGGCGCTGCGGCGCCATCGTCCGGCGACGCGCGCGCAGGCGCGCGACCGCGCGGTGTATCTGCTGGAGCGCGCGGGCGTGCCGCACGCACCGGAGCGCCTGCGGCAGTATCCGCACCAGTTGTCAGGCGGTTTGCGGCAGCGCGTGATGATCGCGATGGCCTTGATGTGCGAACCGTCGCTGATCATCGCGGACGAGCCCACGACCGCGCTGGACGTGACGATACAGGCGCAGATACTGCGACTGATCCGCGAGCTGCAGACCGAGTTTGGTACCGCTGTGGTCTTCATTACGCACGACCTGGGCGTGGTCGCGCGTATCGCCGACCGGGTCGCCGTGATGTACGCGGGCGAGATTGTTGAAACCGCGCCGGTCGGGCAGTTGTATGCCCAGCCGTCCCATCCCTATACGCAAGGCTTGTTGAGCTGTATTCCGGTGCGGGGCCGGACGCCGCCAGGCAGCCGGCTGGCCGCGATTCCCGGTGTCGTGCCGTCCCTGGTCGACGGCATCGACGGCTGCGCTTTCCGCAACCGCTGCGCGCAGGCGCGCGCGGCCTGTGCACAGACGCCGCCACAGGTGGCGTGCGGGACGGGCCACATCGTCCGCTGCGTGGCGGTGTCACGCGCACTGCGCGAAACGCGGGAGTCGACGGTATGACGGAAGCGCAAGACGTAGTGCTGGAGCTGCGCTCGGTCAGCCGCCACTATCCGCTCAAACGCGGGCTGTTCCGCGAGCCGGGCCTTATCAAGGCGGTCGACGATGTATCGCTGCGGCTGTATCGCGGCGAAACCCTGGGGCTGGTGGGCGAGTCCGGCTGTGGCAAGAGCACGCTCGCGCGTATGCTGCTGGGCCTGCTGGCGCCGACATCCGGCAGCGTGCTGCTGGATGGCCGCAAGGTCGATGCGCAGTCCAGGCTGGCCTTGGCGCGACGCATCCAGCCCATTTTCCAAGATCCGTATTCGTCGCTGAATCCGCGCAAGACAGTCGCGCAGATCGTGGGACTGCCCTTGTATCTGCATGGCGTGGGCGCCCCGGCGGAACGCCGGAAAACAGTGGCGGCCATGCTGGAGCTGGTCGGCCTGCCGCCGCGCATGCACGATCGCTATCCCGGGCAGCTCTCCGGCGGCCAGCGCCAGCGCGTCGCCATCGCCCGCGCGCTGATACTGCGGCCATCCATCGTGGTCTGCGACGAGCCGACTTCGGCATTGGATGTGTCCGTGCAGGCACAGATCCTGAATCTGCTGCTGGACCTGAAGGCCGAGATGGGCCTGACCTATCTTTTCATCAGCCATGACCTGGGCGTGGTGGAGCACCTGGTCGACCGCGTGGCCGTAATGCGGCAGGGCCGCATCGTCGAACTGGAATCCCGCGAGCGATTGTTTGCCGCGCCGGCGCATCCGTATACGCGCATGTTGCTGGCGTCGGCATTGACGCCGGAGCCTGGACTGGGCATACCCGACATTACAAAGGAGATCACCGCATGAATCGGGAATCCGCCATCGGGCGGGCCGGCGCCTATTTCGACGACGGTTCTTTCAGGAAGACGCTGGCGGCGCGCGTGGCGCTGCATACAGAAAGCCAGGAGCCGGACCGCGCACCGGTGCTGCGCGCTTATCTGGATGAACAAATCATTCCCGCACTGGAGCGGCTGGGCTTTGCCTGCCGCATCGTCGACAACCCTGTCGGCGACCGAGCCGGCCCCTTCCTGATCGCGGAACGCGGCGAACCGGGCGCGGCTTTCACCGTGTTGACGTATGGACATGGCGACGTGGTACGTGGCTACGACAGCCAATGGCGCGCGGGCCTGGATCCCTGGACCATCGTGGTAGAAGGCGATCGCTGGTATGGCCGCGGCACGGCGGACAATAAAGGCCAGCACTCCATCAACTTCGGCGCGCTGGAACAGGTGCTGGCTGAGCGCAACGGCACGCTGGGCTACAACGTCAAGGTCATATTCGAGATGGGCGAGGAGGCGGGTTCGCCCGGCTTGCGCCAGGTTTGCGAGATGAACAGGCAGGCGCTGGCGGCCGATGTGTTCATCGCATCCGACGGTCCACGGCTCGCCGCCGCGAAACCGACGATGTTCCTGGGCTCGCGCGGCTCGTTCAACTTCGACCTGCATATCAAGCTGCGCGACGGCGGCCACCATTCGGGCAACTGGGGCGGCTTGCTGCGCAATCCAGCGATACGCCTGGTCAATGCGATATCCACCATGGTCGACGGGCGCGGCCGCATCCTGGCCAAGGGTTTGCTGCCGGCCAACCTGCCGACCAATGTGCGGCGGGCGCTGGCGCCCATCGAAGTCGGCGGCGGTCCGGGGGATCCCGACATCGATACGGACTGGGGCGAACCCGGGCTGACCCCGACGGAAAGGGTCTTCGGCTGGAATTCGCTGGAAATCCTGGCGATGAAGACCGGCAATCCCGAAGCGCCGGTCAATGCCATACCCGACCGCGCCAAGGCACATTGCCAGGTGCGCTACGTGGTGGGCAGCGACAGCGCCAATTTCGTGGCGAACATCCGCCGCCATCTGGACGAACAAGGCTACGACGACGTCCAGGTCACGCAGACTGAAGAACTGATGGAAGCCACCCGCCTGGATCCGGATGATGCGTGGGTGCGCTGGGGCCTGGC
>DATJHN010000319.1:0-13326 GCA_035493915.1 Bordetella sp.
CATGGAGTGCAAGGCGGGATTCAGCGCCATCGGACGCCGGTGGAAGGCGACGTTTTCCTCGCTGCCGTTCAGGTCCCAGCCGGTGAATACCTTGGCCAAGCCGCGCACGTCGTTATTGCTGTATGTCTCGACAGCCTTGCCATTGGACAGCTTGAGCGTGCCGTCCGGGTTCAGTTCATACAGGCCGATGGTGAACAGCTGCATGACTTCGCGGGCGTAGTTCTCGTCCGGCTCGCGGCCGGTGCGCGCATCCTCCTTGCGGTTGCCGCGATAGGTCAGCATGCAGCCCATCGACAGATTCAAGGTCACGGCCCCCAGCAGCGCGCGATGATCGCCCAGGCCATGCTCGGCCAGCAGGTCCATGAAGGACGCCGCGCCGAACAGCGGCCAATTGGCGGTGATCGCGGACACGCCAACCACGAAAATTTCCGACAGCGCGAAGGCCGTGCGCGTGCGCACCTGGTCCGGCGCGGAAATGAACTTGCGCCACAAGGTGCATTCCAGCGGCGCGTTGATGCCGTTGCCCTTGTTCGCCTCGTTGTCCGCGCGCATGGACAGCAGCCAGTCGAAGTGGGTCTGCGACGGCGGCATATCCAGCTGCTCATCCAGCCACGCCGCATAGCCCATGCGGACGACGCGGTCGATCTCCCCAGGAGTAGGCCCGAAGGTGGCCTGCGCCAGGAAACGCGATGCCTGCCCGGGCGTGGGCCGGGGGTAGTCATTACCCAGGGAAGCGGGATCGGCGCGAGGCGGCCGGGAGGTTGTTTCGGACATGGCGGCAAGGTATCTACGACGGAACTACCTTAGACGCATCGCAGCATGCCTACAATTCGCGCGCTTGGCGTAGAGGCGTCCTGGCGGTCCCAGCCGTATGGATTAGTCCGCCGCGGGGATGCCGGCGCTGCCAGGCTCCAATGCGGCGACTCCTATTGACGCGCCGCCACCGGATCGCCGGTCGGGACGGATTGGGGCACGAACTTTGCACGGTACGGCTCCTGGCAAGGCATAAGCCTTGCCCATGCATACCGGTACCTTAAAAAGCCGGCGCGTGGTTCGACATGCCCCAAGGAGACCAGGGTGCTATCCATCGAAGATCCCGGAGTCATCGCGGCGCTGTCGCCGCACCCCGGCGATGCCGTGGCCGGCTGCGGCGCCGTGCTGGCGGCGGTGCCGGGCAGCAGCGTCGTCACAGTCTTCGCCGGCGTGCCCGACGCCGCGGCCCCGTTGACGGACGAGGACCGGCGCCGTGGCTACGGCGACGGCCAGGCCGCCATGAGAGCGCGCCTGCGCGAAGACGACAAAGCCCTGCACCTGCTGAAGGCACAAGCGCTGCGGCTGCCTTTCCTGGACGACCGGTACGTGCGCGTCCTGGAGCTCGCGCATCCCAAGGTGGACAAGATCGCGCATGCATTACAGGGCATCCTGGAAAAAACACGCGCCCACACGATTCTGTTTCCGGTCGGCCTGTTTCATCAGGATCAGATACTGGTGTCCGACGCCGCCTTGAGCTTGTTCGCGGCGATGCCCGGACGCCGTTGGATCGCCTACGAGGACCTGCTGTACGGCGCAAAACCGGGGGTGCTGCATGCGCGGCTGGTGCAATTCTTCACGCGCGGCATCAGCCTGACACCGGTTGGCTTTCCCAGCACGAACACGCACCGCAAGGCGACCGCCACGTCGGCATACGCCAGCCACGCGACGGAACCGGCCGCCGGCAAGGACGCGGGCCAAGCCGCCACGCCCGAGCGCTACTGGCTGCTGAGCGAATCCGTCAAACACCCTCCCGAATCGCCATCGGGCTGAGGAGACCATACTCATCCTTGATGCGCATTTCTTCAATTTGGTGCGTTGCACAAACCTCCTGCCGCGATGCTCCTCCAACCTGAGGCAGCAAAGCCCGCCGCCGGAGCCCGTTGCCGGTGCCGGCGCCGGGGCCGCGGGGTGTCCCAGCCAGGGAACTCTGGTCGGGCACGCTGCTTGCGTACCTGCGGCGCCGCGCCGTTGCGGCATTCCCGTTGACAAGGAGAATCAGTATGAATAAGGCGGAAATCCCACTCGCACAGCGCGATGCCCTGACCTTGATGTTGGACGATCACTGCCTGGTCAAAAAGCTGTTCAAGGACTTCGGGAAGACGGCTGATCCGGAGATCCGCGAAGCGATCGCGCACGAGGCTTGCATGACGCTTACCGTGCTCGCGCAACTGGAAGAAGAATTGTTCTACCCCTATGTACGTGCCCAGAATCCGGTCGCCTTCGGCCGCCTGCTGGACAAGGCTGTCGTCGAACATGGCGTGGCCCGCAACCTGATCGCGCAGATCCAGGGCATGGCCGGCGATGATCCGCTGTTCACCGCTCGCGTGTCCGTGCTGGGCGAATACATCAGCCACCATATTGAAGAAGAAGACGGTGAATTGTTTCCGAAGCTGATTGTGCTGAACATCGATTTGCGTGATGTCGCCCGGAAGATGCTGCAACGCAAGGAAGAAATCGCCACGGTGGCGCACCTGGCATGACGCCGGGAACACTGGCTGGGATTGGACCGCGATGAAAATCCTGACTAAGGAAACCCCTACTTCCCGGGCAACGCTCTGGCTGGCGCCCACCATGCAGGGGGGATTCCGGTGGGAAGTCGAAGTCGTCGATACGGTCAAGACGACGGTGCCCCAAGTCATCCAATCCCAGTTCGTCTTCCGCACGCCCACCGACGCCGCCCTGGATGGCATCCGGGCGCTGGAGGAACTGGCGGTGCCGCCGTAAATGTTGCGGCAATCGCCCCGCCGGCCATGCTGGCAATGAATCAAGGCGCGCCGCGATTGCGGCGCGCCTTTTCTTACCCGTCAAGGTTTGGGTGCGCCTTTGTCGCCAGGCAATAGCGTGGGCGGCGCCTGGCGGGATGCCGGCGAAACGGTGCCGGGCGCGGCACCCGCGGCACCCTCGCCGGTCGCGGGCGGGCTTTCCTCCGGGCTGGCCTTGCCGCTGGCGGCCAGGCTCTTGCGCAAGGCCATGCCGGCATCCAGGTGCGCCTTCAGCGCGGGCAAGGTCTGCTGCGCGAACGCCTTGACTTCCGGGTCCTTGGCGCGCTCCGCCGCATCGAGGAAGAGCGTGATGGCGTCCTTGTGCGCGGCAATGGCGACATTGTCGGCATAGTCCTGGTCGAAACGCGCGCCGGTTTCCGCCTGCAGGGCCTTGATCGCGCGTGTCTGGCTCACCGATAGATCGGCCGTCAAGCTGACGCCCTTGCCAGCAGCCAGGGCCTTGAGCTGGTCCGCCACGCCTGTGTGATCCGCGATCATCGTGCGCGCGTACTGCTTGACTTCGTCATGTTCGGCGTTGCGGGCGGCCCACTGGCTGGCTTCGATTTCAAAGGCGCCGGCCTGGGCCGCCTGTTCGATGAAATGCGCATCGGCACGATCGAGTTCGTCGGCGTGCGCGGAAGCCGCACCGGCCAGAAAGAGCATTGACACCCCAATACGGATCCAGTGTTTCATAGGTATCTCCTACGACGCGAAACGCGCAAGCCACGCATCGCAACCGCTGTGCCCATCCACGGCGCGGCGGTTCCAGGAGCCAGCGGTAAAGCACCGCGAAAGGCGCATGGGAGGCTGGGCTGCGCATCGCTACGAACACACGACGCCACGCGTCCAATCGGCCAAACCAGCCGCGGCGTCCCGATCGGCCACGTGCGGCCGGCGGAACGCAGCCGGTCAAGCAAACAGGTTGCGAGCCTGCTTCAACAATTCGCTCTTCTGCAGCATGCCCACTACCTGCCGCCCTTCCCGGTCGTTCAGTACCGGAGTGCGCTCGGCCGGCGATTCCACCACGGTCTGCCAGACGTCCAGCAAGCGCTGGCCGGCATACACCACCGGAAAATCCATGCTCGCCATCCGCGCTAGCGTAGCGTCCTTGCCTTCGCCGGCATTGACGCGCGCCATCAGGTCGTTCACCCAGACGGCACCGACGAAACGCTGCGCGTCGTCGACCAGGAATACGAAACGGTTGCGCTGCTTCAGGCCGATCTGCAGTGCGTCTTCCAGGGTAGCCGATACCGGTGCAAGTAATCCTGTCGGCCTCATCATGGCGCCGGCCGTCGCATCGGCGATCATGCTGCGGCGCTCGTCACGCGCGCGGTGACGCGCGATGACTTCGTAGGTGCCCGTCAAACGGAACAGCATGGACACCGCATAGGCCGCCACCGTGGCGATCATCAGCGGGAAAACAAAGGACGGTTCGCTGGTCATCTCGAAAACCATCAAGGTGGACATCAGCGGCGCCTGGGTTGTGGCCGCCAGCGATGCGGCCATGCCCAGCACACCCAGCAGCACCACGCTGTCGTGCAGGCCGAACAGGTGGGACGCGATCGGGGCGCACACCGCGCCGGTCAAGGCACCGATCAACAGCGACGGGGTGAACAACCCGCCGATCGCGCCCGAACCCACGGTGGCCGCGGTGGCCAATATCTTCAGCGCCAACAGGAGCAGCAGCGGCGTGGCCAGCGTGCTGCCGTCTAGCATCCGCGCGATGGGCGCGAAACCATTGCCGGTGACGTCCGGCGCCGCCAGCGTGATCACCCCGACGATCAGGCCGCCCAGGCTCATGCGCGCGACCACGGACGGGAATGCCTGGGCAAACAGCTTTCTTGCCAACCGCGTGCTCCACAGGAATGCCGACCCTACCGTGCCGGCGATCAGTCCCAACGCGACCACCGCCAGCACGCCGGCACCGGTCACGTCGAAAACGAACGCGGGCAGGTCGTACAGCGGATTGAATTGCCCGATCACGCTGGTCATGCAGGTCGACGCGACGGCGGCGGTGAACAGATAGCCGATGCGCCGCAATTCCAGCGACCCGAAGGCGATCTCCGCGACGAAGATTGCCGCGGCCAGGGGCGTGTGATACACCGCGGTCAAGCCGCCGGCGGCAGCCATCGCCACCGCCAGGCGGAAATCCGCGCCGCGCATGTTCGGCAGCAGCCTCGTACAGAAGGCCGAGCCCGCGGTCGCCGACAGCTGGACCATGGCGCCTTCCTTGCCGATGGAGCCGCCTGACACGATGGAGAAGAACGAGGACACGCAGCGCAGCACGGATGGCAGCACCGGGATGCGCTCCATTTTGCCGTCTATGGTTTCCAGATACTCCGACACCACGCCGGCCTGCTTCTCGCGGCGCTGCGCCTGCGCCAGGATCAGCGCCGCGATGGCGCCGCCGATGGTGGGAATGGCGATGCGAGCGTACCAGGGCAAGCCCGTGAACACCTCGGTAATGTCGGCGGAGGTACCGAACATCCAGTCCGATGCGTGCTCCAGGCTCCAACGGAACACGTGCGCCGCCAGCGAGCCGAGGACACCCATGGCGATCGCCAGCACGATGCCGCGCAGATAGTCGGCGACCGTGCGGCCTTCCTTATCAACCTTATCGAGGAGATTCGCCAGCATGTCTCTTTTCCTCTTTCCTGTTTCTTCTGTCGGCGCCGCGGCGCGGCCCTTGGGTTCATGACCGGTTCTTCAGCACCGCGCGAAAGGCCTTCATCATCGGCGACCAGACCGCCTGCCGCCGGCTCAGCAGCGAGATGTCGCGCTTCAGCGGCAAGGCCGCGTCCACCGGCAGCGCCGCCACGCCGGCCTGGGCGGTGTCCTCCAGCAGCGAGTCGGGCGCCACGGTCAGCAGATCGGTGCCCGCGACCAGCTTGAGCGCGCCCGCTGAAATAAAGTCCACTTCCAACACGGCGCGCGGCAACGGCTGGTCCGCGCGCGCGAACGAAGCATCCAGCCGCTGGCGCGCCACCGACGTGCGCTTGGGCAATATCCAGCGCTGGTCCGCCAGGTCCGCCAGCGAAATGGCGGATCGCTTGAACAGCGGATTGCGTCGTCCGGCCACCAGGCGCAGCACGTCATGCCCCATGGCGTCCTGCCGCAGCACGCCGCCGCGCGTGCCATCCGACGGTGCAACGGCCAGGTCGAGATCGCCGCGCTCGACCAGATCGGGCAGTTCGTCGGATAGCCCAAGGGTCAGGACGACACGCAGGCCCGGTTGCTCGGGCAGCAGTATCTCCAACGCGGGCATTACCACGGTGTCCATGGTGGCGGCAGTGGCCCCCAGGCGCAGCAGCCCGCCGCCGCCGGCGCGCAGGCTTTCGGTATGGCGCACCGTGTCTTCGTATTGGTTGACGACCTTGCGCGCGTGCTCGGCGAACGCCAGCCCCGCCGACGTGGGACGGATGGCGCGGCCGGCCCGATCGAACAGGGCCAGGCCGGTTTCATCCTCCAGGCGCTTGAGCGATTTGGACAGCGCGGGCTGGGTCACGGCGCAGGCCGAGGCGGCGCGCCCCAGATGGCCGTGGGTAACGACCGCCAGGAAGTACGAAAGATCGCGCAGTGAAAAATCCATGAATTCCAGTTATGCAATTCATAACCATTGGGAATCCAAAGTGTAGCGCGGCATGGGGCTAGAATCGAGCCCATGACACAGGGCCCCCTTTCCTACGCCGTAACGCTGTTGCCCACGGAGTGGCGTTTCGAGACCAGCCAGGACGAGGCGCTGGTGGCGGCTGCCGCGCGCGCGGGCGTCGGACTGCCGGCGTCATGCCGCAACGGCACCTGCCGCACCTGCATGTGCTTCTTGATCGAAGGGGAAATCGCCTATCCCGGCGGCAGGCCGGGCCTGACGGCGGAAGAGATGGAAGAAGGCTGGATCCTTCCCTGCGTGGGGCGGGCGCGCACCGATCTGCGTATCGAGGTGCCCGATGCCGTACGCCTGGAAAAAACGCCGCCGCGTCCCATCATGACGGGCCCGCGGCGCTGAGCCGGTAAAGCGCCGAATTGCCCGGGGGATGCCCGGCCGGGCGATGACCGGGCTGGGCGATGGCTGTGTCGGGTGCCGAGCCGGCGCCGCGTATCACGCACGGCGGGCCGGGTCGAGCCGCGCGGGTCAGCCCGCGGCGATGCGGTAATGGCTTTGGGTGAACTCGACGGCAGCCTTTTCCCGCGGCTGGCCATGTTCTTTTTGAACAGCGGCCGCCAGGGCCTCCGCGCGCGCATCGATGTGCGGCAGCACTCGCACGGGTTCAGAGGCGACGCTTTGTGGCAACGCCTTGTTCGGAACGCCAAGCAAGCCCAATTCGGCGCCAATCAATCCTTTCAAAAGCTCGTTCATACCGCGTACTCCCTATTCCTGTACATCCGGCGAAACAGCGTCCGCCGTTTATGAATGGACAGGATAGGCGGAGCCAGGTTCCCCACGGAAAGCAAATACTCCATGGCGCCGATTCAACGTCGCCCATGCAAAGTCCCCAATGCTGTATCTCCAAGCCGGTTTGCCCCCTCCGATTCCACGGGAATCTTTCGGCTGTAGACTAGCCATTGCACACTCCGCGCACGATCCATCCCATGCGCGTGGCGGGAGCAGGCCCGGCGCCCCGTGCACGGCCGCCGGTTCGGAAAGACGCCGCGACAGGCGCCGACAGAAACACAATAAATCCGGAGAAGACAATGAAATCGACCTTCAAGGCGGCCGCGGCCGCGTTGGCGCTGTGCGCCGCTGCCGTCTGCCAGGCGCAGGACAATTGGCCCGACAGAACCATCACCATGATCGTGCCGTTTCCGCCGGGTGGCGTAGCCGACACGGTGGCGCGACCGGTCGCCGACGCCATGAGCCGCATCCTGAAGCAATCGGTGGTGGTGGAAAACCGCCCAGGCGCGGGCGGCGGATTGGGCATGGGCGTGGTCGCGCGCGCGGCGCCCGATGGCTATACGGTGCTGATGGCACTGTCGTCCATTTCGATCATTCCCGAAGCCGATCGGATCATCGGCCGCGCGCCGATGTACCAACTGAATCAGTTCAAGCCCATCGCGCGCTTTACCGCCGACCCCACCGTGCTGGTGGTGCGCGCGGACAGCCCATGGAAGACCGCGCGGGAATTCATCGACGATTTGCGGCGGCCGGACGCCACGCCGCTCCCCTATGGATCATCGGGCAACTACGGCACCATGCACGTTCCCATGGAAATGCTGCGCAGCGCGGCGGGCATCAAGGTGCTGCATATCCCCTACGGCGGCGCGGGTCCCGCCGTCGTCGCCCTGCTGGGCGGCCAGGTGCAGGCCTTGTCGACTGGTCCGGCATCGGTGCTGCAATACATCCAGGCCGGCAAGGTCCGGGCGCTGGCCACCTGGGGCGACAGCCGCCTGGACGCCCTGCCCGACGTGCCCACCCTTAAGGAGCTGGGCTACGACGTCACGTTCGCGCAGTGGTCGGGCCTGTTCGTCCCGGCGGCAACGCCGGAACCCATCGTGCAGAAGCTGCGCGCGGCCGCCGATGCCGCGGCCAAGGACCCCAAGGTGCGCGACACCATACAGCAGGCCGGCAGCCCGGTCCTGTACCTGGATGCACCCCAATTCAAGCAGTATTGGGATGCCGATGCCGCGAAAATGACGGAGGCCGTGCGCAAGATCGGCAAGGTGGAATAGCGCGGCGGTCAGCGCATCAACTGACTGAGTATCCGCGCCCGGTCATGCAGGCGGACATGGCGCGGTTGTAGGCATCCACCATCACGCCGGTGGTCCATTGGTTGGGATGCACCGGGTCGTAGCCGCTCTGGTTCATGGCCCATCCCGAGCATTCGCCGCGATCGCGGACCTGCTGGGCCTGGGTCTGGCCGCGCGCGGGGTAGGCGATCATGTTGCCGGACGGCGCGGGCGGAGGCGGCGCCGAGTAGGCAACAGGCGGCGGCGTGTAGACAGGCGCGGGATATACGGGTGCGGCATAGACCGGTCCACCGTAAACCACCGGCGGCGCGGCGTACACGGGCGTCGTATAGACCACCGCGGGACGGGCATTCGACGCGATGATCGCGCCCGCGGCGCCGAGCGCCAGCGCGCCGCCTATCCACCAGCCCGAGTTATTCCAGCCGCCGCCGTGGTAGTAACCGCCATGGTAATAGCCATGGGCCATGGCCGGAGAGGCGACCCCAGCCGCCGTCGCCAGTGTCAGGGCCGCGACCGCGGCCCGCAATGTAAAGGTCTTCATCTGCTGCTCCATACTCCCGCTTGCACAATGGCGGCAGGAGAAACCACATCGTTACTCTACCCATTTGGATGGGCATCTGGCGAGTGAATTCCGTGTGAACAACGCCGGCTTGGTTTCAGCGCGTTTCCGAGGCGGAATTTGCGTTGAAAACAGGCATTTCCAGGCACTGGATTCAGCGCTTTTTCAACAAGGCGGTCGCCAATTCCGCCAATGAAGCGAGCGCGGATAGATCCATGCCGCATTGGATGTGCCCGAGCCAGTCCAAACTGATATCCTGGACATCCAAATTTAATCCGGGTAAAATTCTCGAAAATTTGCAAGTCACCATTCACAGCCCTGACGCGGCCGCTACCCAGCCGCTCCATGCATCATGACACTTACCGTCCAAACTCCCTGCACCGCCTTTGCCGGCCATCGAAGACTGGCGGCGGGTTCTCTTGCCGATGTCGCGCTGGCGGTCAAGGCCATGCTTGAAGACGCCAAGGCCAGCCAAGGCGACAACGTGTTGACGTTCGACGACACCACGGGCCGTGTGATCGACATCGATACCCGCGGCAGCCGCGACGACGTGCTGGCCCGACTGGCCCGCGCACACGCGGCCATGGAGGCCGCGACGGCCGGCTCCGCCACCAGCGAAGCCGCAAGCTCGACCAGCAGCGACGTGTCGTCCACGAGCACGCCGCGTGGCCGCGGACGGCCGCGCCTGGGCGTGGTGCCGCGCGAGGTCACACTGCTGCCGCGTCACTGGGAATGGCTCAACGCCCAGCCCGGCGGCGCGTCGGTGGCGCTGCGCAAACTGGTCGAAGGCGGGATGCGCGACCGCGGCGCGCGGGAACGCGGCATGCGCGAAGCGGCCTATCGATTCATGTCGGCCATGGCCGGCGATATGCCGGGTTTCGAAGAAGCAACGCGTGCCCTGTTCGCCGACGACGCCCGGGGCATGTCCGACCGCATGGCCGCCTGGCCCGCGGATATCCGCGAACACGCGCTGCGCCTGGCGTTCGGGCAATAAGCCTGGCCTTCCGGCAATTGGCATTCCACTGGAATCTTGATGATCTCTCCCCACGACAACGTCAGCATGGCGCTCTTCTGCGATTTCGAGAACGTCGCGCTGGGCGTACGCGACGCCAACTACGAAAAATTCGATATCCGCATGGTGCTGGAACGGCTGCTGCTCAAGGGCAGCATCGTCATCAAGAAGGCCTATTGCGACTGGGACCGCTACAAGGCCTTCAAGGCGCCGATGCACGAGGCCAATTTCGAACTGATCGAGATTCCGCACGTGCGCCAATCGGGCAAGAATTCCGCCGACATCCGGCTTGTGGTCGACGCCCTGGACCTCTGCTATACCAAGTCCCACCTGGACACCTTCGTGATCATCAGCGGCGATTCCGACTTTTCGCCGCTGGTCTCGAAACTGCGCGAGAACGCCAAGCACGTAATCGGCGTGGGGGTAAAGCACTCCACGTCCGACCTGCTGATCGCCAATTGCGATGAATTCATTTTCTATGACGACCTGGTGCGTGAGAACGCGCGCGCGTCGGCGCGCGATGCCGCGCGGGACACTAGCGGGGGCCGGCGCGCCAATGGCGACGATCGCCGCCGCAAGGAAGACGTGGATGTCCGCAGGAGCCAGGCCATCGACATCGCGGTCGAAACCTTCGACGCCCTGGTCGCCGAGCGCGGCGACGCCGGCAAGATCTGGGCATCGGCACTGAAGGATGCCATCAAACGCCGCAAGCCCGACTTCAACGAGTCGTACTACGGCTTTCGCGCCTTTGGCAATCTGCTGGAGGAAGCCCAGGCGCGCGGCCTGCTGGAAGTCGGCCGCGACGAGAAATCGGGCGCCTATGTCTACCGTTCGAATCTAGACAGGGCCGAAAGTGCGGCACCGGCGGCCTTGCCGCCGGCCGGCGATGGCGGGCGCGGCACGGGCTCGCGTAGCCGTGCGCGTGGGCGCAGGACGACCAGGGAAGGCACGGGCACGCCCGCAAGTACCCAGGTGCCGGAACATGACCAGATGCCGGCGCCTGCTCATGGGGCGCAGGCCAGGCCAACCACGCATGATGCGATGACGGGCGAAGCGATGGCGGCGAGCGACACATCGATGGCGCAGGCGCCCGCATCTCCTGGCGCGCAGGCGCCGCAAGACAAGCCGAAGCGGCCCAGCCGCCGCCGCGCGCGGACCGCGGACGTACCGGCGCCGTCATCGGTGATGGACGCGCCCTTGCCGGCGGCCGCGCCCGATACGCCGCAAGCCATGCCGGTCGTGGCTACCCTCGCTGCAGCGCCCGCTGCCGTGACGACCGCTGCGGCGAGCGATGCCACGCCTGCCCCGACCATGCAGGATGCCTCGCCGGAAGATGCTGCCGCCAGGAAACCCGGAGCGGCGCGCAAGACAGCGGCACGGCCGCGTCGGCCACGCAAGACGGTGCCCTCCGCCACCGAAAGCTGAACTGCGTCACTTCGCCCACCCAAACCTGAGCTAGACTGCCGCTTGGCCCATCCAGTCGGATGGGGACTTTCCCCAAGACGGCTTCTCCCAGGTGATCCACATGAAGAAACCCGCAAGCAGCTCCAAGAGTTCCAAGACCTCGGCCAAGAAAGGCAGTCTCGAAAAGCGCCGCACCGCGCCTTTGAACACACCGTCGGATATTTCCGCCGATGGCACGCGCGATGTCGGCGGCGCGCTGAACCGCCTGCTGGCGGATGTTTTCGCGCTCTACCTGAAAACCAAGAATTTCCACTGGCACGTCAGCGGCCCGCACTTCCGCGACTATCACCTGCTGCTGGACGACCAGGCGACCGAAATCTTCGCGATGACCGACCCGATCGCCGAGCGCATCCGCAAGCTGGGCGGCCCCACGCTGAAGTCGATCGGCGACATCGCCCGCACGCAGCGCCTGCTGGACAATGATGCCGCCTACGTGCAGCCGCTGGACATGCTGGCCGAACTGCAGGGCGACAACAAGAGCCTGACGTCCTTCATGCGCGAAGTGCATGATCTGTGCGACGAACATCGCGACATCGCCACCGCCAGCCTGATCGAGAACTGGATCGACGAAACCGAACAGCGCACCTGGTTCCTGTTCGAAACCAGCCGCCGCGGCGACAGCACCGGACACTGATCGGCAACCGGCCGGCGTGCAGCCGGCACGGACCGGTCGTGCGCCAGCAACGGCACGGATCGGTTCGCGAAGGGCCAGCCTGTAATGGGCTGGCCTTTTGCATGGGGCCGGTCTTTTGTAGAAGCCGGCCTTTGGTGTAGAGGCTCGCCTTTTATGTAGAAGTCGTCCTTTTGTGTAGAGGCTGGCCTTCCGTATAGGGCTAGCCTCTTGCAGGGATTGGCCTGCCGTCAGGCCCGCCTGCTGCAAGGCCAGGCCCGGCCTTATTCCTCCAGCGCGCGCGCCCGTGCCAGCAGCACGTCGCGATCGCGCGAGTTGCGGGTCATTCCGGCGGCCTCTTCGAACGCGGCACGCGCCTGTGCCTTGCGCCCCAGGCGGGCGAGCAGATCACCGCGCACGCTGGGCAGCCAGGGATACTGGCGCAGGGAGGCCTCCCTGCCCAGCGCCTCCACCAGCGGCAAGGCGGCGGCCGGCCCATGCGCCATGCCCACGGCGACCGCCCGGTTCAGGGCCACCACCGGCGACGGCGCGCGCCGCATCAGCACGTCGTACAGCGCCACGATGCGCACCCAATCCGTATCCGCCGCCGTCGACGCGCGCGCGTGGCACGCCGCCAGCGCCGCCTGCAGCGCATAGGGTCCCTGCCCGTCCAGCGCTTCGGCACGCGCCAGCGCATCCAGCCCGCTCGCGATCAGCCCCTGGTCCCAGCGGCCGCGATCCTGGTCGGGCAGCAGCACCGGTGCTCCCTGCTCATCCACCCGCGCCTGCATGCGCGAGGCCTGCAAGTCCATCAGGGCCACCAGCCCATGCACTTCGCTTTCTTCCGGCGCCAGGCCGGCCAGCACGCGTCCGAGCCGGATGGCTTCCTGGCATAGCGCCGGACGCATCCAGTCGTCGCCCGCCGTCGCGGCATAGCCTTCGTTGAAGACCAGGTAGATTACTTCCAGCACGGATGCCAGCCGCTCCGCGCGCAGATGCGCGGGTGGTACCTCGAACGGGACTCCGGCCTTGGACAGCGTGCGCTTGGCCCGCACGATGCGCTGCGCGATGGTCGGTTCGCCAACCAGGAAGGCGCGCGCGATCTCGTCCGTGGTCAAGCCGCACAGCAGCCGCAGGGTCAGCGCGACGCGGGCATCCGTGGACAGCACCGGATGGCAGGCCGTGAACACCAGCCGCAACAGGT
>DATJHN010000320.1:0-11447 GCA_035493915.1 Bordetella sp.
AGCGGCGCGGCGGCACGGCGGGCACCCGCGCCGGTGTCCGCATTCGGGCCGGCGATATCCAGCAGCCGGCGGGCGCGGCCATCATGGCGTTCGCGCGCGCGGTCGGCATCGCGGGTTGTCCACTCACGACCCGCGGGTACCATCGCGATGCAATCCACGGGGCAGGGGGCAACGCATAAATCGCATCCGGTACACAGGTCGTCCAGCACCGTATGCATGCGCTTGGCCGCGCCCACGATGGCGTCCACCGGACAGGCATCGATGCACAAGGTACAGCCTATGCAATGGGCCTCGTCGACGACGGCCAGCATCAACGGCCCGGGCTGCCCGCGCGACAGGTCCAGCGCTGGCGCCGGCCGTTCCAGCAATGCCGCCAGGGCGTGCACGCCATCGTCGCCGCCGGGCGGGCAACGATTGATATCGGCCTCGCCGGCGGCGATCGCGGCCGCGTAGGGACGACAGCCGTCATAGCCGCACTTGGTGCACTGGGTCTGGGGAAGCAGGCCGTCGATGCGGTCCGCGAGCGTAATGGTGGACATGAAAAAAAACCGGGGCCTTGACGGCCCCGTGTCGGAATCGCTGGCGGCCGGGGCCGCCACGGCGCGCCTTCAGGCGTGTTGGCGTATGAAGTCGGAGATTTTAGGACAGATGATTTCGCGCCAGCGGCGACCGGAAAAAATCCCGTAGTGGCCACACTTCTGCGCCGTGTAATGGATCTTGCGGTCGGCGGGGATGCCGCTGCACAGGTCCTGCGCGGCACGCGTCTGGCCCTGGCCCGAGATATCGTCCAGTTCGCCTTCGATGGTCATCAGGGCGACTTGCTTGATATCGGCCGGCTTCACCCGCTGGCCGTCCACTTCCCATTCGCCCTTGGGTAGTTGGTATTCCTGGAACACCATCCTGATCGTGTCCAGGTAGAACTCGGCGGACATATCCAGGACCGCGTTGTACTCGTCATAGAAGCGGCGGTGCGCCTCGGCATCGCTGTCGTCGCCGCGGACCAGGTCCTGATAGAAATCGTAGTGCGATTTCAGATGTCGGTCCGGATTCATGGCGACGAAGCCCGCATGCTGCAGGAAGCCGGGATAGACCAGGCGGCCCGCGCCGGGATAACGGCCCGGAACGCGGTGGATGAGCTGGTTCTCGAACCAGGAGTACGACTTGGTGGTCGCCAGGTTGTTGACTTCGGTCGGGCTCTGGCGCGGATCGATGGGACCGCCCATCATGATCATCGTGCGCGGCTGACAGGGATCGTTGTTCGACGCCATCAGCGAGATCGCCGCCAGCACGGGAACCGTGGGTTGGCAGACCGAAATCACGTGCGTGTCGGCGCCCAGGAAGCGCAGGAAATCCTGCACGTAGCGCACATAATCGTTCAGGTGGAAGGGGCCCTCGGACACCGGCACCATGCGTGCGTCGACCCAGTCCGTCACATAAACGTCATGCTTGGGCAGCAGCGCGCGTACCGTGTCGCGCAGCAGGGTGGCGTGGTGTCCCGACAAGGGCGCGACCAGCAGTACTTGGGGATCCTTGCGCTTGCTCAGGCCCTGGCGCTCGAAATGGATAAGACGGCAGAAGGGCTTGTCGACAGCGACCTTTTCCACCACTTTCACCTGCTTGCCATCGATCTCGGTGGTCGGCAGGCCCCATTCAGGTTTCTCGTACTCCTTGCCGATGCGGTGCATCAGTTCGTAGCCGGCGGCCAATTGACGGGAAACGGGCGTGTACGCCCAGGGGCTATAGGGGTTGGAGAACAACTGCGAGCCGACGTCCGTGAACGCGGCCAGAGGCGTCAAGAAGGCACGCTGCAGTTCATGCAATTGATACAGCATCGAATATTCCTTTCCAGACCCGGAGCCGTCGGCTCCGCTTCGCCTGGATCTATCCAGATGCACGGTTGGACCGATCCGTGGCGACTTCGTGCTGGTTATTTTACGCACTGCAACAGAACTGACGGCATTTCGGACCGATCTGCGACGTTTGGGGGCAGATTTGTGTTGCCAAAACGGGAAATTTCAGTTTCGTGTCAACTTCGATGCCGACGATAAACAGGGAAACGTCCGTCCCTTGTTTATTTCAGAGCTCAGGCAAGCCGCATGCCGCGTTTGTCGCCGGTGATTGCATCACCAGTAATTCTCGACAGCCAGATTCCCCGGTACGCCGCGGCGGCCTGGTGCGAAGCCTTTTTCACCTAGCAGTTTACGGGCGTCCGCCAGCATGGCGGGATTGCCGCAAAGCATGACTCTGGCATGAGAAGGGTCCAGCCTTTCGCCTACCAGTGTTTCCAACCGGCCGTCCTGGATCAGCGTGGTCAGACGCTCCTGTGGCATGCCGGGCAAGGTTTCGCGCGTGGCGATCGGCAGATAGATAAGCTTGCGCGGGTCGGCGCGGTGGATGCCAGCGAATTCCGGCAGGGAGGACCAGCCTTCGATTTCCTGACGGTAGGCCAGTTCCTGGGCCGTGCGCACGCCGTGCACCAGGATGATGCGGCGGAATGTGGTCCAGGTCGCCGGATCGCGCAGGATGGACAGATAGGCGGACAGGCCGGTGCCACTGGCCAGCAGCCATAGATCGCTGTATTCGCCGGATTGCGCCGCGCCCGGATGGGCGCCAGCGGGCCCGAAGCGGTCTATCGTCAGGAAGCCATACGGATTCTTTTCGACATAGAGCGCATCTCCCGCCTTCAGGGTCGCCAGCCGCGGACTGAACGCGCCTTCGGGAACGACGATGGAATAGAACTCGAGTTCGTTGTCCAGCGGACCGGACACCATCGAATAAGCGCGCCACAAGGTCGGTTCGGCGCCGGGCGCGTCGCTTTCAGGCAGCCCAACACGCGCGAACTGTCCAGCCTTGAAGATAAAGCCAGGATCCCGCGTCACGCGCAGGGAAAACAGCTTGCCCGGCACCCAGGAGTGGACCTCGGTGACGGTCTGGCGCGTGTACTTGCTCTCTGTCATGGGCGGATCATGGGCCCGATGGGGCGCCGGCGAACCGGCGGCCGGTCTGATTATTTTTCCAGGTACTGCAGTTTGTCCGGCTTGCCGTTCCACTCGTCCGCGTCTTCCAGCGGCTTTTTGGCGCGGCTGATGCTGGCGAATTCGGGCGACAGTTCGGCATTCATCTGAATGAATTTCAGCTGATCCTGGGGGACGTCTTCCTCGGCATAGATTGCGTTGGCGGGACACTCCGGAATGCAGACCGCGCAGTCGATGCATTCGTCCGGATCGATGACCAGAAAGTTCGGTCCTTCGCGGAAGCAATCAACAGGGCACACGTCCACACAATCGGTGTACTTGCATTTGATACAGTTTTCAGTGACGACGTGAGTCATGCGGCAACTCCCGGATGCGCTTTTTTATTCTGGTGAAAAATGGGATTTTACCCAATTGCGCGGATGCCCTGCCGCGATAACCCTGAACCGTGTAATGTCGCGGGCCTTCGGGAGGCCATCGGGGACCGCCGTACTATGGTTGAATACGGCTTTCTCCAGGCAAGGCCGGACCCGGCTTTGCCGGCGGACGCCGCGCACGGCAATCGGATATTCCATTGCCGGCGCGCACGAAAGCGATCAAGCGAATCATGATAATCACCTCGCTGTTAGACACCGACCTGTACAAGTTCAGCATGATGCAGGTCGTCCTGCATCATTTTCCGGCCGCGCAGGTGGAATATCGCTACAAGTGCCGCACACCGGGGGTAGACCTGCGTCCGTACATGGACGAAATCCGCGCCGAGATCCACCATCTGTGCCAGTTGCGCTTCACCAGCGAAGAACTGGACTACCTGCGCGGGCTGCGCTTCATCAAAAGCGACTTTGTCGATTTCCTGGGCCTGTTCCATTTGCCCGAACGCTGCATCCTCGTCGGCGAGGGCGAGCATCCCGGCGAAATCTCCATCGAGGTCAAGGGCCCCTGGCTGCACACCATTCTGTTTGAAATTCCGGTCCTTGCGATCGTCAACGAGGTCTATTTCCGCAATACCCGCGCGCATCCCGACCTGGAAGAAGGCCGCGCACGCCTGCGATCGAAGATGGACCTGGTGGTAAAGGCTCCGGATATGGCGGATTTCCGCGTGGCGGAATACGGCACGCGCCGGCGTTTTTCCAAGACCTGGCATGACGAGGTCGTGGCAACTATGAAGGGCGCCATGGGCAAGATGTTCGCCGGCACCAGCAATGTGGCCCTGGCGCGCAAGTACGACGTCCTGCCCCTGGGGACGATGGGGCACGAGTACCTGCAGGCTTGCCAGGCACTGGGGCCGAGGCTGCGCGATTCGCAGGTTTTCGCGCTGGAGGTCTGGGCCAAGGAATACCGTGGCGACTTGGGTATCGCGCTGTCCGACGTCTACGGCACCGATGCCTTCCTGCGCGACTTCGATATGTATTTCTGCAAGCTGTTCGACGGCGCGCGCCATGATTCAGGCGATCCCTTCCTGTGGGGCGAACGCATGATCGGGCATTACCAGGCAAATCGCGTCGATCCGCGCGCCAAGACCCTGGTATTTTCCGATGCGCTGACCTTCCCGCGCGCGGTCGAGCTCGCGCGGCGCTTCGCCGGACGCTGCCGGGTCTCGTTCGGCATCGGCACCAACCTGACCAACGATCTGGGCCATCAGCCCCTGCAGATCGTCATGAAAATGGTTCGCTGCAACGGCCAGCCGGTCGCCAAGGTGTCGGACTCACCGGAAAAGACCATGTGCGACGATCCCGCCTATCTGGCCTATTTGCGCCAGGTTTTCCAGCTGCCGCCGATCCCGGAGGAAAGCGTGGCCAAATAGCTTGCCGATGTGGTCTGGCGCGGGGAGAATTTTGATTTTTATCCCGGGCCGGCAAACCGGCTTGCAGATGCGGTGCGGGGGCGGTTCTTCGCCAGGCGCCGCAAGATTTTCAACGCCAGGCCGCCGTGGGGCGCCTGGTTTCAACCGAGAACCCAGAGGAACCGTTCATGAGCTCGATCAAACGCGTCAACGTCGAAAAGCGTCTTTCCGACATGGCCATCTACAACGGCGTGGCCTATCTGGCCGGCCAGGTACCCGATGATGCCTCGCTGGACATCACCGGCCAGACCCAGCAGGTCCTGGCCACGATCGACCGCCTGCTGGCCGAAGCCGGCACGGACAAGACCAAGATCCTGATGGCGCAGATCTTCATCACCAACATGAAGGAATTCGACGGCATGAACAAGGCATGGGACGCCTGGGTCCCCGCCGGCAACTCGCCCCCCCGTGCCACGGTAGAAGCCCGCCTGGCCAACCCCGACTACAAGGTCGAGATTGTCGTGACCGCCGCCGTGGCCTGATCAGGCCGGCAGCGTTTTGATCTCGGCAGCGGAGATCCCTGGCTCAGGGATCTCACGCAGGTTCTAGCCCAGGCGCTGCAACGGATCCTGCCGGTAATAGGTGCGCAGCAGGTCGTACCATTCCGGCAGTGCCGCGGCCAGCGGCGCCGGATCCACGAAGAATGATTCGGAACTGACCGCGAAGAATTCGCCTTCGTCCGTGGCCGCGTACGGGTCCATGGGTAATTGGCCATACCAGGGATCGGCGTCCGGGCCTTCCGGATCCACGTGCGGCGGAATCGCCGCTTCCACCGCCTCCAGCGCTTCCGTATAGCTGTTCAGGCTATCGTCCAGCACCTGCCGCCACAGGCGCGCCTTCAGCTCCGGCCGCCCCGCCAGGCTGGGCATGCCGTCGGCCTCGCCGCCCATCAGGTCCAGCTTGTGGGCGAATTCGTGGATCACGACATTGAAGCCGCCTTCGGCGATGCGCGCATCTTCCCACGACAACACGACCGGTCCGCCGTCCCAGGCTTCGCCGGCGGCGTCTTCGGTATATTCGTGCACCACGCCGATGTCGTCCTCGCGCCGGCGCGGGATGGCGAAGCCGCCGGGATAGACGATGATTTCATCCCAGCCTTCGTACAGGCTGGTCGGCAGCTTCAGGATGGGCAGCGCCGCCTGCACGGCGATGGACAGGCGCATGAAATCGGTCAGGGCCAGTCCGCCCGCGCCATTCATGGTCTTGCTGGCCAGGAGCCAGGCGGCCCGGGCTCGCAATTCCTTGATGTCGTCCGCGGCCAGCCCTTGCAGAAAGGGATATGCCCGCAATACCTCGTCCCACAGCGCGGGTTCGATGCGCGCCTGCACATCGGCGATACGGGCGGCCGGCGCTCCCCGGCCAAGCAGCCATCGCAGCATGGAATGGAATCTCCTAGGATAGCCAAGCCCTAGTGTAGAGTGTCGGCATCCGTATCCGGGTCATGCCCGTTCCGTTTTCCAGTATTACGTTTTCCAGAATTACGCGCCGATGCCCGCGCTTCCCGATCACGATACCTTGACGCCTTTCGACGCCGCGTGGTTCGACAATGCCGCGGCCGGCCTCGACGCGCAAGGACGTGGGCAACTGGAAAAGGCGGTGGCCTGGGCCTCGCCGCGTTTTGGCGAAGAGCAGGCCTTGACAGGCGAACCCCTGTCCGGCCACGCGGCCGGCGTGGTCCGCATCCTGGCCGCCCTGCACACCGATGGCGCGACGCGCGTGGCGGCTGTGCTGGCCGCCTTGCCTACGGACCTGTCGGCCGCCGCTTCGTCCGCGCGGCACGATCCCATCGCCGCCGAATTCGGCACCGAAGTCGCCCGCCTGGTGCAGGGCGCGCGGGCCTTGATGCGCCTGGGCGCCGTAGCCCGGGTCGGGGGGATGGCCGCCGCCGGTTCGCAGCCCCCCAAGGGGCTTCTTTCCCCTTGGGACGGCCCGGCGGGGAAAGAAGCCCCCACGCCGCGTCCTTCGGACTTGCAGTCCCCCAAGGGGGCTCTTTCCCCTTGGGGCGGCCCGGCGGGGAAAGACACCACCGCCGACAGCAGTGACCAGAAGGAAATGCAGCGCAAGATGCTGCTGGCCATGGCCGCGGATCTGCGCATTGTGCTGATGAGGCTGGCATCGCGGCTGCAAAGCCTGCGCTGGCATGCCGCATCCAAAACAGCTTGCTCGCCGCAGCTGGCGCGCGAAACGCTGGACCTGTACGCGCCGCTGGCCAACCGGCTGGGCATCTGGCAGCTCAAGTGGGAACTCGAGGACCTGGCCTTCCGCTTCCTGGACGCCGACCGCTACAAGGAAATCGCCCGCCTGCTGGAAGAAAAGCGGGTGGAGCGCGAAGCTTTCATCGCCGATGCAATCGATCGCATGCGGGCGGCCTTGCTCAAGGCGGGCATCGAGGCGGAAGTCAGCGGGAGGCCCAAGCATATCTACAGCATCTGGAACAAGATGCGCATCAAAAAGCTGGACTTCAACCAGATGTTCGACCTGCGCGCTTTGCGCGTCATCGTCAACGATGTGCGCGAATGCTATACCGCGCTGGCCATCGTGCACGAGCTCTGGACGCCTCTGGTGGACGAGTTCGATGACTATATTTCGCGCCCCAAGCCCAACGGCTACCGCTCGCTGCACACCGTGGTGACCGATAGCGATGGACGGCCGTTCGAAGTCCAGATCCGCACGCGCGAGATGCACCAGTTCGCCGAATACGGCATGGCGGCGCACTGGCGCTACAAGGAAGCCGGCGCCAGGGGCGGGCAGGTGTCCGCGTCCAGCGAATACGATCGCCAGTTGTCCTGGATGCGCCAGCTGCTGGCCTGGAACGCCGACATGGACGCGGATGCCGCCCCATCCGGCGGCCAGCCGGGCGGGCTGGCCCACGCCGCCGAACACATCTATGTCCTGACGCCCCAGGCTCGGGTGATCGAATTGCCCGCCGGATCGACGCCGGTCGATTTTGCCTATCACCTGCATACCGACCTGGGGCATCGCTGCCGCGGCGCCCGCGTCGATGGGCAACTGGTGCCGCTGCAGACCCGCCTGGCCACCGGGCAGACCGTGGAGATCGTCGCCGCCAAGGCCGGTGGTCCCTCGCGCGACTGGCTTAATCCGCAGCTGGGTTTCCTGGCCAGTCCGCGCGCCCGCGCCAAGGTGCGCAACTGGTTCAACGCCATCGAGTTGCAGCAACGCATTACCCAGGGGCAGGCTCTGGTCGAAAAAGAGCTGCAACGGCTGGGCAAGACCGCGGTGAACCTGGAGCAGTTGGCGCAGCAGCTCGGTTTCGCGCGGGCCGACGACCTGTACGTTGCCGCCGCCAAGGACGAATTCAGCCTTCGGCAGATCGACGCGGTGTTCCAGCAGCCCGTCGAGACGGCGGAGGAACCGGGCGTCGTCACGCACGCCAGCCGTGCCGAAAGCACGGAAAAAAGCGGCAAGAGCGGCGTTCTGGTGGTCGGCGTCGGGTCGCTCATGACCCAACTTGCCCGTTGCTGCCGGCCGGCGCCGCCGGATGCCATCGTCGGTTTCGTCACGCGCGGCCGCGGCGTTTCCATACATCGTACGGATTGCCACAGCTATGCCGCCCTGGCCGAGCGGGAGCCGGAACGCGTGATAGAGGTGGCCTGGGGGGAAACCGGCAACACCGTCTATCCCGTGGACATCAGCGTGCGTGCCCATGACCGTTCCGGCCTGCTGCGCGACCTGTCGGAAGTCTTCGCCCGCCTGCGCCTGAACGTCATCGGCGTCAACACGCAGAGCCGTCATTCCCTCGCCCATATGGTGTTCACCGTCGAAGTCCATGGCGGCGGCGACTTGTCGCGCGCGCTGGACGCCCTGGGCGAAGTCCCGGGCGTGACCGGCGCTGCCCGCAAATAGCCGGTAGCGCCGCCGTAGACGGGCGTATCGGCGCCGGCCTACACTGACGGTTTTAGTCACAAGGCGCTTCGCCATGGATACCCGTCGTTGGCTGGAAACGCTGGTTGGTTTCGACACCACCAGCCGCAACTCCAATCTGGCTCTTATCGAAACCGCGCGCGACTGGCTCAAGGGGCAGGGCGTGCAAGCCTGGCTGGTGCACAACGACGATCGCACCAAGGCCAACCTGTTCGCCACGCTGCCGGCGCGCGACGGCGGCGAGCAGGGCGGCATCGTGTTGTCCGGCCATACCGACGTCGTGCCGGTCGATGGCCAGGCGTGGACCGCCGATCCCTTCGTCCTGCGCGAACAGGATGGCCTTCTGTACGGCCGCGGCGCCTGCGACATGAAGGGTTTCATCGCCACCGCCCTGGCCATGGTGCCGGAATTCCTGTCCATGCCGCGCGCCAAGCCATTGCACCTGGCGTTTTCGTTCGACGAGGAAGTCGGCTGCGCCGGGGCGCCGTTCATGCTGGCCGATCTGCGCGACCGCGGTATCCGGCCCGAAGGCTGCGTGGTGGGCGAACCGACCGGCATGCAGGTCGTGGTGGCGCATAAAGGCATCAACCTGTACCGCTGCCGCGTGCATGGCAAGGCGGCGCATTCGTCGTTGACGCCGCACGGCTGCAATGCTATCGAATACGCCGCGCGGCTGATTTGCCATATCCGCGACGTGGCCGACGCCTACAAGGCCAAGGGGCCCTACGATGCCTTCTACGATGTGCCGTATAGCACCTTGACCACCAACCTGATCCGCGGCGGCATCGCGGTCAACACCATCCCGGACGATTGCGAGTTCGCCTACGAGTTCCGCAATCTTCCCGGTATCGTGCCGGACGATATTCAGCGCGACGTTCAACGCTATGTGGACGAGGTGCTGCTGCCGCGCATGCAGGCCGAGTTTCCAGACGCGCGCATCGACATCGAGGCCGGCCCCGCCGCGCCGGGCCTGGAAGCCTCGGAACAGGCGGCCATTACGCAGCTGGTGCGCGCCCTGACGCGCGATACCGCCACGCGCAAGGTGGCGTACGGCACCGAAGCCGGCCTGTTCCAGGGCATCGGCATCCCGACGGTGGTTTGCGGGCCGGGCCATATCGCCCAGGCTCACAAGCCGGACGAATTCGTCGCGGTGGATCAATTGGACGCATGCGCGGCATTTTTGCGCCGCGTGGGGCAGTCGATCTAGGGGCCGCTATCCCTGGACTGACCCGCGCGACGACTGGCATCACGCGGTCGACGGCGGGCGCTCAGGTAAAATAACGGGTTGCGTAATTGGCGGCGGGCTGTTTTACCTACCGCCGGCTTTCCCGCTGTGCCGGGGGGATAGATTGGTGAAACCAGGTGGCAAAACCTTACGACTTTCCTGACGCCCAGGGCCATTTCGGCCCCTATGGCGGCGTGTTCGTGGCGGAAACGCTCATGCACGCGCTCGATGAACTGCGCGCGGCCTATGACCGGTACCGCGTGGATCCGCAATTCATCGAGGAATTCAACTACGAACTCAAGCATTTCGTCGGCCGCCCCAGCCCCGTCTATCATGCGCGTCGCTGGTCCCAGGAACTGGGCGGTGCGCAGATCTGGTTCAAGCGCGAAGACCTGAATCACACCGGCGCCCACAAGGTCAACAACTGTATCGGGCAGGCGCTGCTGGCCCGCCGCATGGGCAAGCCGCGCGTCATCGCCGAAACCGGCGCCGGCCAGCATGGCGTCGCCACCGCCACCGTGGCGGCCCGCTATGGCATGGAATGCATTGTCTACATGGGCAGCGAAGACATCCGCCGCCAGGCTTCCAACATGTACCGCATGAAGCTGCTGGGGGCCACCGTGGTCCCGGTGGAGTCCGGTTCGCGCACGCTCAAGGACGCCTTGAATGAAGCCATGCGCGACTGGGTGACCAACATCGGCAATACCTTCTACATCATCGGCACGGTGGCGGGCCCCGACCCCTACCCACGCATGGTGCGCGACTTCCAGACCGTCATCGGCAAGGAATGCCTGCAGCAGATGCCCGAAGAAACCGGGCGCCAGCCTGACATCGTCATCGCCGCGGTTGGCGGCGGGTCCAACGCCATGGGGATTTTCCATCCCTACATTCCCTACGAAAACGTCCAGTTGATCGGCGTCGAAGCCGCGGGCGAAGGCATGGATAGCGGCCGTCACGCCGCGTCCATCGCCGCCGGGCGGGTGGGCGTACTGCACGGCAATCGTACCTATGTGATCCAGGACGCCAATGGCCAGGTCCAGGAAACGCATTCGGTATCGGCCGGCCTGGACTATCCGGGCGTCGGTCCCGAACATGCCTGGCTGAAAGACAGCGGCCGAGCCTCGTATGTGGGCGTGACGGACGACGAGGCGCTCAAGGCTTTCCATGACTGTTGCCGCATCGAAGGCATCATGCCGGCGCTGGAATCCTCGCATGCCATCGCCCATGCCACGCGCATCGCGCCGACGCTGCCGCCGGACACGCACATCCTGGTTTGCCTGTCCGGCCGCGGCGACAAGGACATGCACACCGTGGCCGAGCGCGCCGGCCTGACGCTGTAAACGACAGTGGTAATCGACAGCATGACCTCTCAACAAGACCGTATCGCCGCCGCATTCTCCCGCGCCCAGGCAGACAGCCGCGCCGCCCTGATTCCCTACGTCGCCGCGGGCGATCCGTCGCCCGCGGCCTGCGTGCCGCTGATGCACGCCCTGGTCGAAGCCGGCGCGGATATCATCGAACTGGG
>DATJHN010000321.1:0-4221 GCA_035493915.1 Bordetella sp.
TTGCTGCCGTTCATCGGCTTGCTCTGGGTACCCTTCTATAACGAGACGCTACCCGAGCTGTTTGGTTTCCCCTTCTTCTATTGGTATCAGCTCCTGTGGGTGCCGATCACCGCGTTCCTGACGTGGATCGTGTATCGCAGCCAGCGCAACGAGGGGGACGAATAATGGCCGGTCAAATCAACTGGACCGCCCTCGGCGTGTTCGTCTTTTTCTTCGTGCTGGTAACCGTCATGGGTTTCGCGGCGTCGCGCTGGCAGCGTGGCGAGTCGAAATCAAGCCTGGACGAATGGGGCCTGGGCGGACGTCGCTTCGGCACCTGGATCACCTGGTTCCTGGTGGGCGGCGACTTCTACACCGCGTATACCGTCATCGCCGTTCCGGCGCTGGTCTATGCGGTGGGCGCCTACGGTTTCTTCGCGCTGCCGTACACCATTCTGGTCTATCCGGTCGTGTTCACCATCATGCCGCGGCTGTGGCGGGTGGCGCACAAGGCCGGACACGTCACGTCCGCCGACGTCGTCTATGCGCGTTTCCAGTCGCGCCCGCTGGAGCTGGCCATCGCCGTGACCGGCGTGCTGGCGACCATGCCCTATATCGCGCTGCAATTGGTCGGTATGGAAGTGGTGATCAAAGCGCTCGGCCTGACCGGCGAGCTGCCGCTGGCGGCAGCTTTCGTGATCCTGGCGCTGTATACCTATTCCGCTGGCCTGCGCGCGCCCGCGTTGATCGCCTTCGTCAAGGACCTGATGATCTATATCGTGGTGCTGGTGGCGATCGTGCTGGTGCCGACCAAGCTGGGCGGCTATGGCGCGGTGTTTTCCGCGGCCGCCGCGGGCTTTGCCGCCAAGGGTGGAGCAACGGGGCTGACGCTGAAGGCATCGCAGTTCCTGCCGTATGCCACGCTGGCGCTGGGTTCTGCGTTGGCCGCGTTCATGTATCCGCATACATTGACGGGGATCTTTGCCGCCAAGAGCGCCAATACGATCCGCAAGAACGCGATCTTCCTGCCGGCGTATACGCTGCTGCTGGGCCTGATCGCACTGCTGGGCTACATGGCCTATGCCGCCAACCTGCATCCGCAGACCCCCAACGACGTGGTGCCGGCGCTGTTCAATGCGCTGTTCCCCAGCTGGTTCGCGGGCTTCGCGTTTGCCGCCATCGCCATCGGTGCCCTGGTGCCTGCCGCGGTGATGTCGATCGGCGCCGCCAACCTGTTTACCCGCAACTTCTGGAAAGCCTACGTAAATCCCTCGGTGACGCCGGCAGCCGAGGCCAAGGTGGCCAAGGTCGTGTCGCTGGTCGTCAAGGTCGGCGCGCTGGTCTTCATCCTGTTCGTTCCCACGCAGTTCGCGCTGGACTTGCAGCTGCTGGGCGGCGTGTGGATCCTGCAGACCTTCCCCGCGGTGGTGTTCGGCCTGTTCTTCGGCTGGTTCCGCGGTGGTCCGCTGCTGCTGGGCTGGCTGATCGGCCTGGCCACCGGCACCAGCCTGGCCTACATGGACGGCATCAAGCCCGTGCATGCCTTCGTTGTCGGCGGCGACACCTATGGCATCTACACGGGCCTGATCGCCCTGGTGGTGAACATCGTCGTGGCGGTCATCGCGCAAGCACTCTGGGGGCTCTTCAAGCCCGCAGGGCGCGTGCCGGAGCACCAGACGGCGCCCCGGACTTGACGCGTTCGCGCACCCTGTCGATCTTGCTGTCGACCATGCTCCACAGCAGCGTGGCCAGCACCAGCGACAGCAGGACATTCAGGGTGGAAATCGCCAGCGCATTGGTCAGTCCTATCCAGCTCGTCGCCTGATGCACCAGCAGAATGGCGACGGAATGCGAGATATAAATCGGGTAGCTCAGCTGCCCGATTTTTTTGTCCAGCCGATGGCGCCCCTGGTAGATAAAGGTAAGCGGCAGGATGGCCGTGAATGCCGCCAGGGCCAGTACATCGCGCAGGTTGTGATTGATCGTCACCGAAAAATGGAGCACCACGTAGATCACGAACAGGCCCGTGGCCAGTTCGGGCAGGTAATGGAAGCGGTCGCTCAGGCGTTGCCACAGCGGCAGCAGCAGGCGGTGCGACAGCGCACCGGCCAGGAACAGGGCCAGTTCCAGCGGGAAGAAGCGATAGCTCCAGGGATCCGACTGGGCGATGCCGGCATACAACAGCCCCGCGCGCAGCGCCAGCGATGCCAGGAACAGCACCACGACCCAGCGCATCGAACGCAGGATGAAAGGCGCGATCAGGTAAAAGCTGAGCTCCACGCCCAACGTCCACGCCTGCGGCACGAGCAGGCCCTGGTATAGAGGCACGCTGCTGTCGGCATAGCTGCCCGTCAGCGTTAGCACGCCGCCCTTGATGCCGAAGAACATCAGCCAGTCCTGGCCGAAGATGAACAGGTTGGACAGCACCAGGAAAAGGTCCGCGCCGTTGGGACTGTGCCGGTAGACGTCCAGGAATTCGGGATTGGCCACCCAGTTCAGCGCCAGCGCGACCACGGCGACGACAAGATAAGTGGGAAACAGGCGCAGCAGGCGGTTCTCGTAGAAGCGCGCCGTGCTGCGGTACGCCTCGTTGGTGTTCAGGATGTACGAAATCAGGAACCCCGAGATTACGTAGAACAACTGCACGGCGAGCCTTCCTCCCACCAGCATATTGCCGTCGTTGAAAGGTGAGTGGTCCAGTACCACCGATAGCGCGAATAACGTCCTGAGCAGACCCATGGGCGACCTCCTATGCCCTCAACCATGGTCCGATTCTGCGCGTCCGGCGAAGGCGCTTGCGTCCTCCATAAGAACCGTTGATGACGCATATGCTTTGGTCGCAGCACAAGAGCTTGCGGCACCGCGGCGTGCTCATGCATGGCGGTTGTCGATACCCGCCCATACGGCCGCCGATAGCGCGTGTTTCGCTGCGATAGCGTGCATGAACGGCGCACGCCGCACCGGCATGCGGTGCCGGTGGTCAGGGCGCACTGTCGTGCTTGAGGATTAATGCGCACACCGTTTCAAGCACTGCGTAATTTCATTTTGATGACAAACACACAGATCGTCACCAAAGACAGCCTGAATGTCGTATTACATCGTCATGAGCCTGTCACTGGCCCTGCCCAGACTACTCGCATCTTCTGAATGCGAGAGCTTCGCCAATGACTTATGCAATCGATGTGCGCGGAATCAGCAAGTCCTTCCGCGCCGGACAGAAAGCCCTGGACGATGTGACCTTGCAGGTAAGCGACGGTGAAATGGTCGCGCTGCTGGGCGCGTCCGGTTCGGGCAAGTCCACGCTGCTGCGCCATCTGGCGGGCTTCGTCGCTGCCGATGCCGGCAACGGTGAGATCCGCGTCAATGGCGACCTGATCCAGCGCAATGGCCGCATTAGCCGCGACGTGCGGCGCGCGCGCGCCCGCATCGGCTTCGTGTTCCAGCAATTCAATCTGGTGGGCCGGCTGCCGGTCATTACCAACGTACTGGCCGGCATGCTGCCGCGCGTGCCGCTATACCGCAGCCTGCTGCGCTGGTTCCTGCGTTCCGAAGTCCAGGTCGGCCTGGATGCGCTGGCTCAGGTCGGCATCGAAAACCAGGCCTTCCAAAGGGCTTCCAATCTGTCTGGTGGCCAACAGCAGCGCGCCGCCATCGCGCGCACCCTGGTGCAGAACGCCCGCACCATCCTGGCCGATGAGCCCATTGCCTCGCTGGACCCCGAGTCGTCGCGCCGCGTAATGGATACGCTGGCGCAGATCAACCGCACGCGTGGCGTTGCCGTCGTCGTATCGCTGCATCAGGTCGACGTGGCCATGCGCTACTGCCCGCGCGTGGTCGCCCTGCGCCACGGCAAAGTGGTGTACGACGGCCCGTCGGCCAAGCTGAGCCCCGAGATGCTGCAGGACCTGTATGGCTCCGAGCTGAATGAACTGATGCCCGTGGCGCCGTCGGCCGATGCCGTCGAGCCGCAATCCCTGGTGGGGCGCCCGCAGCTGGCGGCCGCCTGACCTTTTCCTTTCCTTTCTACCGCAAGACACGGAGTTACCCTCATGCTTCGCAGAACCTTTTGCGCCCTTATCGCCACCGCGGCCCTGTCCGCTTCGGCGCTCGCCCAGGACGTAAAAACCCTGAACTTCGGCATCATTTCGACCGAGTCGTCCTCCAATCTGCGCAGCGCCTGGCAGCCTGTCATCGATGACTTGAGCAAGGCCATCGGCGTGCAGGTCAAGCCCTTCTTTGCCT
>DATJHN010000322.1:0-6599 GCA_035493915.1 Bordetella sp.
GTCACCGTGGGTTTGTCCTTGCTATCGAGCCGCGGGGCGTGGCCCTGCGCCAGTTCGCGGGCGCGATAGGTGGCGGCCAAGGTCAGCGTGAAACGATTCGGAATGTGGGTCAGACAATCTTCAACGGTAATGCGGGCCATAGTGGGTCACCTGAAATACGACAGACTGATGAAAAAGGAAGCGAGACCGCGCCCTGAGCTCAATGGGGCGCCGAGATACCCAATTGGGAAAACAACTGGGCGTGGCGGACTGCTTGAGAGGAGAAACGCAGCCTGGCCGCATTGACGATCTGGGTCAGTTCATCCAATGCGAAGCTAAATTCTTGATTAATAATAACATATTCACACTCTGGCGCATGGGCGATTTCGCCGCCGGCCGCCAGCAGTCGGCGCGCGATTACGGAATCCGGGTCTTGCCCGCGCGCTTTCAGCCGGCTTTCCAGTTCGTCGAGTGACGGCGGCAAGATGAAAATGCCGATTGCGCCTGGAAACCGCTGCCGTACCTGGCGCGCGCCCTGCCAATCGATTTCCAGCAGAACGTCGTGTCCCTCGCGGGTCGCCTGCGCAATGCCGTCGACCGGTGTGCCGTAAAAATTGCCATGGACTTCCGCCCATTCGAGCAGGGCGTCGCTGTCGCGCATGCGTTCGAAATCCGCCACGCTGACGAATCGGTATTCGCGGCCGTCCGTTTCGCCCGGGCGCGGCGGCCGCGTGGTGCACGAAACGGAAAGACGGATAGCCGGATCGCGTTGCAGCAGCGCGCGGACGAGGCTGGACTTGCCGGCGCCGCTGGGTGCGACGACCATAAAGACATTACCAGGCGTGGCGGGAATTCCGGCGGAAGCGGGCATGGCGATCGGCAAATTTTTCAGGCGGGGCCGGCCTATGGCGGACGGCCGGTAGTGGGCGACGGCTGCAACGGAAAGACGGATACCGGCAGGAGATGAAGAATAACAAATCGCCACGGGCGGGCGCTATGGACGCGGCATGCGATACGCGCGCCGGCCACTGGTTTTCGTGTCTTTTTTGAGAGTAGGATGCGCGGTACTTTTCTTACAGGAGTCAGGGATGAACCAGAACGGCAGACGCGGCGAGGGCAAGGTGGCGGTGGTGACCGGGGCGGGGAGCGGTATCGGCCGCGCCGTCGCCCTGCAATTGCTGGCGGAAGGCTACCGGGTAGCGCTGGCCGGGCGCCGCGCGGAAGTGCTGGAAGAAACGCGCGCCGCCGCCGGGGCCGATGCCGGTCGCGCGCTGGCGGTACCCACCGATGTTTGCAACGAGGAATCGGTGCGCAATCTGTTTGAGCAGACCAAACAGGCCTTTGGCCGCCTGGATGTGCTCTTCAATAATGCGGGTCGCGGCGCGCCGGCGGTACCCATCGAGGACTTGCCGGTGGAAACGTGGCGCAGCGTGGTCGACACCAATTTGACCGGCATGTTCCTGTGCGCCCAGGCGGCGATCCGCATCATGAAAGACCAGCAGCCGCGCGGTGGCCGCATCATCAACAACGGTTCGATTTCGGCGCACGCGCCGCGGCCGTATTCGATCGCCTATACGTCGACCAAGCATGCCGTGACCGGCATGACCAAATCGATTTCCCTGGATTGCCGCCAGTACGACATCGCTTGCGGTCAGATCGACATAGGCAATGCCGCCACGCCGATGACGGAGCGCATGGTCGCCGGCGTGTTGCAGCCGGACCATACGGTAAAGGCGGAACCGCGCATGGACGTCGCGCACGTGGCGGAAGCCGTGGCGTCCATGGTGGCGCTGCCGCTGGACGCCAACGTGCAATTCATGACCATCATGGCGACCAAGATGCCTTTCCTTGGACGAGGCTGAGTCCTAGCGGGCGTTCTCGGCTACGGCCACGGCGGTGCTGCTGCCGGGGCCGATGTAGCGGCGAGCGCCATTGAAGCGCTTGGACCAGTAGGCGCTGTCCAGCGTGTCGATGCGCACTTTTTCGCCGCGCGTGGGCGCATGGACGAATTCGTTATTGCCGATGTAGATGCCCACGTGGGAGGTCTGGTTATGCCGGCGGATACCGAAGAACACCAGATCGCCCGGCTGCAGCTGGGCCGTTTTCACGGCATGGCCTTCGCTGCGTTGGTCGCGGGCGCGCCGCGGCAGGTCCACGCCGGCCACTTCCTTGTAGATAAAGCTGACCAGGCCGCTGCAATCGAAACCGGAATCGGGATCGTCGCCGCCCCAGCGGTAGCGGGTACCCAAGGCGTCCAGCCCGGCGGCAACCACACGGTCGCGCAGCGAGGGCACGGTGGGCAGGTCAGTGGGAGAAAGACCCTTGAGGGATCCGAGAGCGTCCGAGGAAATCATCGCGCCGGCGGTGCCGGGCAGGGAAGCGAGGGCGATGGTCAGGAGGGCGGTCGGTAGGAAAAATCGGGAGAGAGAATAGCGTCTCGTCGGCGGCGTCATAACTTCACTTCAAAATACGGAGTGGAATGGCGTGGCTTCAACTACGTTCAAGCCGGCGGATGCGGAAATAGTTCGCGAATCGGATTATATAACGGAAATATTACTTACATTTGACGGGAAGATCGTGCTATCTCGTCGATCCTGGCGGTAATTCGTCACATCCGAGCAGAACTGCCGTTTTGCATAAGCGATTCCCCTAGGGGAAACTAGGGAAATCCCTTACGTTCCATGCCATGTTGCCGGGCGTGGCACCGTTCTTGGCCACTGCCGCGCCCGTTTCGGTGTTGCTTAAGCCGAATGCAGGCATTTTGCCGGCGTTGACGCAAAGATGGCCGCAAAAAAGAACGGATTTGCGTAAATAGACTGTAAATGGGGCGCCGGCTTAGAGTCGCGGCCAGTTAGAAGCTTGCCCGCACGCCCACCATGACCGCGCGGCCGCCTTCCGGAGCGATGTCCCGCAATACCGACGTGGCATAGCGGATCTCCTGGTTCGTCAGGTTGGTGCCGCGCAGGTAAGCCTGCCATTGCGTCTTGTCGACGCGGAAGGAATAGGTCAGGTTGGCGTCCAGCTTGTAATAGCCCGCCGTGCCGTCGTCATTGTCGGGATATCGATGCTGGGAGAAGGCCTTGGTGAACGAAACGCCCGTCTCCCAGGCGCCATAGGTGTAGTTCAGCCCGAAGCCCAGCCGCAGCGGCGGGATGCGCGGCAGCGGTTCGCCGGTGTCGCTGTTGCGTGCGTTGGTGTAATCGCCCGAAAGCAGCAGGTCCAGCTTGTGGGCGCCGCGGTCCAGTACACGGAATGTGCTGTCGGCCTCGAAGCCGTAGAAGTCCGCCGGCACGCCCTGATACACCGCCTGCGACAGCGCGTCGTCGGTGCCCTTCGGTACGACATTGCCCTCGTCGTCGGTGAACAGGCCGGTGTTGACCTCCGTGATGTAGTTCTTGAAATGGCTGTAGAACACACCGACGCTGCCGTGATGCGGGCCGTCCTTGAAACGCAGCCCCAGGTCGCCGGAGAACGAGCGTTCCTTGGATAGCGATTGGTCGCCGATCAGGTATTGGCCGGTGGCGTCGTGCGGGCCGTTGGCGTAGAGCTCGTAGAAGGTCGGCGCCCGTTCGGTATACGACAGATTCGCGGCCACCGACCAGACACTGTCGAGCTTATAGATGGCGCCCAGGGCCAGACTGCCGGCCGTGAAATCGCGCTGCGACGCGCTGTCGAACTTGTCGATGCCGCCGGCCGATGGCGACAGGCGGGTGTAGTCCATCCGGCCGCCCAGGCTCAGGTTGAGCCGGTCCGTCACATCCCATTGCTCTACATCGAACAGCGCGAAGGAATCCGTATCCGTGGTGGGCACCAGGCTTTCGTCGCCCAGCGCGGAAAAGCGCGTCTGGCTGATCTGCAAGCCCAGTGCGCCATGCAGAGGGCCCAGGTCCCGATGCTGGGCTTCGACACGGGCCTCGTAGCCGTGGTTCTTGAAGGTAGTCCCGGTGGTGCCATCGTCGATTTCGCGGTGCTCGTAATCGGTGTAGGCGAAATCGAACTTCAGGCTTTTGAACGGGCCTTCCAGATCGTCGATCTTGCCTGTCGCGCCGAAGCGCTCCTGGTGCATTTTCAGCCGCACGGAATCCTCGGCCACCGAGCCGTAGTCCGAGTCGTAGCCGCTGTAGGAAATGCCTGCATAACCGCTGTCTCCTGTCCATGCCATGCCCACGCCGCCGCCATGCACGGAACCGTCGCTGTTGGGCAGGTGCCCACGCGGTTCATCCGTGCCTGGTTCGTCCTGGGCGCGCAGGGCGGGAGACCGGGCATAGCCCGGAATACGCAGGTCGTCGGTCTTGCGGCCGAATGCATCGGCGCTGATCGCGAACTTGCCGTCGCCGCCTTGGACCTGCACGGCGCCCGACCGGCTGTCGTTGGCGCCGCCCCAATCGCCTTGCGCCTGGCCGTGGACGCCCTGCACCGGCTCGGTAGGAATGCGGTCATCGATGACGTTCACCACGCCGCCCACTGCATTGCCGCCATATAGCAGCGCCGCCGGACCGCGCACGATTTCGACACGGCTCGCCGTCATGGGGTCGAGCGGCACGGCATGGTCGAAAGACAGCGAGGAGGCATCCACGGATCCCAGGCCGTTATTCATGATGCGGATGCGGTCGCCGTCCATGCCGCGGATGATGGGACGGCCGACCATGGGACCGTATGTGGTGGTCGATATGCCGGGCAGGCCGTTCAGCGTCTGTCCCAGCGTGTCGGCGCGGCGCAGATCCAGGCCGGTGCCTTCCAATACGGTCGTCGGCGAGGCGATTTCCGCGCTGCCCAGCGGGTTGCCGGTGGTAATGACGGTGGGCAAGGTAATGGTGGGCGGTTGTGCCGCCGCCGCGGAACTACCGGCCGTGGCGGACGCGGCCGGGGTGATGGCAGCTGGAGTGGTCGAAGCCTGGGGGTTGGAAGCCGAGGTGGTCGATGGGGTATTGGAAGCCGGGATCGAGGACGTCGCGGGTGTGGATGTCGCGGCGACTGGCGCGGCGTCTTGCGACCGCGCAGCCGGCGCCGCGCATAGGGCCAGCGCGGCGCTTACGGATAGAGCCAGCGGCGAAGGAAGAAAACGTCGCGCGATATTGTTCGACGCGGCAAGGGAGCGGATGGACATTGTCTTTTTGAAGCTAAACAGGGGTCTTGCCGGCCGCCTCAGGCGGTCGGACAGGGAGAAGTTGTTGCTGGTGCGTGGGGCGGCGTGGCGCGGATGCGCGGCTTCCGGCGCCTTGGCGACGGGAAACGGCGATGAGCAATGCCGGTCAGCCAGGCGTGCCGCGGAGTGCCCTCGGCGATGCCCATGCGCATTGCTTATGCGCGGGGCGACGTCGTGCTAGCAGGCGCCGGGGGCGGCGGATCGTGGCGGTGCGCGCGGCAGGATCCAGGGCGCCTCGGCGAAGAGGCGCATTGCCGGCGGCGTCGGCGCAGGGGAGATGAGGGGCGGCGCCGCGGTGTTCGCGAGTACAGCGCTGGGCAGGACGTGATCGAGAAACTGCCACTCGTCGCAGACATGGCAGTGCTCGGCCGCGCCGTGTTGGTCGTCGTGGTGCGGCCTGGGAAGCGCCTGTGCTGACACGCCGGCCGCAGCCTCGGGACCGGGGGCCTTCGCAAGCTCGGTCGCGGTCCCGGGATCGGCCGTGTCTGCCGGCTGATCATCCGCGATGCGAGCCATGATCGTTGCGCCCGCGGGCGGCAGCGTCAGGTGCGACATGGCGTGCAATGTCGCGCCGACCGGTGCAAAGACCACGGTCAGCCATATCCACAGCAGGGCGGCGGCACGAATGGCCGGACGCCTGGCGATGGAGATGAAAGCGCGATCCGCTTGCTGCAAGGTTCTTTCCCCGGATATGGATGACCGGTTCGAGACCGGTTTCTTCCAACTTTTGTAATGATATATTATTTCATATCGGATTCGGCAGAAATTAAGGCCGGCCGGCGCATGCGCGGAAACTGATTGATATGGTGCGGGCCCATGATCGTGCGCCCCAAAACGAACTGGTTCCGGATGCTGTTTGCCTCGGAAAACGGCGGGCGCCTGCGAGCGCATCATGACCACGCCCGTGCCTTATCCCTACGAGGTGCTGCTGCACCGCACGACCTATTTCTACTGTGTGCTGCTGCCTTTCGGCCTGGTTGAAAGCATAGGCTGGGCCACGCCCATCGTGGCGGTGTTTATCGCCTATGCTTTCCTGGCGCTGCACACCATCGCGGGCGAGCTGGAAGATCCCTTCGGGCAGGACGCCAACGATCTTCCGCTGGATGCTTTGTCCGTCCATATCGACGCGCGTTGCGCGAAGCGATGGGCGACACGAGCCTGCCGCCGGCGCCGGTTCCCGACGCGCGCTATCGGCTGGATTAATCCTTACGGCGGATCATGGCTGGAACCGCGGCAAGGAAAGCACGTCAGCGGATCGTCGGCGGAACCACGGCAGGGCAGCACGTCAGCGGATCATCGGCGGAACCACAGCACGGAAAGCACGCAGGCGGCGGCCAGCAGCAGGCCGGCGGCGGCCGCCAGCAGCGCGCCGATTTCAGTTTCGCGGCGCTCGAGCGAAAAACGGGTGCTCAGCTTGCTGTACACCTGGCTTAGATCGGCCGCCGAACCGGCCTGGAAATATTCGCCGCCGGTC
>DATJHN010000323.1:0-6086 GCA_035493915.1 Bordetella sp.
CAACGTCGGCAACGCCAGCCCCCCCAGCAGCCCCGGCGTCGTTCTGCGGCATGCGCCGCTGCGGCCGGCGCGCGGGCATATCGTGGATATGCCCATGGCCATGCACTGGGGCAGCAACGGCAGTTTGAACAGCCGCGCCAGATCAAGCAGTGACGGCTACCACAGCGCAAGCGACCTGAGCGACGCATCGTCCATTTCATCCAGCAACGACAGCCTGGCCGACGCCGCTTCGATCGCTTCCAACCACAATCGGGTGATCAGCGAAGCACGCATAACGCTCACCGACGGCCGGCCCGCGCTTTCCGCGGATCGCGACCCGCCGCAGCCCGTGGTAAGCGAAGCAACAATCAATCTTTTCGACGGCGTGTCGTCCCATGCCGAGTCCCAACAATCGCTCGCGCTGCCCCCACCGAACGATGCCGCGGTGCCCGCTGTTCGCGGGTCGAGGAAACCGGCCAGCCATACCCCAACCCTGGCCAGGGCCCCTGCAGTGCTTATCGCCGTCGACCGGCTGCTGGCCGAGTGCACGGATCCGACCGTCAGCGGTACGGACGGCATGCACACGTCCAACCTGGCCGACCCCATCGCACAGATCACAGAGGCTTCCACGCTGTATCAGCTCGGCAGTCAGGTGCATCGTGCGATCTTTGAACAGGATTCAGACTGGCCCGAACGCGCGGGGTCGGCGATCGCGCTTGCCGCGGCGGGGCTGGACGGCGCGTCGAAAGACAATATCGACATTGCCTTCGTCCAGCTGGGGCTGGGCCATGCCATCGATAACGCGGGTACGCCGAACGCGCTCGACCCGGCCAGCGGCGGTAATCATTCCGCCAAGGCCTCCGCGGCGGCCGCTGTTGCCGATACGACCACGCGATTGGCGGTTCTCGATAATGTCAGGCAACTGCGTTTCCACGACAACGTCCAGCGCCAGCGGTTCGAAACGGCCCTGTATTCCGCGCTGCAGGCGTCCGCCACACCGGTAGAGCCATCCGCCCCGTCGATGGAGCCTCCTGCCACGCCGAAAGTCTGGCGTATAGCCGAAGGAATAGCGGATGTGGTGGTGGAAATAGCCGACGAAGCGTACACGCGGCAGGTGGCCGGGACGCTGTTGGCGGCAAGCGAACAAAACGACATCGAGCGCATCCATATTGCATTCCAGCATTGGTACAACCTGGATCGGTCCTTCGCCCAGCCTTACGAAGCCGGCGTGGATCGCTGCCTGGCGTTTGTCCAAGGACTGCCGCAATCCATTCAGCGACAGTTCATGGACGCCTTCGTGCCTCTCGGGCAAAAGCTGGACGGCAAGGTATCGACGCCAGGGTTGCACGCCTATCTGAATGCCATTCGATCGCAGCAGCCACCCGCGCAGCACCTTTCCGACGGTCTAAGGCAGGATCAGGAGCGCTTCATGATGGATCTGTTTGGCGCGGCCGCGCTGCTGCGCGGCGAACAATCCGATGCCACGCGGCAAGCGCCCAAGACGCCTGCAGGAATACAGGTAATTTCCCTTGGCGCGCCGCCCTCTACACCCTGGTCCCGCCTGCGTGCGATCGCCTACGACATACGAAATTACTTCCGTCCTTCGGCACTGGACCGGGCGCGAAGGGAAATCGACCGTTTGCTCAAGCCCAAGGCATCCTCCAGGCTGCAAGACCGGCAAGCGCCGCAGACTTATGCCGATGCCGCGCTGGCTTACGTCGGCACACTGTCGAGTCCAAAACGCGCCATTCTGAGCAGCATGATCCAGAATTTCGTATACACGGACGGGAATGACCCCGAGCTGCAACGGATCCGAACGATCGACGCGGCATTGAGAAAAGACTGGAAATTGCGCGCCTACTTCATTCCGGCGGTTCACGACGCCATCAGCATGCTCCAGGGTAATCTCCCGACACGCGATCTCTACGCCAATGCGCTGGATCAACTGATGGATGCGATCGACAGCGCCGATGACCCAGCCGAAGCGCAATTGCTGATCGACCTGGCCGCGCGCCGCCTTTCCTTGTCACAGCAGGATATGCAAGCGGCACTGGTACGGATCCAGCATCTGGAGGAACGAATCAAACGCGACGGCGACATAGAATTTTCGGCATCGCCGGGGATGATTTCGTCGGCCCCCGCGGGCGGCGCGGCTGCCTTCCAGGGACGCCAATACACGGAAGCACGCAACGAGACACTACGGTTCATACCGCCGTTGCGAAATCTGGCCGCAACGCTCCAGTTGCAGGCGGTCTGACGCTGGTATAACTGCAAGTGCCTGGCGAGCCGTTCAAACCATGGGTGGGCGGCACTGTATTGCCGACGTACTCAGGCTTCCTTTGATCCGAGATGGATACCTGCACCGCATCAGGCGGCGCAGGCACCATCACCATCGCTTGCGGCGCTATCCGGCTCCCGCCTCTTACGCCGCGGTCGCCAGGGCCGCGCCATGCCGGCGCACCTGCGCGTCGGCATCTCGCAGCGCGGTGCGCAGGCCCTCTTCCACCACGGGGTGGTAGAACGGCATTTCCAGCATGTGCGCCACCGTCAGCTCCTGCTGCAAGGCCCAAGCCAGCAGATGCGCCAGGTGTTCGACACTCGGACCTGCCATTTCGGCGCCCAGGAAACGGCCCGTTGCGCGATCCGCGTACACATGCAGCCGGCCCTTGTTCTTCAGCATGACGCGCGAACGGCCCTGGTTGCCGAAGTCCACTTCGCCGGTAACGTATGTGCCTTCAGGCAGACGGTTATAAGGCGTGCCCACCACCGCGATCTGCGGATCCGAAAACACGACGGCCATCGGCGCGCGGCGGCGGCCGGCCTTGACGTCGGGATAATGCGCGGCGTTTTCACCCGCGATACGGCCTTCGTCCGACGCTTCGTGCAGCAGCGGCAAATCGCTGTTGGCATCGCCGGCGATAAAGATCGACGACTTGCCGGCCTGCATCGTGTGGCGGTCGTATTCCGGTACACCGCCGGCATTCAGTTTCAGGCTGGTGTTCTGCAAGGCCAGCGCCCCAAGGTTGGGACGGCGGCCAGTCGCCACCAACGCATAATCGAAATGCTCGACGCGCTCGGTGTTGTCCAGCGCCACATAGCGCACCCGAACCCGGTCGCCGTCACGCGCGGTTTCCAGTACGCGGGCATCGGGATCCAGGTAGAACTCTTCCTGGAAAGCCTTTTTCGCGCTCTGCCGCACAGCCGGATCGGTGATGCCGCCCAGGCTGCCGCTGACGCCGAACACCCGTACCCGCACGCCCAGGCGAGCCAGCGCCTGGCCGAGCTCCAGCCCGATAACGCCTGGGCCGAACACGGCGACGCTGGACGGCAGATCGTCCCAATAGAAGACGTCGTCATTGACCACCAGACGATCGCCCAGCGCCTTGAAAGGCGGCGGCACCGCGGGCGTTGACCCCGTGGCTATCACCACGCTGCGCGCATGGACCTCGGTATGATCGTCCACGCTCAGCACGGTGTCCGACACAAAGCGCGCGTAGCCGCGCAGTTTGTCCTCGGCGGGGATGCTTTCCACGCCTTCCAGGACGAAACCGACGAACCGGTCACGCTCGCGCTTGACGCGGTCCATGACCTCGCGTCCATCCACACGAACCTTGCCATCCACGTGCACGCCGAACGGCGCGCCATGCTCCGCGGCGTGCGCTGCCTCCGCCGCGGCGATCAACAGCTTGGACGGCATGCAGCCCACCCGGGCGCAGGTCGTTCCATACTGGCCGCCTTCGATGAGCAGCGCGCGCTTGCCCGCGGCCACGGCCGCGCGGTAGGCACCCAGGCCCGCGGTGCCGGCGCCGATAACGGCCACATCGGTATGCAAGGTTTTCATGCGTAATCCTTATGATGCTCGGATAGTCAGTGCGAGGTCATGAACGTCTGGTGTCACGGCTCAGGCGAAATGCGTTTTCAGTTCTTCCAGGCCGCCGATCAACGCACCGTTGATGAACACCTGCGGCGCGGTGGCCTTGCCCGAAACGGCACCGATCACGCGGCCACGCACCTTGTTCTCCAGCGGGATGTCGATCGGCGCATAGCCCTTGCTTTCAAGCAGGGACTTTGCTTCGATGCAGAACGGGCAGCCCGGCTTGGAAAATACCACCACTTGATCCGGCTTGCGCGCGGTCGGCGCGATATGGTTCAACATGGTGTCCGCGTCGGAAACTTCGAACGGGTCGCCGTCTTTTTCCGGTTCGATGAACATCTTCTCGACCACGCCGTCACGCACCAGCATGGAATAGCGCCAGCTGCGCTTGCCGAAGCCCAGCGCGCGCTTGTCCACCAGCATGCCCATGCCTTCCGTGAAATCGCCGTTACCGTCCGGCAACAGCGTGATATTGGACGATTCCTGGTCCTTTGCCCATTCGTTCATAACGAAGGTATCGTTGACCGACACGCAAACAATGCTATCGACGCCATTGGCGAAGAAGGCGGGCGCCAGTTCGTTATAGCGCGGCAGGTGCGTGGACGAGCAGGTGGGCGTGAATGCGCCCGGCAGCGAAAAGACGACGACAGTCTTGTTTTTGAAAATGTCATCCGACGAGACCTGCTTCCAGGTGTTGTCTTCGCGGACGGGGAAAGTCACGTTCGGGATGCGTTGTCCTTCGCGGGCTTGCAGCATGGGTAAATCTCCAGTTCGGTTGGGGCGGTAACGCCATGGATGAATAATAAATATATGCTATCGATCGTTCAAATTTAATTATTCTTATTAATCGATAGCATTCTTCAATGATGCCCGCTCAGGACTGGGGTACAGCCCTGCCGTGTACCCGGATCCGCGCTTGATACACCACGGCTGCTGGCCCGCAATTGCCCGGGTCGCGCCTGTCGAGTTCGCATTTGCCGAGTTCGCATTTGGCTCGCGCCTATCCGGGCCGCCCTGCCCTGACCAGCGTCAGTCAGACAGCTGTCGGCGTGTATCCCGCCCCGCGTATCGCGCCCTCCACCCGCGGTTTGTCGTCCGTGCCGGTGACCGTCACGCGATGATTGAGCAGGTCCACCTGCACCGTGGCCCCGGTAACAGCGCCGGTTACGGCCCGCGTGATGGCCTGGACGCAGTGATCGCAGGACATGTCGGGAACCTGATATTGCAAGACCATGGTGACTCCTTCAGTAACGGAGCGGACGACTGCCCGTTCGATATTGGAAAGCCTATACCTTCCCACCGTGGTAAGGTCAAGAGTCGCGCTCGCGGCATCTGCTGCTTGACCTTACCATCATGGGAAGGATCACACTGCGAAGCATCACCTCTTCCCCTGAAGTCAATATGAAATCCGCTCCCGCCCCCGGCGTCGAACTCGCCATCGAAGGAATGAGCTGCGCGTCCTGCGTCAAGCGCGTGGAAAACGCCCTGTCCGCCGTGCCGGGCGTGCGCGGCGCCAGCGTCAACCTGGCAACCGAACGCGCCCGCGTCGACTGGGACCCAGCCGGCGGCGGCACCGCCGAAGCCCTGGTTGCCGCGATCGCCAAGGCCGGCTACGGCGCCCATCCCGTCGCGGCTGGAAGCGACGAAGCGGCACTCCAGGCGTCGGCGCGCGAGGCGGAAGCGCGCATGCTGGCGCGCCGCTTCGTCCTTGCATTGATACTGACGCTGCCCGTATTCGTGCTGGAAATGGGCGGCCATTTGTTTCCGGCGCTGCATCATGGCCTGGATATGTACGTGGGTACCGCGCGGTTGTGGTTGCTGCAATGGGGACTGGCCACGCTGGCACTGGCGGGCCCGGGCAGGGATTTTTTCCTGAAAGGCGGCGCCGCCCTGGCGCGCGGCGGACCCGATATGAATTCACTAGTCGCCGTCGGCGCGGGCAGTGCCTGGCTTTATTCGTCGGTTGCCACCTTCGCGCCCGGCTGGCTGCCCGAGGATGCGCGCCATGTGTATTTCGAGGCTGCGGCGGTCATCGTCACGCTGATCCTGTTGGGGCGCTTGCTGGAAGCGCGTGCCAAGGGCAGGACGGGCGCCGCGATCGCGCGCCTGGCGTCGCTGCAGCCGCGCCAGGCGCGCGTCCTGCGCGGCCAGGAGACACTCGATCTGCCGATCGAAGCGGTGCGGCCGGGCGACGTGGTGCGCATCCGGCCAGGTGAAAAAATTCCGGTCGACG
>DATJHN010000324.1:0-2853 GCA_035493915.1 Bordetella sp.
GCATTCCTCATGACCAATGCCGAGACAGTCATCATTGTTCCGGGCTATGGCCTGGCGGTGGCCCGAGCGCAGCATGCGCTGAAGGAACTGGCCGCCAAGCTGACGGAAAAAGGCGTGACGGTCCGCTATGCGATCCATCCGGTCGCCGGCCGCATGCCGGGCCACATGAACGTCCTGCTGGCCGAAGCGGAAGTCCCCTACGACCAGGTGTTCGAAATGGACGATATCAACGGCGAATTCGGCCAGACCGATGTCGTGCTGGTGCTGGGCGCGAACGACGTGGTGAACCCCGCGGCCAAGAACGATCCACAATCAGCCATCGCGGGCATGCCCATCCTGGAAGCCTACAAGGCGCGCACCATCATCGTGAACAAGCGCTCGATGGCGGCCGGCTATGCCGGCCTGGACAACGAACTGTTCTACATGGACCGCACGATGATGGTCTTCGGCGACGCAAAGAAAGTCATCGAGGATATGGTCAAGGCCGTGGAGTAGCGGCAACGGACGGCGCGCCAGCGGAATGCAGGCGCTCGTCCAATGCCTCGATCCAATGGCGCACCGGCGTGGCCGTTCCGCTCTGCAGGTGCGTAATGCAGCCGATGTTGGCCGACAGGATCACGTCCGGTGCCGTCGGCGCGATGGCGGCCAGTTTTCGATCGCGCAGACTGCCCGCCATGTCGGGGTTCATGACCGAGTACGCGCCGGCCGAACCACAGCACAAATGCCTGTCGGCGAAAGGCTGCAGCTCGAATCCCAGGTCCGTCAGCAGGGTATCGGCCAGGACGCGCAAACCTTGCCAATGCTGCAGGGTGCACGGCGGGTGAAAGGCCGCGCGCACGGGCGTCCCCAGCCTTTCCCGCAATTCGCGCGCATGCGGCGCGACAACTTCCGAGACGTCGCGCACAACCGAAACGATACGTGCCGCGCGATCCGCATAGCCAGGCTCCTTGCGCAGATGATACGCGTACTCCTTGACCATGGCCCCGCAGCCGGAGGCGTTCATGACGATTGCTTCCACCTTGCCGCTTTCCACCAGCGGCCACCACGCATCGACGTTGGCGCGCATCTGCGCCAGGGCCGCCGTCGCATCGTCAAGGTGCAGATTGATGGCGCCGCAGCACCCGCCTTCGGCGACGACCATCGTGCCTATGCCCAGCGTGTCGAGCACCCGTATCGTGGCCGCATCGATGGTTGGCATCATCGACGGTTGCACGCAGCCCGACAACATGATCACCTGGCGCGTGTGCGCGCGCCCATCGGGCAATCTACCGACCGGCCGCGGTTCCGGCACCTTGGCCCGCAAGGCCGCCGGCAGCAGCGGCCGCAACGCCTTGCCCAGCCGCATGGCCGGCGCGAACCAGCGCGACGTCAGTCCCTTGCGCAACAGCGCGCGTTTCACGCGTTGGCCCCAAGGCCGGCGGACGCGCGTTTCGACCAGACTGCGCCCGATGTCGATCAGATGCCCGTATTCGACGCCTGATGGACAGGTCGTTTCGCAATTGCGGCAGGTCAGGCAGCGGTCCAGATGTGTCTGCGTCGCCTGGGTAGGCTCCGCGCCTTCCAGCATTTGCTTGATCAGATAAATGCGCCCGCGCGGACTATCGAGTTCGTCGCCCAGCACTTGGTATGTCGGACACGTCGCCGTGCAAAAACCGCAATGAACGCAACGGCGCAGGATGGCGTCGGCCTCGCGGCCGTAGTCCGTATCGCGCGCCCAGGAGGCAATTTGGGTTTGCATGATGGCCCTATAGTTCCAGCGTCAACCGGCCCGGATTGAACAGGCCGGCTGGGTCGAGTTCCTGTTTCAGACGGCGCGTCAGCGTCGCGACACCCGGTGCCAGCGGCTGGAATACGCCATCCTCTGGCAGATCGTCGCGCTGCGCGGCACGGAACAGGGTGGCATGGCCTCCCCTACCCTGCGCCGCGGCACGCACCGCCGCCGCATCGTGCCGGCCACTCAGCCAGCGCTGGCCGCCCCCCCATTCGATCAGCGTGGCACCCAATTGCATCGGCGCCGTGGCGGGCGGCACCGCGATCCGCCATAACGACCGCGAGCGATCGAAAAAATCGTGCGTCTGTTCGCGCAGCGACAGCCAGAAAGCGTCGGCGCGCGGCGCATCCACCGTATCGCCGCCGATACGCGCGCGGGCCGCATCGATGGCGGGCGGCGCGCCGGACAGGCGTACCCAGACTTCCCCGCTAGAGGACGCCTGATCGGGAATCCAGCACGCCGCCGAGACCGGCATGGGCAACCGGCGCCATGTCGCGAAGGACGCCAGCGCTTCGCGTTCACTCGCCTGCAGGCGCAGCGTGGTTTCGGTCACTGGACGCGGCAGCACTTTAAGGGAGACTTCCAGCAGCACGCCGAAGATACCCAGTGATCCCGCCAACAGGCGAGATACGTCATAGCCGGCCACGTTCTTCATGACCTCGCCGCCGAAACTCAACGCCCGCCCATGGGAATCCAGCAGGCGTACGCCCAGCACAAAGTCGCGCACACTGCCCGCGGCGATGCGGCGCGGGCCGGCGAGCCCCGCTGCCACGCAGCCGCCCACGGTAGCGGAGGCCTCGTAATGCGGCGGCTCGAAAGCCAGCATCTGGCCTTGCGCGGCAAGCTCGGCTTCGAGTTCGCGCAGCGGCGTACCCGCCCTGGCCGTTACCACGAGTTCGGACGGATGGTAATTGACGATGCCACGGTACGCCGTAACATCGAGCAGGCAATGGCCGTCCTCCGGCCGTAATGGCCGATGGTTGCCGTAGAAGGCCTTGCTGCCGCCGCCGCAAATGAATAAGGGCTTGTGCCCGGCGCGCGCGGTCATGACCTGGTCGCACAATTCCGACAGGACAAAATCC
>DATJHN010000325.1:0-2630 GCA_035493915.1 Bordetella sp.
GTCACTACGCGACTCCTCCACGAGGGAGGGCGGCGCCTCCTCCGTATCGGTTGCGATCGGCGGCCGTGCCACGGTGAGGAGACGCGGTTTGTGCGCGGGCAGCCAGCCGGTCCAGGAAGGAAAGCGGCGCAGGAAGTGATATACGAATACGCCCCATACCAGGCGCCGCAGCTTGCGGCTGCCCGGCGGCGCGGGCTCGGGTTCGCGGCAGTGGTTTTCCACCAGCCATTCCAGCCGCTCGTGCAGCACCGAGGCGAATGCGGGATCGCGGATCATCACGTTTGCTTCCAGATTCAGGGCCAGGCTGAGCGGATCCAGGTTGCTCGATCCCACCGTGGCCCAGGTCCCATCCACGCACGCGACCTTGCCGTGCAGCGGACGTTCGCAGTATTCGTGGATGCGCACGCCCGCCGCGGTCAGATAGTCGTACAGCATGCCCGCCGCGACCTTGACGATGGGCATGTCGGGTTCGCCCTGCAGGATCAGCCGCACACGCACGCCGCGCCGCGCGGCATTGCGTATATCGCGCAGCAAACGGTAGCCCGGAAAGAAATAGGCATTGGCCAGGGTCACGTCACGCTGCGCCAAGCGGATGGCCGCGCGGTAGTGGCGTTCGATGTCGGTGTGGTGCCGCTCGTTGTCGCGCACCACGAACATCGCCTGCGCTTCGCCCGCGTGGCGGGCCGGCGCGGGCCGCGGCACGCGCCGCGGCCACCAGCGGCGGCGTCGCTCCGGGTCGACCGCCTGGCGCGCGAAGCGATGGATCTCGGCAACGATGGGCCCGTGCACTTCCACGGCATAGTCCTGCTTGGCCAGCGGCCCGAAGTCCGCCAGGTGATCGGCGGAAAAATTAATGCCGCCGACAAACGCGATTTCGCCGTCGACCACGACGATCTTGCGGTGCATGCGCCGGAATACATTGGTGCGCAGGCCGAGCACTTTGGCCCGCGGATCGAAGACGCGGATGACCACGCCCTCCCCGGTCAGGCCGGCCAGGAATTCATCGGATAAGCCTTCCGAACCATAGCCGTCGACCAACAGGCTGACGCGCGCGCCGCGCCGTGCGGCCGCGATCAACGCGCGGCGCAGTCCCTGCCCGACTTTGTCGTCGAACAGGATGAAAGTTTCCACCAGCACTTCCGCCCGCGCCGCCTCGATCGCCTCGAACACCCGCGGAAAATAGGCTTCGCCGTTTTCCAGCAGGGTGAACGCGTTGCCTGGTATCCAACGTGCGCTCATGAAAGCAGCCTCCTGTCGCCACGCCATTCATTTCGCCTCATAGCACCACCTCTGCCGCCAGGGGGGCATGATCGGACAGATGAGTCCACGGACGCGTTGCCAATGCCAACGGCCGGAAGCGCGCCATGTTGCGCACGTAGATGCGGTCCAGCCTGAGCAGCGGCCAGCGCGCCGGAAACGTGCGGGCGGCCACGCCCTGCGTGGCGACGAAGATTTCCTTCAGGCCGGCGCAGCGGCTCAGCTTGCCGTGCGCGCGCAAGCGCCAGTCGTTGAAGTCGCCCGCGATGACCACCGGTTCCTCGCCGGGAATATTGTGGTCGATACGCTTGCATAGCAAGTCCAGCTGCTGCTGCCGATGCCTTTCGTGTAGCCCCAGGTGCACGCAAATGGCATGCAAGCGGCTTTCGCGGTCCGGCGGTTGGATCACGCAATGCAGCAGTCCGCGTTTTTCGTGATTGCCCACGGACACATCCATATTGTCGTAATGCACGATGGGGAACTTGGACAGCACGGCATTGCCGTGATGGCCATGCGGATACACCGCGTTGCGGCCATAGGCGAAATCGTTCCAGATGCTGTCCGCCAGGAATTCGTATTGCGACGTCTCCGGCCAGCCCTGGAAGCGGGAAGCATGTATTTCATGCGCGCCCAGCACCTCTTGCAGGAACACCAGGTCGGGCGCGACCGCCCGCACGGCATCGCGCAACTCGGGCAGGATGAACTTACGATTGAAGAACGTGAACCCTTTATGGGCATTCACGGTCAGGATTTTCAGGGCGAGCGGTGTATTCGCAATGGACATGCCATCCCAGGGTCGAGTCGGGTCAAGGCTGGAGGCAAAAACCGTGCCTGGACTGCCAGAAAAGCGACGGCCGGGGTGCGGCGAAATAAGATCGCCGGCAGCCCAAGGCGAAAACCAAGTCGAAAATAAAGCGGCCCCGCCTGGACCGCCCCGTGGCTGACTCAAGGTCCAGCTTTCAGGGGACAGCCCAAAACGGGGCCGCTCTTTAACCGAGCCGGCAACGCAATGGAAGCATGCCGGAAACGCTCTGAAGAGGCGTCAGGCTGGTCAGGCCGCCTTCACGCCGCTGGTATCCAGCGCCGCCAGGGTTTTGCCCTTGACCTCTTCCACCGAGACGCCGGGTGCCAGCTCGATTAGCTTCAAACCCTTGGGACCGACTTCCATCACGCACAGGTCCGTGATGATCAGGTCGACCACGCCCACGCCGGTAAGCGGCAGATTGCATTCGGGCAGCAGCTTGATGTCTTCCGTACCGTCCTTCTTGCGGGCGATGTGGTCCATCAAGACCACCACCCGGCCCACGCCGGCGACCAGATCCATCGCGCCGCCCATGCCCTTGACCATCTTGCCCGGGATCATCCAGTTCGCC
>DATJHN010000326.1:0-3544 GCA_035493915.1 Bordetella sp.
CATGGTGTACCTGCCGCAAGGCGATGATCTCTCCGACATGAGTGCCCAACTGCCGCGGCAGTGGGCGTCGGACACGCTGTCGGCGCTGGCACTCGCCTTCGTCATGGGTCTCGCGGCCTTCAGTTTCGCCACGCGGCTCAGTATCGCGCTGGCAGCATCGGTATTCGCCTGGCTCAGCACGCTGGTGCCGTACTGGAACTGGTATCGCTTCCCCACCAATTTCACCGTGGCCGCGCTGATCGAACAGGTGATCGGCTGGTTGATCGCCGGTGCGGTTATGGCGTGGTGGCTAGGCCGCAATCACAGCCGCACTGCCTGACGTTGCATGGCGCAGCGCTCCCTTGCGGGAGCGCACGCCGTGCGCCCGAACGGAGCCCCGTGGGGTCACGGACTTCCGTGCCGGACGGTGGTTCTACTCGTTGCATGAGTGTTACCCGCTGGGCGATCGCGCCGTGGTCTCTGCCGGCACTGCCCGGCTGTCCGGACAGTCGGCCGGTCGTCCGCGGACAGTGAGTCGCTGCCTGGTGCGCATCTAAGCAGGTGTTCCCTTTGGGTGTCGATGGCGGCGTCGTTGGCGTAACTATTGCTTACGCACACGCTGGGCTGATGGTTCTCCGTCATTCGCCTCGTTTCTAACCTCACCGTCATTCCAAACACAGGCAAGGATTCTGCTCATGATCACAGCGCGGAAGCTGTTGACGCTCGGCACTACGTTTTTTCTTGGCATCCTCTGCACGGCCCAGGCCATTGCGCAGAGCATTCCCGCGCAAAAGCAGCTCTCGACTGATCAGTTGCGTCAAGACCTTGCCTACGCGATGGACTCGATCAGGGCTACACATCCCGATCCCAGCCACTCGATGGATGAAGTGGCCTTCAACGAGCAAGAGGAGCAGATGGCGAAGGATGTGCGCGGCCCCTTGGACATCGACCAGGCGTGGCGTGTATTCGCGAAGCTGAATCCGATCATGGCGGATGGCCACCTGCTTATCGGCTACAGCGACTGGGTCGCCGCCACAAAAGAGCATCTGCACAACGGTGGCGTGCTGTTTCCTTTCGAGGTGGTCATCAATGACGCGGGGAAGCTGATCGTTACAGCCAAACTAGGAGGCGGCTCAACGCCTTATGCCGGTAGGGCCATCTCCTCTATCAACGGAATCAGCGCCGACGAGGTGACCAAGACGCTACTCGCACGCATGCATGGCGATACGACGGTTTTTCGCACTTCACTGCTTTCCAATCGGTGGTGGTTCTTCTATTGGAAGATGTATGGCGCTCCCGAACGATTCGATATCGTCATCGGAGGCTCAACGGCACGGCTTGCGGGAAGCGACGCAGAGCCGGTCTATTTGGCGAAGAGGTCGGTATTCGACAAGGCTTTCAGCTTCAAAAAGCTACCTGGTCACGCCGCGCTCCTTACCGTCAATACGTTCAGCTGGGCCGATAGGGCGAAGTTCTATGCATTCACCGGGCAAGTCTTCAAAGAGATAAAAGACGAAGGAATCGACGTGTTGATTGTCGACGTCCGGCAGAACGGTGGCGGCGACGACGACATGTGGATGCAAGGCATCCTGCGCTACATCGCCGACAAGCCGTATCGCTGGGCATCAGGCTATGAAAAAAAGGTGACACCGGGTCACGTTGATGCCGGGCAACAAGTCGGCGAGATCGTGCGTGGACATATTGACCGCCTGATCCAGCCGCAGCTCGACGACCCACTCCACTACAGCGGAAAGCTCTATCTGCTTGTTGGCAGGCAAACGTACTCGTCAGCCGTACTTTTCAGTAACACCGTGCAGGACTTCAAATTTGGAACAGTCGCTGGCCAAGGTGGCGTCGTCAGAACCGCGCAGACCGGCGGCATACAGTCGTTCTCCCTGCCGAACTCAGGCCTGACTGTCACCGCGCCCCGCTTCATCCTGACCCGGCCATCGGGAGAGGCCATGCCGATATTCGTAGAACCCGATGTCCGAGTGACCGATGACCCACTGCGCCCGATGGCCGCTGTGGAAGAGGTGCTTCGAATTGCCGGCGCGGAGGCAGCGCAGCAAACGCCGCGAGTCGAAGCGATGAAGCGCCGGACCTTGGCGTCCCCGAGCCGGTGAACGCCTGCGGTGACCGGCGAGGCTGGTCGGCCAGGTTGCCGAGCACCTTCTCGACCGCACGCGGCCCTCTGCCGAGCGGGTTCGTGGCTTCCTGCGTCGCCTTCTTTGCGCAGGCGCTTTAGGCACGTAGCGCCGTTTTCGCCAGATGGACGCCTGCGACGGAAGGAAACTTCTCTTGCGCGGCGGGCATCCGGGTCGCTGTGGCGGCCTGGCGACCTTCTCCTGCCTGCCCAGGAGAAGGCGACCAGGCAAGCGAAGGGCCCCTACGGGCCCGATCGTTTCGCCCAGCACGGGGTCCAAGGGTCGCCGCACCACACCCAACCAACATAATTCGGCCCACCTGTCGAAACCCGGCCTGCCCATACGTCACCCTAGAGAAGGCAACGCCAACCAAGGAAACCAGCCGATGCGCCCGCTCATCCTGAAGATGTCCATATCGCTCGACGGCTTCGTGGCCGGCCCCAATGGTGAGATCGATTGGGTGTTTCGCAGCAGCGACGAAGGCAGTCGCGCCTGGGTGGAGGAGACGCTTTGGCAGGCGGGCGTGCATGCGATGGGCAGCCGGTCGTATTTCGACATGGCGCGTTTTTGGCCAACGGCAAACCACCCCATGGCGGCGGCCATGAACGAGATACCCAAGGTCGTCTTCACGCGGCAGAAATCCCTGGACCTCGATGCGGGCCGCATCGCGGCCGCCGTGCGGGATGCCCAGGCGCAGGAAGCGGCCGCCGAGACACCGGCGCAGTTGGCGAGCCGCAAGAGCTGGGCCGAGGCCGAGGTGGCTCATGGCGACCTGGTGGCCGAGGTCCATCGGCTCAAGCAGCAGCCGGGCAAATTCATCCTGGCCCACGGTGGCGCCAGCTTTGCGCAAAGCCTGGCGGCGGCCGGCCTCATCGACGAATACCGGCTGGTCGTGCACCCGGTGGTGCTGGGCAAGGGGCAGCCGCTCTTCAGCCAGGTCGCCAAGCCGATGGATCTGGAGCTTCGCTCGACGACCGTCTTTCGCTCGGGCGTGGTGGCGCACGTCTACCGACCCGCGAAACAGGCCTAGCGGCCTCCGGGCATGGCCGCGGATGGCCGGGGTGGCCATTCCAGCCCGCTTCGGCCCGCAACATTGCGACCCCCGGCGCCCGGCAGCGATAATCCCCGGTTCCGATGCCCTGATTTGGACCCATCATGCTGGACCCCGCACTGCTGCGTTCGCGCCTGGCCGAGACTGCCGCGCGCCTCAAGGAAACCCGTGGCTACGAACTCGACGTGTCCGCCATCGAGTCGCTGGAAAGTCAGCGCAAGCAGCTGGCCACCGAGACCCAGGAGCTGCAGAACCTGCGCAACACGCGGTCCAAGGCGATCGGCCAGGCCAAGGCCAAGGGCGAAGACGTCGCCCCGCTGATGGCCGAGGTCGCCGGCATCGGCGACAAGCTCAAGGCCAACGAAGCCGC
>DATJHN010000327.1:0-4284 GCA_035493915.1 Bordetella sp.
CATCTGGTGCCGCCGGCGCCGGTCATCGAGACCGAGTCATCCGAAGTCATCGAAGAGATGATTGCCAGCGACGAAGGCATGGTGTCCATCGTCCCCGAGGACGTCGCCAACGATTTCCGTTCCCGCGCGCGCGTCGCCGCCATGGACCTGCGGTTCGACTGGATGCTGCCCGCCGTGCATTTGATTTCCGAAACCCGGGACCACCCGTTGCCGGCGGAGGAGCATCTGGCGGCCAGCCTGGTCCAGTTGCGCGACGAAATGCGGGCGTCGTTGTCCAGGACGTAAGGCCAGGCCATAGGCCCGAGGCATAAGCCCAAGCCATAAGCTGCGTCTAATTGCTCGATCGAAAAAACAGCAGTGGTGGCGTGCGTCACATTTCTAAGATAGGACCTGAATCCCAGGCCCTATCGAAGGATGCGCGCCGTCGTGAACCAACCGAATCCCGATCGACCTGCCATCGTCCGCGCCGGGCCGCCGGAAGCCGCGGTCCTGGCCTTTGCGCAAGCCGGCGTATTGTTTTCCGCCCTGCGGAACACCGATAGCCACGTCGACTCCGTCATGCGCGGATTGGACGACGCCAGGCAGACCCTGATCGGCCGGGGGCAGATGACGGTCAACATCAACCTGAATCCGGACGCTGCGCCTGAGGAAGCCTTCCACCTGCAAAGGATCTGGTCCTCGAATCCCGGATTCGATCCCGTCGGCGGCCGGAAACGCAAGGAAGACAAGCCGTGGACGCGCACGGTATTGCGCAAGGGCCAGGTATTCATCGGCGAAGGCGCCGATGCGATCGCCGGCTCGTTCGACGACCACGAGCGGCTGCGATCGATCGGCCTGCATGCGATCGTCAATGTGCCCATCGCCCCGCACGGCAAATGCCTGGCAATCCTGAACGTACTGACCACCCGCCCGTCGTGGACCGACGCCGAAATCGCATTGCTCCAGCTCTTCGCGCTGATCGCCAAGCCATCCATCCTGCTGCGGCGCGATGAAGTCATCAAGGAATTTTCTTAGATGTAAAGCCATTCCAAACAAGGGGAAAACCATGAAAGAAGCCAACATCAAACGGCTCTTCAGTCTGTTCGCATTTGCATTGACGATGGGATCGGCGCATGCCGCCTGGCCCGACAAGCCCGTCACGTTGATAGTCCCGGCGGCGCCGGGAGGATCGACGGATATCCTGGCCAGGGAATTGGCGGCCGACCTGTCCACGACCTATGGCCAGTCCTTTTTGGTGGAAAACCGTTCTGGCGCGGGCGGCAATATTGGCGCGGGTTATGTGGCCAAGGCCAAACCGGACGGCTATACGCTGCTAATCAGCGCGATGACCAATCACGTGGTCAACCCCACGCTGATGCCGTCCACGCCCTTCAAGGGCGTCGACGACTTCGCGCCGATCGCCTATCTGGCCAACGTGTTGACGACCGTGGTGGTGAACCCATCCCTGCCCGTTCATAACATCAGGGAGCTGGTCGAGTACGCCAAGGCGCACCCCAACAAGATCGACTTCGCGACCGGCGGCACGGGCAGCACCAACCATATCGGCGTCCTGCTGCTGGAAAAACTGGCTGGCATCCAGATGGAGCACGTTCCCTATCGCAGCGGCGCGCCGGCCATCATGTCGACCGTCAGCGGCGAAACACAGCTGAACATCAGCGCGGGCACCCAGACGCTGCCCCATGTAAAGGCCGGCCGCCTGCGGCTGCTGGCCGTCACCGAAGGCGAGCGTTCGGAATTGCTGCCCGACACCCCGACCGTCGGCGAAACGGTCAAGGGGTACGAGATGACCATCTGGTACGGCGCGTTCGCACCGGCCGGCACCCCGGCCAACATCGTCGCGAGCCTGAACACCGCGATGAACAAGACCTTCCAGAAGCCCGACATCAAGAAACGCATGCTGGATATGGGTGTCGTGCCGGTGCAAATGACGCCGGAGGCATTCATGCAAGTACTGCGTCGCGATGACGCCAAATATTCCAAGCTGATCAAGGAACTAGGCTTGACCGTGGAGTGATCGCGCGGTTTCAAGCTGGCGCGCTGTTTTCTAACTGTTGATTGGAGTTGATGTATGGCTATTCGATGGACTGGGGTTTTCCCCGCTGTTACCACCAAGCTCAAGCCCGACTTTAAGCTGGATATCGATGCGATCGGCGCCGGGTTGGAGCGGCTGATCGAGAACGGCGTCAGCGGCGTGGTCATGATGGGCATGGTGGGCGAGAACGCCCAGCTTTCGCCCGAGGAAAAACTGACCGTGCTAAAGACGGCCAAGGAAGCGGTCAAGGGCCGGGTCCCCATAGTTTCCGGCCTGGCCGAGACCAGCACGGAGAAGGCGATCGCCTATGCGCGCGAAGCCGAACGAATCGGCGTCGACGGCCTGATGGTGTTCCCGGCCCTGACCTACAAGTCGGATCCGCGCGAAACGATCGAGTTTTACAAATCAGTCGCTCGCGCGTCCAAGCTGTCCATCCTGCTTTACAACAACCCACGCGGCTACGGCGTAGACCTTACGCCCGACGTGATCGCCGAACTACTGTCGGAATCCACCATCGAGGCCATCAAGGAAGAGTCGTACGACACGACGCGCGTCACTGATCTGATTGCGCGCTTCGGCAGCCGGCTTGCGGTGGTATGCGGGGTTGACGATCTGATCGTCGAAAGCGTGGCGCTGGGCGCCCAGGCCTGGGTCTCCGGGATGGCCAATGCGTTGCCGAAGCAATCGGTCGAGCTGATCAACCTGGCGCTGAAGAACGACTTCGCACAGGCGCGCAAGCTTTATGCGGCGCTGATTCCGCTGTTCCACCTGGACACTGTGGTCAAGCTGGTGCAGCACATCAAACTGGCCGAGAGCATTGTGTCCGGTTCTGCCGAGACGGTAAAACCGCCGCGGCTGAACCTGGAAGGCGCGGAACGCGAACGCACGATCGCGATCACGAAGAAGGCTCTCGCCGACCTGAAGGCGTTGGGATACTGAGGCCGTCGTGCGGGGGGTATTCTTCAGCGACGGAAGCGCCCCCAGCCGCCAAAGCGGTCGCCGCCGCCGAATCGATCCCCACCGCCCCAGCCCGAGCCGTTGAAATCCCGGTTGCCCCATCCGCGATCCTGCATGGACGAGTCGTCGTAACGGCCGCTGGTGTAGTTATTGGCCGTGGTGCGGGCCTGCTGCTGCTGGTTCAGATAGCTACGGTTCGCCGCATTGGTATTGCTGGATGTCATCGGCTGCCAACCCGACGACGAATGTTCCTGCCAGCCGTCGTCGGTATGGCGGTAGACGTTGCCGTTGTGGTCGCCGTAGACGTTGCCGTTATCCCAGGCGGTCGTATTGCCGGTGCGGTTGCTATGCGTCACGCCTTTGTCGTTGTAGCTGCTGACGCCATCGCCCGCCTGCCCGGTGGCGCTGCGCGAAGTGGCGGTGGTGCGGCCCGTATTCGCGTTGGTGCGTATATTCTGCTGGCCGGCGGCCCAGTCGCCGTCGTCATTGCGTACCACGCCGCCGCGCGATGCCCCTGCCGTACCATTGACCGGATTGTTGTAAGCCCCGCGGTAGCCCGAAGCGGAATTGCCGGTCTGCCAGTTATAGGCGGAGCCGCGCGTGCCCTCGAAGCTGCGTCCCGTCGCGGGGTTATAGCCTTCGGCGTGCGTGCCCTGCCACTGGGTACCTGTCCAACCGTTCCAGCCGGCCGCGTGAGTGACCGTGCCGCTGCCACCCCAATGGCCGTACACGTCCACGCTGTTGACGTTGACCCCGCGCCAGTACGAGGCGCCGTAATAGGGTCCCCAATAAGGCGCCGGCGCGCCCCAGACCGAACCGACCGCGAAGCCGAAGGCGAAACCGACGGCGGTATCGAAGGCGGCGTTATAGCCGTACGTGGGCGGATAGCCGACATAGACCGGGCCCGCCACATAGGCCGGGTAGGCATAGCCCGTGCCGTACACCACGGTGCCGTCGGGCGCGACCATCACGCCCATGTAGCCGGGCGTATAGCCATACACCACCGAGGTCGGCGTGGAGCTGTACACGCGTACGTAGGTCACGTAGTGGAACGGCGACGACACCGGGATCGCATAGATCGCCGGCGGCACATAATCGGCCACGTGCCAGGGACCGTTGGCGGACGAGCCGGTGAACCAGATGCCGTTGGACAGCGCGTAGTAGCCGCTGCCCTCGACGCGGAAGACCGGCGTCTGGCTATTGGCGGCGAACTGCACCTGCGTGCCAGGGATGGCGATGAAATCGGGCGGCCCATTCAGGTACGCCACCGTCAGCGTCGCTTTGTCGCGCACGAC
>DATJHN010000328.1:0-15445 GCA_035493915.1 Bordetella sp.
CTGCTGGGCTCGGGCGTGCAGGCGCTGTTGCCGGCCGACTGGGTGGCGCGGCTGCTCAGCGGGCGGCGGTTCGGCAGCGCGTTGGCCGGCGGCCTGCTGGCGCTGCCCGGCATGATGTGCACCTGCTGCGCGGCGCCCGTGGTGGCGGGGCTGCGCAAATGCCAGGCGGCCCCGGGAAGCGCCGTCGCGTTCTGGCTGGGTAACTCGGTGCTGAATCCGGCTACGCTGGTGTTCATGGGTTTCGTGTTGGGCTGGCAGTGGTCGGCGCTGCGCCTGGCGTTGGGCGTCGTCCTGGTGTTCGGGCTGGGCTGGCTGCTGAACCGCATGAATGCCGCGGCGGGCCGGACCGTCGATGCCGCGCCGGTGCAGGCCTTGCAGGCCCAGGCGACCGATGACGGCGGGCAAACAAATCCTTTCAAGCGCTGGATCGCGATTTTCGGGCGCATGACCGTGCGGCTGGTGCCGGAATACATCGTGCTGGTGCTGCTGCTGGGCGCGGCGCGCGCCTGGCTGTTTCCGCATATCGGCGCGGACATCGACAATCACCTGTGGTGGATCGCCGGCCTGGCGGTGGCGGGCGCGCTGTTCGTCATTCCCACCGCGGGTGAGGTGCCCATCATCCAGGCGATGCTGTCGCTGGGCATGGCGGCCGGTCCCGCCGCGGCGCTGCTGATGACGCTGCCGCCCATTAGCCTGCCGTCTCTGGCGATGCTGGCCCGGTCATTCCGTCCGGTGGATCTGGCAACCGTGTTTGCCGGCGTGGTCGCCACGGGATTGATTGCCGGCGGTCTGGCGATCGCGTTTGGATTCTAGGGTGCATCGCGATACAGCGTTCCCGGCGTGGTGTCGCCGGGTGCTGCATTTTCGAACTGCTCGCGGTGCAAAGTATCGGATGCGATGCTTTCCGTGGCGCCGGGCAGCAGGTGGTGCATGACGTATACCCCGCGCGCCTTCCATCCGACCGGCAGCGTTTCCTGCGGATGCACGGATATCCATACGATGGCATCCACGACCATTCCGCTGTCATCCGCCTGGACCGAGCGCGCCTCGCGCCCAGTGTAGTTGGCGGCGTTGCGCAGCCCCGGCGTGTCGGTCGCCCAAGGCAGCACGGTAGCAACGTGGATGTCCGGCTGCCCGCTCAGGCGCAGCTCCTCGTACAGCGCGCGGCCCAGGCTGAATACGGCCGCCTTGCTGGCGGAGTACGACGCGTGGTACGCCACGGGCACCACGCTTTCCATGGACCCGACGTTGACGAGCGTGCCGCTGCCCTGCGCGCGAAACCGCCGCAGGGCAGCATGGCTGCCATAGATCACACCCATTACATTGGTCTGGATCAGGCGTGCATGGTCTTCGACGGGAATGTCTTCGAAACGTCCCAGCGCCGCGACGCCGGCATTGTTGATCCACACATCGATGCGGCCGAAGCGCGCCACCGCCGCATCGGCCAGGCGTTCGACGTCGCGCGCCTGGCCGACGTCGGCGCTGATCGCCAACGCCGCGCCCCCGCGTCGGCGCACTTCTTCCGCCACCTTGTCCAGCGCGTCCTGGCGGCGCGCGGCCAGCACGACATTGGCGCCCTGCTCCGCCAATTCCAATGCCACACCCAGGCCCAATCCGCTGGAGGCGCCGGTCACGACGAAGGTCTTGCCGGCGATGCGGGCACGATCGTCCTGATCGATGCGCGGAGATATGGCGCAGCCTGCCAGCGACAGCAGCAGAATAAGCGTGCTGGCGATCGAACGGGCGGTCATTGCCCGCGCTCGAGCCACGACGACGGAATCCGCGGAACAGCCGCGGAACCTCGTCAGCCCGCCGGAAATGGCCGCGCGGCGCGCGTGGGCCGCGCCGGCTCCTATCGCTTCGACATGCATGGCGGGCTCCTTCGCGCGCGGGGCGCGCCTAGGCCTTTATTGCTCGCTGACCGTGTTGTGGTCCACGCGGATGATATGCGGCAGTGGGCGATCCCTGAACCGAACGCCTCCCGCTGACACCGCGCATGTCAGGCCATCGTTGCCGCCCACACCCGCGCGTAATTGCCGCCCAGTATCATCCCGGCCTCGTCGCGTGTGAAGCCCGCATCGACCAGCGCCTGCGCCAGCAGGGGCAGTTTGCGGTAGCTGTCCAGCACCGACGGGCTCAGCAAACCCAGCATATCGCTGCCGATGCCCACGTGGCGCACGCCGACCACGTCGGCCATTGCGCGTATGCCACCGGCCATCGCGGCCAGGGTGGGATACGTGGCGGCGACCGGCCAGACGCCGATGACGCCGTCCGTGCCGGCGACCAGCCGCGCATGTTCGGCTGAAATGGACCGTCCATAGCGCGCTGGCCGGGGGCTCAATGCGGTGTGGGACAGCACCAGCGGGCGCGTGGTCACGGCGGCGGCGCGCTTTACCAGCGCTTCGGTGCCATGCGCGACATCGACGACGATGCCCAGCCGGTTGCATTCCCGGATGACATCCGCGCCGAAATCGGTCAGCCCGCCATGCACCGGCGGCGCCGTCTGGATATCGCCCAGTTCGTTGACGCGGTAATGCGTCAATTGCAGGTGGCGCAGCGCGTGGCGGCGCCAGGCGTCCTCCACGCGGCTCAGGTCGCCTTCCAGGAAATCCGCGCCTTCGGCGGCCACGACTATGCCGTTGCCCGCCGTGCGCGCCGACGCCATCGAGGCAGTATCGAGCACCGGCCGCAGGCCCTGCTCCGACATCAAGGCATGCAGCCGAATGAACGAGGCCTCGCCGCGCGAGGACATCTCCCCGGGATCCGGCTCGCGGTAGGCGACGATGCGGCGCCGTCCCGACGGGCTCTCGACAACGTGATCGGCGCTGGAATCGACGACGATGGCCAGGCAGACGACGTCCATGCCCCCCGCGCGCATCGGCCCGGCGACAGGTGTGAAGGCGCGCGGCACCGAAGCACGGCCCAGGGACACGCGGCCCGCATGGCTATGCATATCGACGGTGACCTGCGCCCGCATCCAGGCCAGCGTTTCGGCATCCGCGGACGCCGGCGCGGCGCTGCCTCGCGTATCAGCGTGGCCGGTATCGGCACCGCCTTCTGTGCCGGCCCTCCCATGTTCGACGGAACCGCCGGCTTTCGCATTAACGCCCGCCCGATGCGCATCGGCCCGCCGGTCCGTATTGGGCGCCGCACAGGCGGCCAGCCCGGACAAGGCGCCCAGGGCCAGGAAACGCCTGCGTTTCAAGCCGACCGCTTCCCAGGGATCCACGATGGGCGTCACATGTGCATCGCGTATCCGGTAGCGCCATCCGGCGGCGTCATCGGACAAGGGCTGCCAGATGCCTTCGACCCGAACCGGCCCCGCGTGCGCGGAGACCGTGACGTCGGCGTGCACCTCCACCGCCATATCTGCCCTGGGACCGGCATGCGCACCGCAACAGGGCATGTCCTGTACCAGGACCAGGGTATCGCTGGGCTGCCCCGGCTCCGGGAAAACGGCGTGGCCAGCCAGCGCCACGCGCGCACCCGCGGCGATATCCCGGGCGCCGGAGTAAATGGAATCCCATCGCAAGCGCATTGCCGCTCCTGAATACGATCACGGAATCGGCGCCATCATGCGCGTCCAGGCTTTCGATACGCTTACTTCAGGGCAATAGGCGTCCAGGCGGCCGCCCCGCCTACTCCACGGAAATATTGCGTTCCTTGGCCACCTGCTTCCAGGCGGCGGCATCGCGTTGGACCAGGTCGGCGAACTGCGCGGCGGACAGGTCGGCGGGCACCGCGCTTTCCGCCGCGAACGTCTCGCGCATTTTCGGCTCGGCGACCACGGCGCGGATTTCCGCGTTGAGCTTTTGCACCATGGCATCGGGCAGGCCGGCGGGGCCCAATACGCCCCACCACAGCTGGACCGCGTAGCCGGGCACCGTCTCGCTGGCAGGCGGCAAGTCGGGATAGAAGGGCGAACGTTCGGGCGAGGTAACGGCCAGCACGCGCACGCGATCGCCCTTGAGCATCGCGGATATCGAGGCGAAGCTGGCCACGATCATATCCACCCGTTCGCCGGCCAGATCGTTCATGGCAGGCGACATGCCCTTGTAGGGCACGTTCATGAATGAGACCTTGGCCATGCCCGCCAGGATTTCGCTGGCCATCTGGTTGATCGAGCCGACGCCGGCGCTGCCGTAGGTCAGTTTGCCGGGTTCCTTGCGAGCCGCGTCCAGCAGGCTGCGCAGGCTGTCGTACTTCGATGCCTTGCCGACAGTGATCGCCATGGGGCTGGACGCCAGCATCGCGACCGGGCTGAAATCCTTGACCACGTCATATTGCAGCTTGGGCTGCACCGCCGCATTGGTGGTAAACGTGGAGGAGCTGAGCATCAGTACCGAGCCGTCCTTGGGCGCGCGGGCCACGTAGTCGGCGCCGATGGCGCCGCCCGCGCCAGGCCTGTTCTCGACTAGGACGGAATTGTGCAAACGCCCCGACAGCTTTTCCGCCAGCATCCGCGCGAAGACGTCATTGCTGCCGCCGGGCGGAAACGGCACGACCACGGTCATGACCTTGGGAAAGGCGGGTCCGGCTTGCGCCTGCGTCACAACAGGGGCGGCAGCCAGCAGGCCGCACGCCAGCACACCGGCCAGCAGCGCTTTGCGTTTCATGGGGCAAGTCTCCGTAGGATGCGGGCCGTCGTGGCGGCGCCGTCGGTTGATATGCCACCGATACTAGGGCGATCAAAGGCGCATGGCAAATCGCTTCCCATCCAGACGGCTTCACCCGGGAGGAAGCGCCTGCGTGCGCCATCACGGAATCAACGCGGCGCCACCGCCTGGATTTCGCGGGCGATCATGGGCAGGGAAACGGTACGTTCCACGCCGCCCCGCTTGATCGCTTCCTTGGGCATGCCGAACACCACGCAACTCTCTTCGTCCTGCGCCAGCGTGCGGGCCCCGGCCTGGCGCATTTCCAGCATGCCGGCCGCGCCGTCATCACCCATGCCGGTCATGATGATGCCCAGCGCATTGGCCCCCGCGTGGCGCGCGACCGAGCGGAACAGCACGTCCACGGAAGGCCGGTGCCGATTGACCAGCGGGCCGTCGCGCACTTCCACGAAATACTGCGCGCCGCTGCGCTTGAGCATCATGTGACGGCCGCCGGGCGCGATCAGCGCGCGACCCGGCACCACGCGATCGTTGTTCTGTGCTTCCTTTACCGAGATCTGGCAGATCCCGTCCAGGCGCGCCGCGAACGCGGCGGTGAACTTCTCCGGCATGTGCTGCACGATGACCAGGCCCGGGCACACGCGCGGCAATCCGGTCAGCACGGCTTCCAATGCCTGCGTGCCGCCCGTCGAGGTGCCGATGGCGACCAGCCGTTCGGTGGTCTGCAGCACCGGCCGGTTGTCCGCGGGCGGCAGGATCGCATCGGCGCTGTGCTTGGGCGTGGGCACCAGCGGCGCGGGCGCCGCGGTACCGGATGGCGCGCGGCGCACGCGCGCCTTGGCGGCCGCCCGCACTGTCGCGATGAGCTCGCCCGCGCTCTCGGCCAGGAACTGCTTCAGTCCCAGCTTGGGTTTGGTGATCACCGATACCGCGCCGGCCGCCAGCGCGTCCACGGTAATGCGCGCGCCCTTCTCCGTCAGCGTCGAACAGATAACGACCGGTGTCGGTCTTTCCTGCATGATCTTGCGCAGGAAAGTCAGGCCGTCCATGCGCGGCATTTCGATGTCCAGGATGATGACGTCGGGCCAGGCCTGCTTCATTCGTTCGCTGGCGAGTATCGGATCGGCGGCGGCATGCAGCACTTCGATGCCGGGGCTTTCGGACAACAGCCCCGCCAGCACCTGGCGCACCACGGCGGAGTCGTCGACGACCCTGACTTTAAGGGAGGACATATGGTTCCTGGCGGGCGATGGATACGCAGGCGCGAGGCCCGTCTCAAGGCTTGCGGTATACGGACGGCATGACCGAGGCGACCGCGGTGGTCACGCCATGCAGGCTTTCCGAATGGCCGATGAACAAATGGCCGCCGGGCTTGAGCAGGCCCAGCACCCGTTCGACCACCTGGCGCTTGGTATCTCCATTGAAATAGATCATGACGTTGCGCAGGAAAATCACGTCGAAGCGCCCCAGGTCCGGCAAGGGCGCGTTCAGATTTGCGTGCAGGAAGCTTACCCGCGCGCGCACGGCGCGATCGACCAATAGCGTCCCCGCGTGCGCGCCGGTGCCCTTCAAACAATAGCGCTTGCGGTACTCGTCCGGCATCTGCCGCGCGCGCTGCTCCGAATAGTGGCCGGTGCGCGCGCGTTCGACCACCCGTGTACTGATATCGGTACCGATGATCTCGAAGGGGCGGCCTCCCCCCCCGCCGGGCCGCCCCAAGGCGGGGGAAGCCCCCTCGGGGGGCAGCAAGCCGGCAGCGCCGGCGCCGCGCGGGGGTCCGCTCAAACAGTCGGTCAGCACCATCGCGGCGGTATAGGCTTCTTCGCCCGTCGAGCTGGCGGCGCTCCAGACACGAAAGGTCTGCTGCGAACGGCGGCCATCGGGTCCCGGCGCGGTGGCCACGCGCCGCAGCACATCGAAATGCCGGGGCTCGCGGAAAAAATAGGTCTCGTTGGTGGTCAGCAGGTCGATGGCGATCTGCATTTCGGCCGTCCCGCCATCGCTCTGCAGCAGGGAAAAATACTCGCCGTAACTGGCCACGCCGCGTGCCTGCACGCGCTTGGACAATCTGCCGGAAACGAGTGCCTTCTTGGCGGACGTGAGCGTGATGCCGGCGGCATCATAGATGAAGCGTTGGAACTGGGCGAATTCCCGATCGTTGATGGGCTGCATGATGCGGACTGACGGGATATGTTTAGTCTTCGGATGAAATTTCGGCGGGCGCGCGCAGCAGCGGCAGGCGCGTCCTGTGCGTCCTGAGCCATGACGGAACGGCCTCACCCGGCATGGCGCCGGCAATAAAAAACCCCTGTCCCAGGGCGCAACCCAGGCGCTGCACCAGGCGCCAGTCTTCCAGCGTCTCGATGCCTTCGGCGGTCGTTGTCATGCCCATTTCGGACGCCATGTCGATCGCCGCGCCCAGGATGGTGCGCAATTGCTTGCGTCCGCTCGCCCCATGCACGAAGCTGCGATCGATCTTCAATTCAGTAAAGGGCACGCGCGTCAGCTGCTGCATGGACGAAAACCCCGTGCCGTAGTCATCGATGGACAGGCCGAAGCCGCGCAGGCGCAGCCGCGCCAGCAAACCGCGCGCGCCGCTGTCGGCGTCGACCAGCGAACTTTCCGTGATCTCGAAACTGAGCTGGGCCGGCGGCAGCTGCGAGCGCTCCACAACTTCCAGGATGCCGTTCGCCAGTCCGGGCCAGTCCAGCAGCCGCGGCGACAGGTTGATCGCCAGCGACAGCCGCAGGCCGCGGCGGCTCCAGCGCGATACCTGGGCCAGCGCCTGCTCCATGACGATGAACGTCAGCGGATGGATCAGGCCGTATTGTTCGGCCAGCGGCACGAAACGCCCCGGCGATATCTCGCCCATATCCGGGTGCGTCCAGCGCGCCAGCGCTTCCACGCCGCGTATCAGGCCGGTGCGCATGTCGGCCTTGGGTTGGTAGTGCACGCGAATCTGGCTGTCGCGCAGGGCGGCTTCCAGTATGCCGGGCGGTATGGGCGCTTCGTCGCCGCGCGCGCGAACGTGATCGGTGCGCACGCCGCGCAGATCCAAGGCACTGGACAAACCCGCCAGCGTCAGCGGCTTTTCCAGGCCGGCCAGCACATGAAAGCCCATGCCTGCGGCGACCGACACCACGGAATCGATCATGGCGCTTTCGCGGCCGGAGGCGATCACCAGATCGGGAGTGATGTCCCGGATCAACAACTGCTCCAGCAGTTCGATGCAATCCATGCCGGGCATCTCGATGTCGACCACCATGACCGACGGCCGCGGCGACAACTGTTCCAGCAGCGCCAGCGCGGCGGGCCCGCCCGCCGCCTCGTGTACGTTTTCGATGCCCAGCTTGCGGCACAATGCCGTGGTGTGCATACGATGCACGGCGCTGTCGTCGACAACCAGGACCGATGCCACGCCGTGCGGCGCGACGGCGATGGGCTTGGCCCGGTCCTGTTTGCTCATGCGCGGCTCTCGGCTTCCAGCATCGCGGGCGGCCGGGACGCGCCGTCAACCGCCGATTCGCGCGCCGCTTCCAACCCTTCCAGCGACAGCACCTGGTCCACCGCCAACAGGATGACGAAGCGGCCGCGCACCTTGCCGACACCGGCGATGAAATCGCTACGCAGGCCCGCGCCGAAGGCAGGCGGCGGCTCGATGTCGGACGGCGCTATTTCCAGCACTTCATTGACGCCGTCCACCACCACGCCCACGACCTGCCGTCCGCCATCCGCCGCTTCCAGTTCGACGATCACGATGCAGGTGCGTTTGGTGATCGGCGACGCCTCGCGTCCAAAGCGCGTCTGCATATCCATTACGGGCACGACCGCGCCGCGCAGGTTGATCACGCCGCGGACGCAGGCCGGCATCATGGGCACCAGCGTCAGGTCGTGGTATTCGATGATCTCCTTGATGGCCAGGATGCCGATGGCGAAAGTTTCGCCACCCAGCATAAAGGTCAGGTACTGCGAGGGTTCGGCGCCGCCTTGGGGGCCGGCGCCATTCGGCTGGGTGGACATCGCGCTCATCGCCATGTCCTTAATAGCGGGTGAACTGCGATTCGTCGATCGCATCGGTGGCGGCGTATGCCAGCTTGCCGCCCAGTTCAGGTTCCATGATCTCCTTGGCCAGGGCCTGTACCGGACGCCTGGCCGCCAACGGCCGCTTGCGCGCCGCAGCGGCCTTGCCCGCCGCGCGGGCGACGCTGTCGGACAGCTTGAAGAAGCTCATCGCCTGCTGCAGTTGTTCCGCCTGGGAGCTCATTTCCTCGGCCGTCGCGGCCAGTTCTTCCGAACTGGACGCATTCTGCTGCGTAGTCTGGCTCAGTTGTCCGACCGCGGCATTGATCTGGCCCACGCCGGAAGACTGCTCTTCCGATGCGGCGGTAATCTCCTGCACCAGGTCCGACGTCTTGCGGATATTCGGCACCATCTGCTCCAGCAGGCGGCCCGCGCGCTCGGCCAGATCCACGCTGGAACCCGCCACGGCGCCGATCTCCTGCGCCGCCACCTGGCTGCGCTCGGCCAGCTTGCGCACTTCCGCGGCGACCACCGCGAAGCCCTTGCCATGCTCGCCCGCGCGGGCGGCTTCGATGGCCGCGTTCAGGGCCAGCAGATTGGTCTGGTAGGCGATGTCATCGATGATGCCGATCTTCTGCGCGATCTGCTTCATGGCGGCGACCGTCGAGGTAACCGCTTCGCCGCCTTCCGCCGCTTCCGCCGCGGCCTTGGTCGCCATGCCGTCCGTCACCTTCGCGTTCTCGGTGTTCTGCGCGATGGACGCGGTCATCTGTTCGATGGACGCGCTGGTTTCCTCCACGCCGGCCGCCTGCTCGCTGGACGCCTGACTGAGCGATTTCGCCGTCGCGCTGACTTCCTCGGACGCGCCCGCCAGCGCTTCGGCGCTGCTGTTCACTTCCGACACCACCTGTGCCAGGCGCCCCACCATGTTCTTGACGTTGGCCATCATGCTGCTGGTGTCGCCCTTGCGGGTCTTGACCGCGATCGACAGGTCGCCGCCGGCGACGTGCTGCAGGATTTCCGCCGCGTAGGCCGGCTCGCCGCCCAGCAGCTTGAGCAGGCTGCGGGTGATGAAGAAGCCGATCAGGATGGCCAGCACGATCGCGCCGGCCGACATCGACAGGACCAGCATGCGGGTCTGGTCGTATAACTCGTCGGCCGCGGTGTTGGTGGCGTCCATCTGCTGCACCTCGTAGTTCAGCAGCGCGCGCACGGCCTCTTCCAGCGCCGTATTGGCCGGCAGGATGTCGCTGCGCAGATAGCTCAGGGCATTGGCCTTGTCGGCGGCGGATGCCAGCGCGAAGAAACCGTCGGTACGCTGTTCCAGCGCCGCCCGGCTGTCCTCGATTTTCTTGAGCAAGCCGCGCGGGACTTCGCCGGTGGTGGTCTTGTCCAGTTTGCCCAGGGCCTGGCCGCGGGCGGCGGCGTTGTCGGCCAACCGCTTGCGCAAGCGCGTCGTTTCGGCCTCGTCGGCGGCGAGCAGCAGACCGCGCAGTTGACGCCCATCATCCAGCGAACGCTGCAACACATCGTTCAGTTTCGCGGTCTTGGGGTAGCGGTTCATCGTCACGTCGGTCAGGCCTTCGTTGATCTTCTCCAGCCGCGAGATGCTCAGCACCGATATCGCGGCCAGCAAGACAATCACGATACCGAACCCCCATGCCAATCTTGTGGCTACCTTCATATTCCCGAACATGCATCTCTCCTAAGAAACTACGCCGCGGCCTCCGGGCCGCGCCGGTGCCACATCAAACGGACAGGCGGGCATGGCCCGCCATTGCGGAATTGCGCGCCTCGGCCATCAGCGCCGGGACGTCGAGTATCAATGCGACTTCGCCACTGCCCAGGATGCTGGAGCCGCTGATTCCGCGCGCCTGCGCGAACAAACGCGACAGCGGCTTGATGACGGCCTGGGTTTCGCCCAGCAGCGTGTCCACCACCAGGCCGATGCGTTCGCCGGCGTGCCGCACCACCACGATGTTCTCGCGCGCGGCCGCCGGCCCCGGCAGATCGAACATGCGGCGCAGGCGGATGAAGGGCAGCACCTGTCCGCGCAGATCGGTGTAGTCGCGGCCTTCCACAGGCGTGTACGCCACGCATTCGTCCACCATATCCAGCGGCAGCACGAACAGCGAGCGGCCCACCACGACCTGGAAGCCGTCGATGATGGCCAGCGTCAGGGGCAGGCGCACGGCGACCGTGCTGCCCTGGCCCGCGCGGCTGAATACTTCCACGCTGCCGCGCAGCGCTTCGATGTTGCGCTTGACGACGTCCATGCCCACCCCGCGGCCCGACAGGTCGGTGACCGCCGGCGCCGTCGAAAACCCCGGCTCGAAGATCAAGCGGAAGACGTCTTCATCGCGCATGCCGCGACCGTCCTCGATCAGGCCGCGCTCGATGGCCTTGGCCACGATGCGTTCGCGATTCAGTCCGGCGCCGTCGTCGCTGACTTCGATCACGATATGGCCGGATTCATGGCGCGCGTCCAGGGTAATCGTCCCGTGCGCTGGCTTGCCCAGCGCCAGCCGGGCTTCGCGCGATTCGATGCCGTGGTCCATGGCGTTGCGCACCAGGTGGGTCAGCGGATCGCCGATGCGCTCGACCACTGTCTTGTCGAGCTCGGTATCCTCGCCGCGCACCGCCAGTTCTATGTGCTTGCCCAGGCTGCGCGATACGTCATGCACCACGCGCCGGAAACGGTTGAAGGTGGCGCCTATCTTGACCATGCGCAGTTGCAGCGTGCTGTCGCGCACCGCTTCGACCAGATCGGCCACTTGCGAATTACAGGCCTGCAGTTCGGCATTGCCGGCGCGCGCCGCCGCCACGCTGGCGCCCGACGATGCGGTGATCAGTTCGCCCACCAGCGAGATCAGGTGATCCAGCTTGTCCGCGTCGATGCGCATCGACCGGCTTTCCTGGTGCTTGCTGTCCTTGGCCTGGCGCTGCTTGGCCAGGGCGCGGTCCACCACCGGTTCCGCCACGGTCTGCTGCCGGATCAGTATCTCGCCCAGCGGGCCATCCGCCTCGCCGCTGCGTTGCGCGCGCAGCGCTTCATCCAGCTCGCGCGGGGTCAGTGTGCCGCAGCGCACCAGCATCTCGCCCAGCATGGCGGGCTCTTCGCCGAGCTCTTCGATCATCAGCATGTAGTCCGCCGTGCGGCTGCGCGGCGGGATGATGCGGATATCGCAATCGTCCAGGACGAACTCGAAGGTACTTTCGATGGTGGCCTTGTCCGCCGGGCTGTCCAGGCCGATTTCCAGTCCCAGATAGCAGGCTTCCGGGTCCATGGCTTCCAGTGGAGGCAGGCGGCCTGTCTGGCAGGCCACGCCGGTGACCTGTCCCAGCTTGTGCAGATAGCGCACGAAGGACAGCGGATCCATGCCGTTGCGCAACACGCCTTCGTGGAAGCGCAACGAGATATGCCAGTGGTCGGCGGTCCCGAGCGTGTCGCCGTCCGCGCCGGGGTACCCGCCGTTGTCGCCCCGGTACGCGCCGGCCTGCGTGGCACCGCATGCGGTGTCCGCGGCCGGCGTGTCCAGGTGCGCGCCCAGGCGTTCCAGCAAGCCCGCGGCTTCGCCGGCCAGGTCCGGGTCGTCATCTTCGCAGCCTTCGGCGACACGCTCTACCAGCCTGCCGATATAGTCGTTGCAGCCCAGCATCAGCACGACCAGGTCGCCGTCGATGCCGACCGTGCCCTCGCGCACGCGGTCCAGCACGCTTTCGACGTGATGCGTGAAGGACACGATGTTGTCGATGCCGAACAGGCCGGCCGATCCCTTGATGGTGTGTGCCGCGCGGAAGATCGCGTTGACCGCATCGCCACGGTCCTCGGCATCCGCCACGATCAGCAGCGCCGATTCCATTTCGGCCAATAATTCACGGCTTTCCGTGATGAAGGTCTGCAGCGCCTGATCCATATCCATGGCGATTCTCCGGGCAAGGCCCTGTCAGGCAGTTGGCGCGACGGCTTCGTCGCAAGCGCCGGCATACGCGCCGGCGCAGGCGGCATCCGGCGGCGCATCGTCGCGCGCATCGGCGAAAGCGTCTTCCAGTCCCAGCAACTGGATGGCGGCCTCCACGCTCTGCGCCATGCCGGCGAAGCGCACTTCGCGGCCGCGCGCGCGCGCATGCTCGCGTGCGGCCAGCAGCAGTTGGATGCCGGCGGTATCGGTTTCGGTGACGGCGCTCAGATCCATCCGCAGCACGTCCGGCGCGTCGTCCGCCGCCAGCACCTGCACCAGACGCTGGCGCGTATCCTGCGCGGTGTAGATGGTAAGTTCGCCTTCCAGGCGCAGATTGCTGTCGGTCACGACGCGTCTCCAGGGTTCGATCGGCTGTCGGCGATCAAGGCAGGATCAGTTTCTCGACGGCGCCCAACAGCTGCGCCGGCTGGAAAGGCTTGACCACCCAGGCCTTGGCGCCGGCCAGCTGGCCTTCGCGCTTCTTGGCTTCCTGGCTTTCGGTGGTCAGCATGATCACCGGCGTGAACCGGTACGCGGGCAATTGCTTGACCTCTTTCAGGAAGGTGATGCCGTCCATATTCGGCATATTCACGTCGCTGATGATCAGGTGCACCTTCTGGCCCGTCAGCTTGGTCAGCGCATCCTGGCCATCGCGCCCTTCGATAACGTCGTAGCCCGCACCGCGCAGCGCGATGCCGACAACCTGGCGCACCGATGCCGAATCGTCGACGATGAGTATGGTCTTTGCCATGGCGAGGCTTTCCTTGGTTGTAGACAGGCGCAGGGCCCCGGGTTCAGAAGAATGTGATGTCGGTGGACGCGGCCGGCGCCCCGGCGGATGCCCCCCGCGCCGCGCCGCCTTCGTCTGCATGGCCGCCGCTGGCGGCCCGCCCTGGGAGCGCCGCCGAGGAAGACTTATGTATCTCCCGCTCATCCGCCATCGCGTAGGTGCTCTCCAGCTCCCCGAGCAGCGTTGCCGAGCTCAGCGGCTGCAGCTCGCCGGCGGCGGCGCACTCGGCGGCGTAATCCTGGATCACGGCCGGCAGCCGCTCGATGTTGGCGCTGACGTGAGCCATCACCTGGCTGACGCGATCCTGGAACTGCAGTTGCACCAGCGCCTGGCTGACCTCTTCCTGGATGCCCTGGCTTTCCTGCCGCAGCAGGTCGGTGGTGCTGCCCAGCCCGTCGGCAAAGGTGCGGAAGCGATCCAGGACTTCCTGGATCGTGGTTTCCGACGCCGCGATGGCGGCCTGCTCGCTGCGCGTCGCTTCCTCCGCCGCCGCGCAGGTGGCGACGATGGCGTCGCCGATAAAGGCGATCTTCTCCGCGATGCGCGCGCCGGTTTCGCCGGATTGCTTGGACAGCGCGCGCACTTCCTGCGCGACCGTGGCAAAGCCGCGGCCCAGGCTGCCGGCATGCGCGGCCTCGATGGTGGCATTGATGGCCAGCAGATTGGTCTGCTGGGTGATCTGGCCGATGGCCTGGACCATGCTCTGCAGTTCGTCGACGAAACCTTTCAGCCCCTGCACCTTGCCCAGCAGTTCGAGTTTGGTCTTGATACTGGCGCCCAGCAGCCCGACGACGCCGTCCAGTTGCTCCGCGCTGCGCGCCGAGACGCCCGCCGCCGAATCGCCCTGCCCGCCGGCGTCCCGCGTGGACAGGCGCAAGGTCTGGTCGAGCCTGACGGCGATTTCGCCGAAACGCATGCTCAGGTCGGTGACCGCCGCCTCCATCTGGCTGCGCGACGATTCGATCTGGCGCGACCAGACCGGTGCCAGGTCCGCGCAAAAGGTTTCCAGGCTGAGCACGTGCGAATCCAGGTCGACCGCCTGGCGATTACCCTCGCGCCGGGCGCCGGCATAACCGGCCAGCAGCCCGGCACAGGCGAGCACGGCCCCTGTCACCAGGGCGGGGGTGGTCCAGCCGGCGGCATGGGCCGTCGCCGCGCCCCCAGCGATACCCAGTACCGGCGATGCGGCGGAGGACCAGGAAAAACCAGTGAAATTCATGTGGGTGCATCCGTCCGGCGTTGCCGCCTTGGGGAAGGCGGTTGTACCGGAACAACGGCACGTTGCCCCTCCACACTAAGGACGCGACCGGACAAAATAGGGCATTACGTCGGCCAACATTGTTTTTTTGTGGGAATCTGTTAACAATTGAAAAGTCTGTTCAGTGGCGTACTGAAAGCCGCGCGACCCAAGAGGCCGCGTACCTTGTTGTGACGACGATGATCAGCAGCACCGAAATATGTACGGGGCCACCCCCCGCAGGGGCCGCACCCGGCTGCATGGCGAATCCGGCCACGGCCGATATCCGGCCGGTCACCTTGCGCCAGTTGCTCACGGAAGTCGTACGGCGTGGCAGGGATCCCCGGCCGCTTTGCGACGGCCTGGGCTTTTCGCCGGACGATCTGAACCAGGAAGGCTTCTTCGTCTCCACTCGCCAGGTGGCTCAGTTGGTCCGGCGCACGCTATCCCTGCTGGACAATCCCGTGCTGGGGCTGGAAATGGGCGCGGGCGTCAACATCGTGTCATGGGGGCTGGTTACGCTGGGCTTCATGGCCTGCGGTTCCTCGCGCCAGCTTTTGGATTTTGCCATCGAGTACCAGCGCCATGCCGGCTGCCTGCCCAGCCTGCATGGCGAGGAAAGCGGCCAGGCTTTCCGCCTGGTCGCGCGCGCCCCATTCGCCGAACGCGACGTCGCCATATTTCTTGTCGACAAAGCGCTGGCATCGCTGGCGCAGTTGGGCCGCCAGGTGGTCGGTCCGCACTTCAATCCCAGCCGCGTGGATCTGGTCATGGAACGGCCGCCCTACGGCTCGGCCTACGAAAGCGTGTTCCGTTGCCC
>DATJHN010000329.1:0-11291 GCA_035493915.1 Bordetella sp.
CCGCGACGATCGCGAACAGGCGGTCGACATTCGGGTGAGCGCCTGGACGGTTGCGCGCATCCGCCGTGTGCTCCGCGAATACGGCCAGGCCATGTTCGGCGGCTTTGGCGTCCAGTGTGCCGAAGGCGCGCGATAGATACAGGTAGACCGCCAACGAACCCTGCTTGCCCGGCTGGTTCTCGATGCTCGCCACCACGCCGCCCTTGCCGTCGACAAGTTCGATACGCTCGATTCCGTCGATGGGCGGCAGTTGCCGCAGGTTGTCCTTGAAAACCGGGCCGGGCTGGATCACTGGAAGCATTCTGGCTACCCCAAATTATTGGAAAGCGGGAATGTTAGCCGAGGGTGTTTGCGGAACAGGCTCGAATCGCGATGCAGATCCGTCACGATCCTGCTTCCTAGGGACAAACCCGAGTTCCCCCGTTTTCATCTTGTATCGTCTCCCGGGCGTCCACTATAGTAGACGAAACGGCTACAGCTTCTCCGGCGTGTTGTTCCACCGGCAGGGCGAGCCCCGATCTGCCGTATCCAACCAGGACGACCCATCCGATGCCGCGCGAAATCCGCCTCAATGCCTTCGATATGAACTGTGTCGGGCACATCCAGCAGGGCCTGTGGACGCATCCGCGCGACCAGTCCATGCGCTACACGGATATCCATTACTGGACCGGGCTGGCGCAAAAACTGGAAGCGGGGCTGTTCGACGGCGTGTTCTTCGCCGATGTGCTGGGCGCTTACGACGTGTACGGCGGCGGGGTGGACGCGACGCTGCGCGGCGCCGTGCAACTGCCGGTGAATGATCCCAGCCTGATCATCCCGGCCATGGCGGCCGCGACCCGGAACCTGGGATTCGGCGTGACCTGCAACCTGACCTACGAGCCGCCGTTTTCTTTCGCGCGCCGCATGTCGACACTGGACCACCTGACAGGCGGGCGCATAGGCTGGAACATCGTCACGGGCTATCTGGACAGCGCGGCGCGCGCGACCGGCCTGTCGGGCCAGATGGCGCACGACGATCGCTACGACCTGGCCGACGAATATATGTCGCTGGTCTACAAGTTCTGGGAAGGCAGCTGGGAAGACGGCGCGGTGCTGAACGATCGCGCCGGCCGCGTCTACGCCGATCCAGCCAAGGTGCACCGCGTGGTCCACGATGGCCGCCAGTACAAGGTGGATGCACTGCACCTGTGCGAACCCTCGCCGCAGCGCACGCCCGTGCTGTACCAGGCAGGCGCATCCACGCGCGGCCGCCAGTTCGCCGCGACGCACGCCGAATGCGTATTCGTGAATGGGCAGAGCATGAACGGCGTGAAGGCCATCGTCGACGACATACGCGGATTGGCCGTCAAGTACGGACGCCAGGCGGGGGACGTCCAGATATTCCTGGGCGCGACCGTGGTAACCGGCAGGACCGAAGCCGAAGCCCGTGAAAAGTTCGAGGACTACAAGCGCCACGTCGATGTGGAAGCCGCGCTGGCGCATGCATCCGCATCGATGGGCATCGACTTTGCCAAGTACGACATGGACGAGCCGGTGCAGACGGACAAGAGCCAGGCTATCGTTTCCAACGTCGAGGCAATGACGCGCAGCGCGGGACCGACCTGGACCAAGCGCAAGCTGATCGACCAGATGGTGCTGGGCAGCCGGCAGCAGCCCATGGTGGGCTCGGCGGAGCAGATCGCCGACCAGTTGATCGCCTGGAGCGAGCAGGCCGGCATCGACGGCTTCAATCTGTCGCGCACCGTCACGCCGGAATGCTTCGAGGACTTCATCGAGCTGGTGGTGCCGATTTTGCAGGAACGGGGCGTCTACAAGACGGCCTACGCCGACGGCGTATACCGCGAAAAACTGTTCGGCCGCGCGCGCCTGCCCGGTTCGCATACCGCCGCCAGCCACCGCGTGGGCGCGGCACAATAGTCTCAACATAGGTTTTCGACGTATGGCGGACGCATGGCGCGCAACGGACAGGCGCCGGGATTCCGAGAATGCGAGCGAGGCGGAAATGATCGATAAAGCAACGTACCGCGATGCCATGGCCCATCTGGGCGCGGCGGTGAATGTGGTGACCAGCGACGGTCCTGCCGGGCGCTGCGGCTGCACCGCATCGGCGGTCTGCGGGGTGACCGACCAGCCGCCCATGCTGCTGGTCTGCATCAATCGCAGCAGTCGCAACAATGCGGCATTCAAGGAAAACGCCCGGCTGTGCGTCAACGTACTGGATGCCGGCCAGCAGGCCTTGGCGATGCGCTTTTCCGCCAAGGACCTGGCCGTGGAAGACCGCTTCGACGCGGGTGATTGGCATGTGCTGGAAACCGGTTCGCCGGTGCTGCGCGGCGCGGTGGTGTCGCTGGACTGCGATATCACCTTCACGGCCGAGGTCGGCACCCATACGGTGTTCTATTGCGCCGTGCGCGCGGCGGCGACGCAGCACGATAGCGAAGCCCTGATCTATTTCGGCCGGGGTTTCCATCGCGTGGGACGCCTGTCGCAAAACCTGGGCGCCTGAAAGCATGTCGGATCCCGCCCTGGGCGCGACCGCGCCGCGCGCCGGCAAGACGGCATCGCTGAGCATCCTGCTGCTGTGCCAGGTCTGCGCGATGTCGGTGTGGTTCGCTTCGTCCGCGGCGGTCGCCAGCATCACGCGGACGGTCACGCTCACTTCCTGGCAGGAATCGCTGCTGACCAGTTCGGTGCAGGCCGGCTTCGTGGCCGGCACCATTGCCAGTGCCTTGCTGGGGCTGGCGGATCGTTTCGATCCGCGCCGGCTGTTCATGGCATCGGCGCTGACGGCCGCGTTGGCGACGCTGGCGCTGCTGGCCTGCGAGCCGGCCGGCCCGGTGGTCTACGTGCTGCGCTTTATCACGGGTATGTGCATGGCCGGCGTCTATCCGGTCGGCATGCGGCTGGCGGCCACCTGGGCCGATCGCGACCTGGGCCTGCTGATCGGTCTGCTGGTCGGCGCGCTGACGCTGGGCTCGGCCAGTCCGCACTTGCTGGCGGCATTCGGCGGCATGCAATGGCAACAGATCTATGTGGCCGCGGCGGCCCTGGCCGGCGCGGCCGGATTGGCGATCAATCTGTGCGGCGTCGGCCCGGCCATGCGCCGCGCGGCGCGCTTGAATCCGGCGGCGGTCGCGCAGGCCTGGCGCAGTCGTCCGCTGCGCCTGGCCAACCTGGGCTATCTGGGCCATATGTGGGAGCTGTACGCGATGTGGGCGTGGCTGGCGGTGTTCCTGCATGAAAGCTTCGCCCTGCGCGGCGTGGCCGCGCCGGACCACGCCGCCGAAAGCATGACCTTCGCGGCGGTGGGCGCCGGTGCCATCGGCGCATGGGCGGGCGGCTGGTTCGCCGACCGCTACGGCCGCACCGCCGTCACCGTAGCGGCCATGGCGGCCAGCGGCGCCTGCGCGCTGGCGATGGGCTGGCTGGCCGATGCGCCGCCGCTGATCGTGGGCGCGGTCGCGGTGGCGTGGGGCATTACGGTGATCGCCGACTCGGCGCAGTTTTCGGCCAGCATTGCCGAACTGGGCGCACCGGATTCGATAGGCACGCTGTTGACCGCGCAGACCTGCGCGGGGTTCCTGCTGACCCTGGTCAGCATCCATCTGGTGCCGCCCGTGCAGCACGCACTGGGCTGGCCCGGCGCGTTCAGCATGCTGGCGCTGGGACCCTTGTTCGGCTGCGTGATGATGTTGCGACTGCGCGGCGATCCCGCCGCGCGGCGGTTGGCGAACGGTAAACGGTGACAGGAAAAACCTTATGAGAGCACGTCCGCACGGCCGCCCGAAGGGCGTGCTGCCCTCCCCCGGGGAGGAGTCGCGCAGCGACAGGAGGGTACACCAATGAGCGCGAAACCCAGCCAGCAGACCAAGTCTTCCACCCGGATGGCCGGCTATCCCACCATACGCATGCTGATCGGCGGCGCATGGATCGAGGCGCCCGGCGCACCGGTCATCGACCCGGCCACCGGCGACTCGATCGGTACCGTGCCGCACGCGACGGCGGCGCATCTGGAAAGCGCCGTGGCGGCCGCGGCGCGCGGCTTCGCGGTCTGGCGCCGCACCGCGCCGGCCGAACGCGCGCGCATCATGCTGCGCGCGGCGCAACTGGTGCGCGACCGCGTCGACGCCATCGCCTGGGACATCACGCTGGAACAGGGCAAGCCGCTGGCGCAATCGCGCGCCGAAGTACTGCGGGGCTGCGACCTGATCGAATGGGATGCCACCGAAGCGCGCCGCATATACGGCCGCGTCATTCCCGCCGAACCAGGTATGCGCCATACGGTGCTGCGCGAGCCGGTCGGCGTCGTGGCCGCTTTCACGCCGTGGAATTTCCCCATGAGTTCGCCGGCCCGCAAGATCGGCGGGGCGCTGGCCGCCGGCTGCGCGATCATCCTGAAGGCATCCGAGGAAACGCCGGCCGGCGCCATGCATCTGGCGCGCGCCTTCGTCGATGCCGGCCTGCCGGCGGGCGTTCTGAACCTGGTCTTCGGCGACCCGGCGGCGATATCCGGCTTCCTGATTCCCCATCCCGCCGTGCGCCTGGTGACGTTCACCGGATCGACCGTGGTGGGCAAGCAGCTGGCCGGGCTGGCGGGTACGCATATGAAGCCGGTCATCATGGAATTGGGTGGGCATGCGCCGGTGATCGTCTGCGACGACGCGGATCCGCAGGTGGCCGCGGCGGCCGGCGTGCAGGCCAAGCTGAACAATGCCGGACAGGTGTGCGTGGCGCCCACGCGCTTTATCGTGCACCGGGCGGTGTACGACGCCTTTGTCCGCGCCTTTACGGATATCGGCCGCGCGGTGCGTCAGGGCAGCGGACTGGATCCGCACAGCGATATCGGCCCGGTCGCCAACGCGCGTCGGCTGGAGGGGCTGCAGCGGCTGACCGACGACGCGGTACGTTGCGGCGCCCGGGTGCTGTGCGGCGGCGCGGCGCGCGCGGGAGCCGGTTTTCATTTTCCGTTCACGGCCTTGGCCGATGTTCCCACCCAGGCCCTGGCGATGCGGGAGGAGCCGTTTGGGCCCTTGTCGTTGATCACGCCCGTGGATAGCCTGGAGGACGGCATCGCGCTGGCCAACAGCCTGCCCTTCGGCCTGGCCGGCTACGCGTTCACGGCATCGGCGCGCAATGCGCGCCTGTTGAGCGACGAACTGGAAGTGGGCAACCTGGCGATCAACCATTTTGTTTCCGCGGTATCGGAAACGCCGTTCGGCGGCGTCAAGGACAGCGGGTACGGACGGGAAGGCGGTACGGAAGGACTGGAGTGCTATACACATGCGAAAAGCGTTTCGCATCTGACTGCTTAACAGGCCTGCAGCGGCGTTCCGGGCGCAGACCCTGGACGAGAAGCGCGCGACAGGCGTGCAATACCAGCGACAAGGGCAATACAAGGGGAACAAGCAAGCATGATCGAGCTGCGATCGGTACACAAGAGTTACCGGGTCAAAGAGTCGGACGTGGTAGCGCTGAAGGAAATCGACCTGACCATCGAGTCCGGCGAGATATTCGGCATCATCGGCCATTCCGGGGCGGGCAAGTCCACGCTGCTGCGCATGATCAACTTTCTGGAGCGGCCGTCGCGCGGCACGGTCCAGGTGGATGGCGTCGACCTGCAAGGCCTGGACGATGCGGCGCTGCGCCGGTTTCGCCAGACCGTGGGCATGATCTTCCAGCACTTCAACCTGGTTGGTTCGAAGACCGTGGGCGACAACGTCGCGTTTCCGCTGAAGATCGCGGGCCAGGCCGATGCCAGGCAGATCGGCGCGCGCGTCGATGAACTGCTGGATCTGGTGGGCCTGCGCCGCCACAAGGACAAATATCCGCGCCAATTGTCCGGCGGTGAAAAGCAGCGGGTCGGCATCGCCCGCGCCCTGGCCAACCACCCGCGCGTGCTGTTGTGCGACGAAGCCACCAGCGCGCTCGATCCGCAGACCACGCGGTCGATTCTGCAGCTGCTGCGTCAGATCAACGAAAAGCTGGGACTGACCATCGTGCTGATCACGCACGAAATGGACGTGATCCGCACGGTGTGCGATCGCGTCGCGGTGATCGACTCCGGCGTCATCGTGGAAAGCGGCCCCGTCAGTACGGTGTTCCTGCATCCGCAGCACCAGACCACCAGGCGCTTCGTCCAGGAAACCGAACACATCCAGGACGAGGACGTCGACGCGGCCCTGGCCCAGAGCGGCGCGCGGACGCTGTGCAGATTGACCTTTATGGAAGACACGGTGCATCAACCCATCCTGAGCCAGACCGCGCGTGCGTTCGGCGTCGATTTTTCCATACTGGGCGGACGTATCGAGCGCATCAAATCGATGACGTGCGGCCAGATGACGGTCGCGCTGGAAGGGCCGACCGAACAGGTAAGGAATGCCTTGACGCGCCTGGCGGCCACCGGCGTGACGGTCGAGGAGCTGCGAGGATGAGCAACCTGATTGCCGCGTGGTTCAGCAATGTGGACTGGAGCGACATCGCCTGGGCGTCCGTCGATACCCTGCAGATGCTGGGCTGGTCGCTGAGCCTGACGCTGCTGCTGGGCCTGCCGCTGGGCGTCCTGCTGTTCCTGACCAGCCCGACCCAGCTGCACGATGCGCCGCGCGTCTATGGCGGTGTATCGCTGGCGGTGAACGTGCTGCGTTCGCTGCCTTTCGTGATTCTGCTGATCGCCATGATTCCGCTGACGCAGATATTGACGGGTACGTCGCTGGGCGTGGCTGGATCCGTGCCGGCGCTGGTGGTGGCGGGTATTCCGTTCTTTGGCCGGCTGGTGGAGTCCGCCCTGCGCGAGGTCGATCGCGGCATCATCGAGGCATCGCTGGCCATGGGCGCCAATACGCGGCAGATTGTTTTCGGCGCGCTGCTGCCGGAAGCCTTGCCCGGCATCCTGGCCGCAGCCACCGTGACCGCGATCGCCCTGGTGTCGTATTCCGCGCTGGCCGGCGTGGTGGGCGGCGGCGGCCTGGGCGACCTGGCGATCCGCTATGGCTATCAGCGCTTCCAGCTGGACGTCATGTTCATCACCATAGTGCTGCTGCTGCTGTTGGTCCAGTTGCTGCAGACGGTGGGCAACCGCCTGGTCCTGCATTACAGCCGTTAGATTGCACGGGCCGGCCGCGCCGGCCCGATCTGTGTTTCGCCGCACCCCGGCGTTCGCGCGCCGGGCACGTTGTACCCCTGTATTGCGCTGTCCAACCGAAAGACGGAGATCACGAAGGTGAACAAACTGATTGCAGTGCTGGCCGTGGCTTGCGCCATGACCCTACAACCGGCCGCCCGCGCCGCCGACAAAATCGTGGTGGGCGCCAGCCCGACCCCGCACGCGGAAATACTGGAAAACATCAAGCCCATGCTGGCGAAGGAAGGCGTGGACCTGCAGATCGTGGTCTTCACCGACTACATCCAGCCGAACATGCAGCTGGCGCAAAAGCGCATCGATGCGAACTTCTTCCAGCACAAGCCGTTCATGGACGAGTTCAATCGCAGCCGGGGCACCGATATCGTCGCGGTCAGCGATATCTTCATCGCGCCGTTCGGCGCCTATTCCAGCAAGGTCAAGGACATCAAGCAGCTGAAGGATGGCGCGGTGATAGCCATCCCCAACGACGCGGTGAACGGCGGCCGCGCTCTGCAGCTGCTGCATCAGGCAGGTATCGTGCAACTGGCGGATCCGGGGAACACCAAGTCGACGGTCAAGGACATCACGGCCAATCCCAAGCACGTCACCATCAAGCAGCTGGAAGCGCCGATGCTGCCGCGCGTGTTGCCCGAAGTCGATCTGGCCATCATCAATACGACCTTTGCGCTGGAAGCCAAGCTGGATCCGACCAAGGATGCGTTGTTCCTGGAAGGCGGGCAGTCGGCCTACGCGAACCTGCTGGCCGCGCGGCCGGACGACAAGGACACGCCGGCGATGCACAAGCTGGTAGAGGCCTTGCGTTCGCCGCAAGCCGCGCAGTTCATGCGCGACCGCTTCAAGGGCAGCATCGTGCCGGTGTTCTGATCCGCTATCGCCTCGACTCCAGGCGGCGTTGTCGGGACCATTCGCGATGGTTGGCGTTTACCGCGCCTTGAGTTCCCACAGCGCATCGAGCACGTGCTGGGTCGCACGCTCGATCTGGCCCGTGCGATGGGCAATTCCCAGTTCCCGCCAGACGGCCGGACGTAGTGGACGCATGGCGATGCGGGCATCCGGCTGCCGCGCGCCTGCCTCATTGGGCAGGAGCGTGGCGCCGTAGCCCGCGGCGACAAGGCTCTTGATCGCGTCGTTGTAATTGAGCTCGATGCGCGGCGTGGGCCTGTAGCCGTCCAGCGCGAACCATTCCGACGTAAGCCGCGACAGGCGCGTGCTGGCATCGTTCAGGATCAGCGGCCGTGTGGCGAGCCACGCGGGCGTGATGCGCGCCGGAGGCCGCCAGTCGGCGGGCAGGAAGGCCATGACTGGATCGCGGCGCCAGGGTCGGATCGCGAGACCCGCCACCGGCGGCTGCGGCAGGGCGACCAGCCCTACGTCCAGCTTGCCTTGCACCAGGCGCGCCAACGTATCCTGCGACGTCAGGACCGCGATCTGTACGTCGATGTCCGGGTGATGCTCGCGAACCCGCTCGATAGCCTGCGGCAATAGATGCGCGATCGCGCCCGTCGACGCGCCCAGCCGAACGCGTCCCGCCAGGCCCTGCACCTGCCGGCTGACGTCATCCAGCGTCGACTCGACCTCGGCCAGCAGGCGGCGCGCCCGCTCCACCAATAGTTCTCCGACCACCGACGGCCGTACGTCGCCCCGCTTGCGGGACAGCAGCGGCGCGCCGACCCGGTTCTCCAGTTCGGCGATGTGCAGGCTGATGGTCGGCGGCGCCAGGTTCAGCAGCCGCGCCGCGGCCGCGAAGGACCCGTGGTCGGCGATCGCCACCAATGTGCGCAGGCGGTCAAGGCTCAGCTCTCGCATGGGAAATCCTTCGTTCGGAATTTCTGAATCAAATGATCAGTAAATTCAACTTTTCCTATTCTAGTGCCACGAGCAAGATATCGCTTTCCCAGCCGATGTGCGAGTGCAAGGAGCTAGAGATCATGGGCTACCCGACTGTTTTCATAGATGGCGACCAGGGCACCACCGGCCTGCAGATCCATGAGCGTCTGCGCGACCGCACCGATTTTCGGCTGTTGACGTTGCCCGCCGCCGAGCGGAAGGATCCGCAGCGGCGCGCCGAGGCCATCAATTCGAGCGACATCGCGATACTTTGCCTGCCGGACGCCGCTGCCCGCGAGGCAGTCGGCTTCGTCCGGAACCCGGAGGTGCGCGTGATCGATGCCAGCTCGGCTCATCGCACGCAAGCGGACTGGATTTATGGTTTCCCGGAGATGGACGAAGGGCAGGCGCAAAGGATTGCAAAAGCCCGGTTCGTCACCAATCCTGGCTGCTATCCGACCGGAGCGGTGGCACTGCTAAGGCCGCTGGTGCAGGCCGGCTTGTTGCCGCGCGACTATCCGGTGGCCGTACATGCGGTCTCCGGCTATTCGGGCAGCGGCAGGGCGGCGATCGACAAGTACGAGTCGGGCGCCGCGTCGCACGCCGCGTCGTTCAGGGTCTATGGACTGGCGCTCGAGCACAAGCACACGCCCGAGATCCAGCTGTACTCCGGCCTCGCGCACCGGCCATTCTTCGTGCCGGCCTACGGGGCGTTCCGGCAGGGCATCGTTCTGACGGTGCCGATCGAGCTGCGCTTGCTGGCGGCCGGCGTTGACGGCGATCGCTTGCATGATTGCATTGCGCGTTACTACGCGGACGTGCGTCATGTCCAGGTGATGAAGCTTCAGGACGCGGGCGCGATGACGGAGCTCGATCCGCAGGTGCTGAATGGCACCAACGATCTTCGCCTGGGCGTGTTCGTCAACGCCGAACGCGGCCAGGTGCTGTTGTCCGCCGTTTTCGACAATCTGGGCAAGGGTGCATCCGGCGCGGCCGTGCAGAACCTGGACCTGATGCTCGGGTCATAAGCACCGCGGCAGCCGACGGAAGAGCGTCGGCCGCGCCACCCCTTGATGCCGCCGCGGCGCCTCGGCTCGCGGCGGCGTCAGTGGCGCCGTGTGTTCATAGGTAATTTACGGCCTGGGGCTGAACCATACGATGGCCAGGCCGTGGTTCAGGTAGACGCGGTAATCGCGCGATACGGCCATGGCTTCTGCTTCATGCTCGTTGCCCGGCACCGACAATTCATACGCCGTATCGACGCCGAAGTGCTGCAGCTCTTCGTAGGCCCATCCCCATCCTTCCGTCAGATGCACGGGCACCAGCCTGGCGATCAGGGGGTACTTCCTGATGGTGTGCCGGACCAGGACGGCATGGCCCAAGCTGCCGTGCAGGGAATACGCCACCACCGCATGCTGCGCACTGATCCGGCTGAGATCCGCGGACACCTGCGTCGCCACACGGTTTTCAAAGTCCTTTTGCAGTTTGAGCGAAGCGCCGTACACGAAGCAGAAGGTCAATAGTCCATAGACGGGAACCGTCAAGACGGTGACTTGCCAGCGTGATGCCATGCGGATTCGTTCCAGGGCGGTCCACATGAACAGCAGCCCGGTCGCGCCTAGTGCGCCAAAGCCGATCGCGACACGCGGCGCGTAGACGGGTGCCTCCAGCGCCAGCATGGGACCCCATGGCGCGACGACCAGCGCCAACGGCGGCAGCGCCACCCCGGCGATCATGCCCAGCCGGACAGGTATGGATGCGGCACGCCAGCCCAACGCCAGATAGCGCGCGCTCCAGCAGACGCCGACCAGCACGCCGGCGGCGATGGATAACAGCAGCGGCTTGGCCCACAGGCCGGGCAGCAGATCCAGCACATATCCCCAGAAGCCGGCCAGGTTGCGATGAGCGGTATCCGCCAACGTGCTGGCGGACGCAATGGCGCCGTGGGCCAGGGCGTAATGGCCCTTTACGGTGACGGCGATTACTTCCAGGTAGACCACCAGGGCCAGCAGAAGCTGCGCGCAGCGCGTGGCCAGCGTTTTCGCTATTTGGCGCATGGGCTGGAGGTCGCGTTGTGCCAGCACGAATTCGGCGACAACCAGGACAAGGAAGACGTTCAGTGCGGGCTGGTACAGGCACAGGGTAGCCAGCAGCGCCAGCGATCCGAGCAGGCCACGCCATTTCGTCCTGGGAATGGCCGTTACGGCCATACATGACAAGGCGGTGGCCAGGGTCATCGGCAGGACGTCGAACTTGTACGAAAGGTTTTCCAGGAAGAATGGATTGGCGGCCAGGGGCGCCAGGATCAAGGGCGCGCGCCAGG
>DATJHN010000330.1:0-7908 GCA_035493915.1 Bordetella sp.
CTGCCGCGCGATTTCCTGCCCGGCGACAACGCCATCCTGATCCCCAAGACCGACGACGGGCGCGTGCTGTTCGTAGTGCCATGGAATGGCCACACCATCGTCGGCACCACCGACGCGCCGCGCGCCGACCTGCCGCTGGAACCGGACGCGCCCCGCGAAGACGTCGACTTCATCCTGGCCACCGCGGGCCGCTACCTGAGCCGCAAGCCGACGCGCTCCGACGTCACCAGCGTATGGAGCGGACTGCGTCCCCTGGTCAAGGCCGGCGGCGTGGGCGCGACCAAGACACTGTCGCGCGAACACACCATCCTGGTATCGAATGCCGGCCTGATCACCGTCACCGGCGGCAAATGGACCACCTACCGCCGCATGGCGCAGGACGTTATGGACTTGGCCGCACGCGAACAGATACTGGCTTATGCGCCCTGCCGCACCGAAAGCCTGCCGCTGCACGGCGCACCCGGCGCCCCGGCCGGCCTGGCGCGGCCGGGCACGCCCGACGCCTACTACGGCAGCGACCTGCCGCAGTTGCGAGCGCTGCCGGGCGCTGGCCACATGCTGGTCGCGGCCAGCGGCCTGACCGAAGCACACGTCCGCTTCGCCGCGCGCTTCGAACTCGCGCGCACCGCCGAAGACGTACTGGCGCGCCGCAATCGCGCGCTGTTCCTCGACAGCGCGGCCGCGCTGCGGGCGGCGCCCGACGTGGCGCGCATCCTGGCCGAAGAGCTGGACCACGATGCCGCATGGCAGCGCCGCACGCTGGCCGACTTCGAGCGCACGGCCCAGCAGTACCAATTGGCCGGATAGTCGAAGGCGCCGATCCGGCGACATCCTGGAACATCGGGCGTAGAATCGTCGCGATTCAAGATATCCGACCGGCGCCCGCGAGGCGCCGCTTGCTTGCACGATTCTGAATGCGCCCGCGCGGCGCGCCCCTCCAGGAGAACATGCGATGTCCATTCCCAAGATCCAGTTCGGCCGTACCGGCCTGAAGGTATCCCGCCTGGCACTCGGCACCATGACGTTCGGTCTGCAGACCGACGAAACCGTTGCCGGCCGCATCCTGGACAAGGCCAGTGACGCGGGCATCAATTTCCTGGATACCGCCAACGTTTATCCGCTGGGCGGTACGCCCGACACCGTGGGACGCACTGAAGAAATCGTCGGCCGCTGGCTGGTCGGCAAGCGCTCGCGCTACATCGTGGCCACCAAGGCGGTGGGCGTGATGGGTCCCGAAGAGTGGCAGCGCGGCGCTTCGCGCAAGCACCTGCTGGATGCCATCGACGCTTCGCTCGAGCGCCTGCAGACGGACTATGTGGATCTGTACCAGCTGCATTCCGACGACGAGTCCACGCCGCTGGACGAAACGCTGGAAGCACTGGACACCATCGTCAAATCCGGACGCGCGCGCTATATCGGCGTATCGAATTTCCTAGCATGGCGCCTGGCCACGGCACTGGGCCGTTCCGATGTGCGCCACCTGACGCGCGTGACGTCGGTGCAGCCGCGCTACAGCCTGCTGTTCCGCGAAATCGAACGCGAACTGCTGCCTCTGTGCCGCGATGAAGGCCTGGCAGTGATCCCCTACAACCCGCTGGCCGGCGGCCTGCTGACCGGCAAGCACAAGGGCAACAGCGCCCCGCCGGCCGGTACGCGCTTCACGCTGGGCACCGCGGGCGGCCGCTATCAGGACCGCTACTGGAACGAACGTTCTTTCGAAACCGTTGAAGCCCTGCGCGGCATCGCGCAGCAAGCCGGCGTATCGCTGACGACGCTGGCAATGGCCTGGGTACTGGCCAATCCGGTCATCACCGCGCCGTTGCTGGGTGCCAGCAAGCCGGAACAACTGGACGACACGCTGGCCGCGGTGGACTACAAGCTGACGCCCGAACTGAAATCCAAGCTGGATGCATTGACGCATGAATACCGGTATGGCGATTCCGTCCGTTGACGCGCCGGTGCACAACGAGCCGGCGGCGGCACCGCCCGCCGGCACGCCGGTGCATGACAGGCTGACGGCGCTGCTCGATAAAGCCGGCATTTCTTATCGCCTGTTACGCCACGCCGCCGAGGGCCGCTCGGAAGCCGTGGCGGCGTTGCGCGGTACGGCGGTCGGCCAGGGCGCCAAGGCCCTGGTCTGCCGCGTCAAGCTGTCGTCCACGCAGCGCGCGCATGTGTTGGCCGTGTTCCCCGCCGACAGGCAGGCCGACCTGGAAGCCATCGCGCGCGCCGCCGGCGGCAAGAAGGCGTCGCTGGCGTCGCGCGATCTGGCACGCGAACTGACCGGCTGCGAAATCGGCGCGATCCCGCCTTTCGTTTTCAATGGCGACCTGTCGCTGCTGGTGGACGAAACACTCGGAACACGCCACGACGAAATTGTGTTCAATGCGGGGCGCCTGGACACGTCTATCATCATGAGCGCGCGCGACTATCTGGCGCTGGTACAACCCAGGACCGCGGCATTCACGCGCGACGCCGACGAACAGCCGGCCGCCGTGCCTGTCGATTGAGCCAACCCGTCCGTTGAGCGAGTCCCCTACACCATGTGCCTGGCCGTCCTCGCGATCCGTACCCTTCCCGGAATACCCGTGGTCATCGCGGCCAACCGCGACGAATACCATGCACGTCCCACCGCCGCGGCGGCTCCCTGGAAAGACGATCCGCGCGTCATCGCCGGCCGCGACTTGAAATCCGGCGGCTCGTGGATGGGAATGACGCGCGGCGGCCGCTACGCCCTGGTCACCAACTACCGCGACCCCATGAGCATCCGTCCGGACGCGCCGTCGCGCGGCAAATTGGTGGAAGACTTCCTGCGCGGCGACGCAACGCCCGCGGACCATACCGCCCGCGTCGCGGAGAACGGCGCAAGCTACAACGGCTTCAATCTGATCGTCGGCGATCGCGACAGCGCCTGGTACTACAGCAATCGCGGCGGATCGCCGCATGCCCTGGAGCCAGGCATCTATGCGCTGTCCAACCATTTGCTGGATACTCCGTGGCCCAAACTGGCCCGCACCAAGGCTGCTTTCACGGATATCCTGCGTACCGCGCCAACCCCTGATATAGAGGCGCTGTTCGGTGCGCTGGACGACCGTTCCGTGGCCCCGGACGCGGAATTGCCCGACACGGGCGTGGGACTGGAGCGCGAACGATTCCTTAGCAGCGCTTTCATCGTTGGACTGACGTACGGCACCCGGTCCTCCACGGTCATGGTGCTCGACGAGCGCCGCTGCGCCCTGTACGAACGGCGTTTCGGGCCAGACGGCTCGCCCGAGGGACGGTCCAATTGGGATGTCGAATCGCGCTGACGCTGGGCACGCTGTGCCTGTCGTGAGCATTATTCATCCAGGCGGCACGAGCTTTCGAGCTCGACTCGCGACACCGCGCGCTGAGATCCACCTTTTAGAGACTTTCGCCGGCGGCGTACATTCCTGTACACCTGTGCACACACTGCGACGCCGAACTTTGCCCGCTGACCCGCACTCCAAACCAATGCGCTCGGGCATACGGCTTGCCGTGGCTACCCTGCTGCGCGCCCGCCCCTTGGCTCAAGGGGATTTTTGATTATTCACAGGAGCAAAAATGATGAAAACAATCCGTTTTCGCCGCTCGCTGGCCGCGATGCTCATATTCGGCGCGGGGCTGTCCGTCGCCTACGCGGACATGCCGCGCGTGCAGCAGCAAGGCAACATCCAGTTCGTGACCGGCGGGGTTGGGCAGGATGAATCCAACTCGATGCAAGCCGCGGAAAAAGACTATTCCCTGTCCATGGTTTTCGCGCAGCGGGTGGGAAGTCAGAACGACTACACGGCCGATGTGCCCGTTACCATCACCGACGGCAAGGGCACGACCGTATTGCAGACGACGACGAACGGGCCATACCTGCTGGTCAAGCTGCCGCCGGGAACGTACAAGATCACGTCTACCTACAACGGCAAGGAACTCGTGCGGCAAGCCACCATCAGCCAGGGCTCGCACGTACGCGCCGTCTTTGAATGGCAATAAGAAGGCCTTAGCCTACGCGGTATCGACCTTTCCGCGAAGTTGCTTTATTTCACCGTGGCGCACCTTGCGCTGGACGCGGCGCCGCTGCGATGCACGGGTGGGCCGCGTGGCCCTGCGCGGCGTCACCGGGCGCGCGGCGGCCGCGATCATCGCGGCCAGGCGATCCATCGCTTCGGCCCGGTTCTTGTCCTGGCTGCGATGCGTCTGGGCCTTGATGATGGCCACGCCCTCTTTGGTAATTCGGCGATCGCCGCTGGCAAGCAAAGCCTGCTTGATCTCATCGGGCAAGGAAGAGGCGCGGATATCGAAACGCAGATGCACCGCGCTGGATACCTTGTTGACGTTCTGTCCGCCGGCGCCTTGCGCGCGGATCATGTTCAGCTCGACTTCGCGCTCGTCAAGGGATAGGTCGGGGGATATCGGAATCATGGCCGGCAGTCTACGTGGGATCGGTCCCCCGCTACAACCCGTCCGCCGGCAAGGTTGCTAGGGCGGGTGGTTGAAATCGCCGATACACTGCCCCATGTATATGGCGTGAGGAAAACCATGAAGCCCTTGTCAGAAATTCCGTTCTCGGTACTGGACCTCGCGCCCATCGCGCAAGGCCATACGGCAGCGGACGCGTTCCGTAACACAGTGGAACTGGCCCGGCATGTCGAAGCGCTGGGATATAACCGGTTCTGGCTGGCCGAGCACCACAATATCAACGGCATCGCCAGCAGTGCCACCGCCGTGCTGATCGGTCAGGTGGCGGCGAATACCCGCACCATCCGTGTGGGCTCCGGCGGTGTCATGCTGCCCAACCATGCATCCCTGATCATCGCCGAACAATTCGGCACGCTGGAAACACTGTTCCCGGGCCGTATCGACCTGGGCCTGGGCCGCGCGCCCGGCAGCGACGGCCTGACGCAGCGTGCGTTGGGACGGGATCCGCGTAGCGGTCTGAACTTTCCGGCGCAGCTGGAAGAGCTGCGCTCGTACTTCCAGCCCGCGCACCCGACGCAAGCGGTGCGCGCGATCCCCGGCGAAGGCCTGAACATTCCGATCTGGCTGCTGGGATCCAGCGATTTCAGCGCGCGCCTGGCGGCGGAATTGGGCCTGCCCTTTTCCTTCGCGGGCCATTTTTCACCGGAAGGCATGGCCGCCATGCAGTTGTACAAGCATCTGTTCAAGCCTTCCGATGTGCTGGACAAGCCTTATTCCATGATCGGCGTGCCGGTGATCGCCGCCGATACGGACGAGGAAGCCCGCCGCCAGTCGACCACCCAGCAGCAGAAATTCCTGTCACTGGTCCGCGGACGCCGGCTGCAATTGCAGCCGCCGGTGGACGACATGTCCACCGTCTGGGACGAATGGGAAAAAGCCGCGGTTCAGCAGCGCCTGGGAGCATCCATCGTCGGTGGACCGGAAACCGTGAAACGCGAACTGGAATCCTTGATCGCGCGCACGCAGGCCGACGAAGTCATGATCGTTTCCGACTTCTACGATCCCGCGGATCGCTTGCGATCCTATGAAATCGTGGCCTCTCTCAAGCAGTCCGAAGCGCCGCACGGCCTGGGCCAACAAGCCGGTACGGCTGTCGCGCAATGAAAGGGCCTGCTTGACAGGTCAGCTACCATGAATACATGACCGCACCGGCCGGTGCGGGTTTTCTATCCACTCAGAGCCCGAGGGGGCTCACATAGGCCGCGCGAGACACGGCAAGGACGTATCGAATGAGCATCGTCGAACTGAACAAGGATTCTTTCCAGGAAGCCATCAAGCCGGAAGGCACATTGATCGTCGACTTCTGGGCACCGTGGTGCGGCCCCTGCCGCGGCTTCGCGCCGGTCTTCGAAAAGGCCGCGACGGAAAATCCCGACGTGACCTTTGCCAAGGTGAATACGGATGTCGAGCAGGAACTGGCGGGCGCGCTGGGCATCCGCTCCATTCCCACCTTGATGGTATTCCGTGAACAGGTGCTGCTGTTCTCGCAGCCGGGCGCCTTGTCGGCAGGACAGCTGAACGAACTGCTGGCCAAGGTCAAGGAACTGGACATGGAAAAGGTGCACCAGGACATCGCCGAAGCGCAGGAAAAGCAGGACGCCGAAGGCGGCCAGGCCTGATCGAACCAGATCGCCGCGCCCCTGCTGGGGGCGCGCCTGCCTGAAGAGTGTTGAGCCGCGCGTCTCAGGTCTGATTGCGCGGCCGACTTACCGGCCCGCCGGTGCGTCAGAGTCATCGTCCGTGCGCAACGACGCTTGCCCACGGCTGAAATTCACGAACCAGGCGTTCAGCGCATCCAGCGTGTGTCGCGGCACCAACAATGCCAGCGACACGCCGTTGGCATCGAAGTCTTCACGCGTGATGGTCGCGCCCGCCTGCGCCAAGCGAGCCTTCAAGTGCTGCAGATCGGTGTAAGAGCATGCGCAGGTCGCGCTCACCACGTCGATGATTTCCACGCGCGGCGCCAGACGCAGGCAATTCGCCGCCGTGCCGCCATAAGCGCGCGCCAGACCACCTGTACCCAGATTGATACCGCCGTACCAGCGGGTCACCACTACCACCACGCGGTCGCAGTCCTGGCTGTCTATGGCCTGCAGCATCGGGCGGCCGGCGGTGCCGCCCGGTTCGCCGTCGTCGCTGAAGCGATAGGCCGCGCCGATCCGGTAGGCCCAGCAATTGTGCGTGGCGCCAGGGTCGCCATGCGCGGCGATAAAGGCCATCGCGGTTTCCGCATCCGTGGCCGGTCCGGCGTGCGCCAGGAAGACGCTTTTCTTGATCGTCTCCCGATAGGTGTGCGGCGCGGCCAGCGTGCTTGTCACTTTAATCGCCACCCGCCGGGACGATGTGGGCCGCTTGCACGGACTGCGCGGGTTCCAGGGACTGCAAGGATTGCGCGGGGCGGGATTTCAGTGCCGCGGATTCCCGGGGCGACATAATCTGCCGTTCAGTCGCGCCACCGGATGCATCCACCCTCGGCGCTATCGACTGCCGGCGCAAGGTGTGCTGCAACGCCAGGGCAATCGCCATCGCGGCCACCGCCGCCAGGGCGGCGAACAGGAAGATCGCCGGGTAGCTGAAACCGGTGACGATCAACCCGGCCACGGGGCCCGTGATGCCCAGCGATAAGTCGAGAAAGGCCGAATACGCACCCAGGGCCGCGCCCCGGTTGCCGGCCGGCACGCGGTTCACGGCCTCCACGCCCAGCGACGGGAACACAAGCGAAAAGCCGAAGCCAGCCAGCGCCGCGCCTGCCAAAGCCATCCACGGAGCCGCCGCCAGCCACAGCAGCAGCAGGCCAAGGATTTCCACGCCGATCGACAGGATGGCAACCCGAAAGCCCCCAAAACGCCCGATAGTGCTGCCCAGCAGCAGACGCGCACCGATAAAGAAGGAGCCGAACACACTGAGCGACAGGGCCGCGCCGCCCCACTGATGGAAGGCGTAGTACAGCGTGACAAAGGCGGCGATAGAGCCGAACCCCACCGACGCCAGGCCCAATGCCAGACCGTGTGGAAGGACACGGGCCACGACCTGCGAAAAAGCCATGCGCGTGCCGCCGACCACGGCCACCCTGGCGCGCGGTGCTGCCAGGGCCAGTCCCAGCAGGCCGGCGGCCAGTACGGCACCGCCAACCGTGCCGAAGCCCCATTGCGCCTGCAATTGCACGCCCAGCGGCGCACCGATCGCCAGCGCCCCATAGGTACTGATGCCGTTCCAGGAAATCACTTTCGCCGTGTGCGCTGCGCCCACGCGGCCGATACCCCAGGTAATGCAGCCCGTGCCGACCCAGCTTTCACCAAAACCGAGCACCAGGCGGCCCACCATCAGCGCGGCCAGGCTTAGCGCGGGAATATGCGACCAGGCATTGGCCAGCAGCAGGAATACGCCGCTGGCCGCGCAGGCCGCCAGCCCGATCAT